>BA000048.1:1344750-1680938 GCA_000270325.1 Candidatus Caldarchaeum subterraneum | reverse complement strand
TCATGGCATGGGCCGGGGCGGACTTGAACCGCCGACCTCCGCCGTGTGAGGGCGGCGTCCTACCAGGCTAGACCACCGGCCCTTTCATTCAACTCTCATGGTAAAGCTTTAAGTCTTACCTTGCAGCACAAAAACCATGGCAATTTCACTGACAGAGATTGCGATAATCGCGGCGATTATCCTAATTGCTATCTATATTCTGCCCGGTAAGCTTCCGAAGCTTGCGAAGTCTCTGGGTGAGGCGAAGCGGGAGTTTGAGAAGGCATCTAAGAGAGAAGAGGTTTTGGAAAGGGCTCGTGAACTGGGTATTGATGTGACGGGTAAAACGCTTGAGGAGATTGAGGAGGAGATAAGGCGGCACGGCCGTTAAAGAAGTGGGCAAAGGCATGGAATGGACCCGCATCGTGGGCACCCTCCTCCATACTTGTTTAGAAACGCTTTTTCAAGGTCTATGGAGGCGACGTTGCAGAAGCTGAGAAGCCATGCCAAGACATCTGCAGCCTCTTCATCCAACTGTCGCGGGCCCTTGTTTTTGATGTAGGCGTCTGAAAGCTCACCCATCTCCGACACAAGCCAGAGAAAAGTACGTTCAAGTCCACGGGCTTTGTCACGTTTGCCGTAAACCCTGTCGAGATGCTGCTGAGCCTCTCCTATCCTCATGGCTCAGAGTTTTACTGGAAAAATTTATACATCAGTGAAAATCTTTACATCCACATGTTTACTTTGCCCACCGTTGAGGAAATAGTGTTGACTCTTGTGCTGTTCATCTGGATACTGTTTGTGACATCTTTTGTAACGCGTAGGACATACAACTGGATGGTTGGACGAGGAATGGCTCATCACGTAGCAGTTTACTACAATCGTAAAATCATTCATGTTTTGGCTGGAGCCGTTGCAGCCATCGTCGTCGCCTACTACATGAAGAGCTATTTGCCCGTGATTGTTCTTGTCGCAGTCTTGGCCGTGGGTAACTACCTGCCTCATAAACGAAACAAGCTGATGTACTGGTATCAGGTTGAGGACAATATGTTCGAGGTTCATTTTGTCATCATGTGGGGGCTGATTATGGGGCTGGGGTTCTATCTTGGAGACGTGAGGCTTGGTTTGCTGCCTATTCTGTTTATGAGTGTGGGAGATGGTGTTACGGGGTTTGTACGAAACATGCTTTACAGGAGAAGGACGAAGTCGTGGTGGGGTAACTTGGCAATGGCCCTCTTCTGCATACCCGTGGGTTACCTGTTGTATGGGTCTTTGGGAATGGTCGCGGGGGCCGCTGCCTCGTTTATCGAAAAGTTTGAGTTCGGAAACGTTGACGACAACATTACCGTGCCGCTGGTCTCCTTTGCCTTTCTGATGGGGTTGCCGCTTCTAGGAGTTACTATATAATACTTATATTTTATTGAGTATTGACACATTCATGGCTGTTACACGTCTCTTTGGAGCGAAGGTCAAGCGACGTGAGGACCCGCGGTTTTTGACTGGACGCGGCAGATACACCCACAACCTGAGCCTTCCAGGCATGGTTTATGCATGCTTCGTCAGGAGCCCGCATGCCCACGCTAAGATTGTCGGAGTTGATGTCTCGGCGGCTGAGAAGTCTTCGGGTGTGTTAGGTGTTTTCACGGGTGCGGAGTTGGCTGACAAGCTTGGGCCAATACCGTGTGCGTGGCAGATTCCCAACTCGGACATCAAGGTTCCCCGCTACATGCCTCTCGCCGTTGACAAGGCGAGGTTTGTAGGTGACCCTGTCGCGGTTGTCGTCGCCACTTCTTATGCAGAGGCCCTTGACGCGGCCTCGCTTGTCAAGGTAGAGTATGAGAAGCTGCCGGCGGTAACCAATCCAGAGGAAGCTGTGAAACCCGGCGCGCCTCAGCTCTACGACGACGTCCCAAACAACACGGCCTTTGTCTGGCGTGCCTCTGGGGGTGATGTTGAGAAGGCTTTCGACGGAGCTGATGTGGTGGTTTCGCAGAGGCTTGTCAACAGCAGGCTGCAGCCAACACCTATGGAGACAAGGGCTGTTCTCGCAGACTATAATCCCACTACAGATGAGGCGACCGTTTACCTCACGAGCCAAAACCCGCATGTCCACAGGCTTCTCCTCTCCCTCGTCACGGGCCATCCCGAGCATAAGCTACGAGTTGTCTCATACGATGTTGGCGGAGGATTCGGCGCTAAGATTCATCTCTACTCTCCTGAGGTTGTGCTGCTGCATCTCGCAAAAACTCTGAAGAAGCCTGTTAAATGGATGGAGACAAGGATGGAGAACTTCACAGCAACCATCCACGGAAGAGACCACATACAGTATGTTGACCTCGCCGCCGACCGCACTGGGCTTGTCCTCGGACTGCGTGTAAAATCATATGCAAACATGGGAGCCTATCTTTCAACCGCCGCACCCGGCATCCCCACTATTCTCTTCGGCCCCGTGCTGAGCGGCCCATACCGCATACCCGCGATATCTGTCGAGGTCGTCGGGGCTTTGACGAACACGGCCCCCGTGGATGCTTACCGTGGAGCAGGCAGGCCAGAGGCAACCTACATCCTTGAAAGGATGATTGATATTCTTTCGCGGCGGCTTGGCAAGGACCCTGCCGAGGTGAGGCTGAAAAACTTCATCAAAAAAGAGATGTTTCCCTACTCGGCGATGCCCATCGGCCTCGTCTATGACAGCGGCGACTATGAGAAAGCTTTCATGAAGGCCCTCGAGCTTTCGCGATACTCGGAGTGGAGGAAGAAACAGGAGGAGATGCGGGCTAAGGGAAAGCTCATAGGCATAGGTATCAGCAGCTACATCGAGATATGTGGGCTGGGCCCATCCTCTGTCGCGAGAGCCACAGGATTTGGCCTCGGGCTTTGGGAAAGCACCATCATCCGAGTGCATCCAACAGGAAAAGTCTCGGTCTACATAGGCGGCCACCCCCATGGACAGGGTGAGGAGACGACTTTTGCACAGATAGTGGCGGACAGGCTTCAGATACCGATTGAGGACGTAGAGATACTTCACGGCGACACAGCCATGATTCCCTTCGGAATGGGAACCTATGGAAGCAGAACAACACCCGTGGCCGGGGCATCCGTGGCAATTGGATGCGATAGAATCCTCGAGAAGGCCCGCAAAATCGCCGCACATCTCCTCGAGGCAGGTGAGAAAGACATCGAATACGTGGCTGGAAAATTCTATGTCAGGGAAATGCCTGAGAAGAGCAAGAGCTTCGCGGAAGTCGCTTACGCAGCCTATGGAGCTGGAGCGAACGAGCTGCCGCAGGGACTTGAGCCAGGCCTCGAGACAACAGTGTTCTTCGACCCTCCCAACTTCACATTCCCCTTCGGCACACACATTTGCATAACCGAGGTTGACCCGGAGACAGGGAAGGTCAAGGTCCTCGAATACTATGCGGTGGATGACTGCGGCAACCGCATTAACCCGATGATTGTGGAGGGGCAGATTCACGGCGGAATAGCTCAAGGGCTTGCACAGGCCCTTTACGAGGAAGCCAGCTACGACAGCGATGGCCAGCTTTTGACGAGCAATTTAACCGAGTATCTTGTGCCGACGGCCATGGAGATTCCGCGGATAGAAACTGCGGAAACAGTCACACCATCACCGGTTAACCCCTTAGGTGTCAAGGGCATAGGTGAGGCGGGGACCATAGCATCCACTCCCGCCGTCGTCAACTCCGTACTCGACGCTCTTGCACATCTCGGCCTCCTGCACATCGACATGCCTCTGAAACCGGAGAAAATCCACACCGCCCTCAGGCAATCAAACCCAAGGAGCAAAACGTTTTAATGCCACCACACATCACCGTTGACGAAAATGTCATCCATCCCTCGTGGAAAACTCGTCGGGATGCAGGTCTATTCTCCTGACGGCTCGTTGGTAGGCGTGGTTCAGGACATAGAGCTGCCAATAGGAAGTGGAGAGATTGGTCTCCAAATTCTCTCCAAATACAACGTGGTTGAGCGTGTGCCGTGGAGCATGGTCGCTGCGGCAGGAGACATAATCATACTCAAGGAGAAAATCGAGCTGAAGCAGCCTGAGACACCGCCTGTCCAGACGTTTGCGGCTCAGCCTCCGGTTCAGCCTCAGCAGCGAGGAGGAGTTATATCTGGTGTGGCATCCAAACTGCCTTTCGGCAGACGTGAGAAGAACCCCTGCCCAACATGCGGCAGAGACCTTACTTGGATTGAGCAGTATCAACGCTGGTATTGCTACAACTGCGGAAAATATGTCTAAAGAGGCTTCTGCGTCAGCAGCCCTTCCATCTCTAAGCGTCGCACAACTTTCCAAAGATGTTTGTTGGCTGAGAACTTTAGGTAGAGATAGGTTGAGGTCATGGAGACCGTGAACAATAGATGCACGATGAAGGCTAGCAGTATCATGGCGAGAACAAGGTCGCCGTCGGCCACCGAGAATGTGAGCCCTATAGGCGAAAAAATGAATGTGTAGATTTCAATCATCTCGTCGGCGAGGCTGTGGATTTTCGGCTCCGTCAAAATCTTCCTCACCGGGTTAAAGACCCGGATGCCACAGTCCTCGAAAAGCCATAGAACAGGCCCCACGTAGAGAGAGCCGAGAGCAATAGCTACAATCGATATGAAAGCTGCGTTTGCAGATGCGGAGAACGGGTCTTCGCCGAAAAGGTTTATGCCCAGCAGGTCGAGCACGCTTGCCACAGTGGTCGTTACACCAAGGCCGAAAGCCATGGGATGGTAGCTGCGGGAGGCGACGTTGAAGATGGTTGTCTCCTCTGTTTTAGGCTGCTCAGCCGCTACTAGCACGGCTCCAGCGGCTGCCTGACGCCTTAGCAACCATGTCACCAGCTTGTCGGCGGAAAGATGCCAGACGAGCCATGTCACTGCAACAGGAATGACATACCTTAGATAGAAGTTGGGGCTGTTGAGCAAAGTGATGAAAGGCAGGTAGAGAGCCAGTATAAGGACTACGTCCATCTCGTCTTCATGTTTGTTTCTCTGCAAAACTATCCCCGCTTTTGAGACTCTTCGGCTGATCACCACCGAGGCCAAAGCTGCTGAGAGAATCAGAGAGGGCCCGACACTCCAGGTAATAGTCATCATCAACTGCTGATATGATGAAGTCTCCAGATTAAGCGGTATAGACCCTGAGGCTGCGAACCCTGCCGCGGAGACGATAACCCCTAGCATAAGCGAGTAAAGATACCATTTTCGGAGTGGGTGCAGAGCGCTGATAATCCATCCGAGTCCAAACGCGGCCAAGGCGGGGCCTGCGTCAAACATGAAAACAAATTCTATTGGCACGAGCCATAAGAGTCCATGCTCCAAAAGTGAAAGCACGTAGCCGAGCACAGCTATCAAGACGCCCGTGACCAGAAGAGCTACACCAGTATTCACGGAAGGCTCCGCCAAACCCTTTCACCCCCGCTTGTAGAGCACACCCACTCTGTTAAGCAACGCAAACAACACAAGAACGAGCAAAACCGCTGTAGAGACAGGCGAACTAGACACAAACCTCTCCAAGGCAAGGTTCCTAACCTCGGCGGCAGGCTTCCTCTCGAGAACAAGTATTGTGGAGAAGAGGCTGCTTCGAAGGAAGCGGTTTACATACTCCTCGGATAAGGCCGCCCCACTTTCAAAGAGCGGATAGTATCCCTTCGCAGTAGAAAGCTTAGTCACAGCAACTTCAAGAGAGTTTGACTGCATTGGTGTAAGTTTTCTGAGTCTGGCGAGAGCTGTGGGATAGATTATGTTTATGGCTGATGTTTTTTGCTGAGCCGCGGTGAAAACCTGCTCGGCCGTGGCCGCGGGGTCGTATAGACGCAGCTCACTAAGTCGGGTTTCAACCATGAGCAGCCTGTCTCCGACGCTGTAGAAGTCCTCCATCCGCCTTGAAAGATTCATCGCAACATCCAAAGCCATGGAGGCATAGCGGCCGCGGCGTGTTTCGGCGGCTTCAACCAGAGCTAGAAGCGCCCTGCTGGCCAATTCAAAATCTTGTCCCGGGTTTTTGACAACAGTAAAATTCCCTACGTATTCGATGTGAACTATCCAGAGAGCGGCTAGTTCATCGGGCACCTCGACGCTAGCTTCATGGGCCACGGACAAAAGATGTGAAAGGGCTGACAACGATTGTATGAGTTGTCCCTCGTTTTGGGTTGAGAAGGCCACTATGTCGTGGAAATGTTCTGCGTAGCTGTTTACAGCGTACTGCGTCTCCTCTCTGTTTACGGCGCCTCCTGTCATCATCGAAACCCAGTTGGCTGTGACAAGCATCGCAGCCCTCGAGTAAACAGGTGTCCAGCCCAAGAATTTCTCAAGGCTATCGCCCAGAATGTTCAGCGTTTCCTTGCTCCGCTGACTCCGCGTCAACCCATAGTGCAGCGCTGCGAAATACTCTGTCTGCAGATGGGTGAGAAAATTTTCGGCCGCAGGCATTTTCCCCGTGAAC
Organism: Candidatus Caldarchaeum subterraneum; assembly: GCA_000270325.1. Lineage (GTDB taxonomy): Archaea > Thermoproteota > Nitrososphaeria_A > Caldarchaeales > Caldarchaeaceae > Caldarchaeum > Caldarchaeum subterraneum_A. The sequence goes on along the minus strand of BA000048.1, from coordinate 1,674,508 downwards.
CCGATGTCTACACCGTCCCCCCGCAAAACCCTTGTGTTCGCCTGCTCAGCTATTTTGTTGAGGAGATTGAGCGACTCGGCGTCGCCGAGGCCCATGTGGATAGAGGCGGCGAATATGCCGTGCAGAGCCACGGCCCTGAGGCTCGCGGACCCGTCTCCGGAAACCTGCTCAGCCATGTCACGCAAATACTCATAGTCGCTTCGCAGAGCCTCTTTGACACTTGATAACTCGAAGCCGTTGACAGGGAAAACCAGAGCAGCTAGAAGAAGGAATACGAGGATTTTCCTCAAACTTTTTACACGTTCTTCTTCCTTTAAGATAAACATATCCTTAAAACGGCCGACGGAAGCAATCATCTCAAGCATGCAGATTGCCGCGAGGAAAATCACTCTGAAGATAGCTGTGTCTTCTGTAGCCGTTTTCCTGCTCGGCGTCTTGGTTTTTCTTCCTCCGGCGTTGGTGAATGAGGCCCCTTTTTGGGATGATAAGGCCTACATTAACAACGCTTTGATAGCGAGCGGAAGGCTGAACCCGCAGGATGCTCGTGGACCTTTTGCGGAGGAGCGGCAGCCGCTTTTCTGGTGGATGCTTACAGGGGTTTACCTGCTCAACGCACCGGTTGAATACGCTCGTCTTCTCTCCCCTCTTTTAACGGTTGCAGCAACAGTCGTCATGTTCCTTCTTGTCTCAAAGCTTTTCAAAAGCCTCATGGCAGGTATTTTATCGTCTGTTTTCACAATAGCTCTCAACTACTTTGTCCAAACCACTTCATACATCTTGACAGACGCCTCTGGCTCGATGTTGGCTTTTCTCGCTTTGCTCAGCTTCAGCCTCGGACTCAGGTACGGGCCTTTTCTCTGGGTCTCGGGAGGCTTGACCGCTGTCTCCATACTGGCCCGCGACCAAAATCTTCTCCTTCTTCCAGTCATGCTCCTCTCCATGGGTTGGATAGCCCGCGTCTCCAAGACGATGAAAATATTGTATTTGGCGTTGCTGGGCGCCGTGGCGGCGGCCGCGGTGGTGATGAGGCAGGAGGTTTTCCTACAAATGCTTTCAGACGCTTTGACGCCTCTTGTCACAGACCCCGTCTATATTCCGCTTCTGATTGTTTTCACCACAGTTACCCTCTTAGCTGTCCACAAGGTTCATCAGCAGAAAAACCTCTTATCGAAAAGGCCGAGTGTTGAGGAGAGGGCGTTCGACCTGTTGCTGGGCCTCGCCATAATGCTGTTCATCATGCATCCGTTTTTCCTCGACAACGTGAGGCTGGGAGACGAGTTTCAAATCGCTGGACGCGGTGTTCTATCGAGGCCGGTTGCGCACTCAATCATGGTTAGAGACGACATAGCCCGCAGCGGCTTAACATTTCTGGAGAGAGTTCAGTTCTGGGTTTCAGCTTTCCCAAGCCTGCTCACCGTACCGCTTCTCACCGCAGCCGTTGCAGGCGCGATACTCGCTCTGAAAAACCGCATCGAAGAGGCAAAACCCCTAATACTCTGGTTCGCGCTCACAGTAGCATACATAATCCTTTTCACCCACATCGAATACAGGTTTCTGGCACCAGCTGTCCAGCCCGCGGCAGCCCTCGCAGCATACGCCATCACACGAGTTAGAAAGAGGTGGCTTGCCTTCATAGCGGCGGGAGTGATTCTCGTTTACGTTGTTTTTCCCACACAGTTGTATGGTGTTGTGCCGGAGTTCAGTGAGCCTGTGACGGTTTTAGGATGGAGGCTGATGCTTGAGGGCGGTTCCGGTGGATGGTTGACGGATTACGCGGCCTATTTGAGGGATGTTCAAAACCAGCCTCAGCTCAAAATGCCCATCACCCATCTATTGGCCGCATGGACAACCTTTCCCCTTCTCCTCGCAGCGGTCTACGTCGGTGTCAAGAATCCGCTCTAACACGCAAGTCAACGAGAGCTGTGACACCCTTCAAAACATCCGCAACCGCTTCTCTCAAAGCCTCAGCAGCCTGCCTAGGCTTCTCCGCCACATATGATGAGAAGCCCATGCCCCGCCCCATGCTGTAGACATCTAGGGGCTCTGGGAAATCGACTCCCTCGACTTTTTTCCCAAACTCGGAGAAGCCCATGTCAGCCAAGCTCTTTTTCACATCCCACCAACATCCGTCGTTAAAGACAGTCAACAAAACAGGCAGTCGATACCATTTGGACAAAACGGCTCCCGAGACAGGATTGTTGAAGACAAAGCTGCCGTCGCCCAGAACCACTGACACAAAAACTTCTGGTTTAGCCAGCTTTATCCCGAGAGCTGCGCCAAGCCCCCATCCCAGAGAACCGCCCGGAGGCTCCCCGAAATAGGTTCCCGGCTCATCGAACAAAAGATAATCAGGCCTCAGAGAATACTCGTTGACTATGATGAAGTTTTGGGGTAGAGCTTCGCCGAGGATATGTGAGGCCAGACGCTTCGTCAGCAGCCCTCTGCTTTCATCCTGTCTGAGAGCTTCTTCAAGGTCTCTCCGCCATCTTCGCCAATCATTCTCGGCGACTGCCCGTCTCTCCTCAAGCAAATCCTTTCCAACCTTGACCGAGCCGCTCTCGAACTGATGTAGAAGACTCTCCAGAAACTGGGAGGTCTCCGCGTAAACTGCTTCATCGAACCCGAACCCCCAAACATTCATCCTTGTGTTCAGCGGTTCAGTTCCGACCGAGACCCTGAAAACATCCATGGGCCACTCCTCCGCAGGCAGCCAAGGAACATCAGACTCCAGCGCAACTATGCAGTCAGCTCTCCTCAGGTCAGCGGGTGCGGAGAAAATGCTCGTGTTGGGAAAGTTGACATAGTCGGCGACGGCGTAATTAACCCGCGCACACAGCATCTCCGCCAAGCTCTTCAACAAATGAAAAGACTTAGCGTTTCTTCCCGCAGACCTCGTCAGGATAACTGGGTAATTGGCGGAAGCGAGCCTTTCGGCGATTTTTTTGACGCTTGAGGGATTTGGTGAAGGAGGTTGGGAAACTATGGGCGGACGTTGTTCAACCATTTTCTCTAGGTTCGCCATGAAATGCTCCCGGTGAATTCCGAGGTAGACAGGGCCCTGGGGCGGGGACATAGCTACTTCAACGGCCCTCGACACCGCTTCAGGAATCTCAGCGGACTCGTTGACCACATAATCCCATTTAACAAACTGCCTTACCAAACCACGTATATCCCTGACATCCTGGCCCCAGTGGACACGTATCTGACGCGACCCCCTGCGTCCTCTGGACGAGTATGATGTGACACCTGAGATAAGAATGATGGGTATGCCAGCCGTGTATGCGTTGAAGAGGTTAGGCAAAGCGCTTGCCACACCCGGGACGGTGTGAACCATGACGGCCGACGCATTCTCATTCATGAGGCTGTATCCGTATGCCGCCGCGACAGCGGTGGTCTCACTCAGGCAGACAACCATCTCCGGCCTCTGCGAAGGGCTTAGATGCATGTAGTCCAGTAGAAGACCCGAGTACTCTGTTCCAGAGTTGATGAAGAACCTATCGACACCGGCTTTTCTCAGCGAGACAAGCAGTAGGCCCCCACCAGATAACATGTCTATCCAGAGGCCTTTCACGGCATCAAAAACCTTTCGAGAAATTGGAATAACCTATAAAACACGGCCAGTGGACGTCGTGCCGGGTTAAACAAGTTTGGTGTCGTCTAGAAGCGGTCGCGGGAGACGTTTCGGCTACACCATAGCCGTTTTACTTGTTCTGCTTCTATTCACAGGTCTCTTCATCGGCTCGTTCATCAACATCTGGCTGAACGTGATGGAGTTCGGAGACCTCTTCATACGGCCTTTCTACTTCTCGCTAATCGGCGGCCTGACTCTCTCATTCATCGCTCTTTTCCGCCTTGACTTTGTTTCACGAAAATCCCTCGTCATCTGGACTCTGCGCACAGCTCTTGTCCTCATGCGGGGCGGCTTCTCCCCCAGAATTCTCGACTTTGACAGGTTTAGGCTCTCTCTCCAGACATTCCTTGCTTGGCAGTTTACGAAACTGCTCGTGGGAACCTTCATCTTCTCAAACAGCATATTTGGGATGGCGGTGACCGCTTCTCTGAGCGGCTGGTCGATGGGGTTGGAGAACCTGCCCAAGATACTGGCCCTGCCCTTTACATCATTTGGTCCAGGAGATATCAGAGGTGCGGAAGCGGTAATCGACGCATCACCCGCCCTAATCATTCTCCTTCCACCAATCCTTTCAGCCATCGGCACACGGCTGTTTCTCCTCATAGGGGTAACAAACCTGGTTAAGGTGATGGCGAAAGCTCTCGTCTCCTACGCTGAGACGGGCACTATTACGATAAGGGCATCGACAATCGAGTTTCTCGCCAGCCTCGGGCTCGCCTGGACAGGGTTCAACCTCTTCTTTCCATCATCGATAGACTACAACACGAAGGTCTTGATAGTAGCGGCTTTCACGGCCTCGGCCGTGCTTGCCTTCTACGGCTATCTTGACCTACGTGGAAAACGGTTTCTAAACAACGTCTGGCTGAGACTGGGTCTGCTTGTGATAATCGGTTTGTTGACCGCGTCTGTGGTGACTGTGCAGAACACCATAGCCGACGCCCAGAAAATCGAGTACAAAGGCCCCTACGTTCTTCAAGAGATACATGTAAACCGTTTCCTCGCCGACCTCAACTTCAAGATTCTGCCCTATAACTTCAGCAAGACAACCGTTTCGGCGGCCAACGCATCAGCGATAGTGAACGCGAATGAAGACATCTTGAGTCGCGCTAGGCTGTGGGACTGGGATGCAGCGTTCGCCAAGCTGAGGCCAGAGATAGGGCTGATACCTTATGTTGATTTTGAGGACTCCGACATTCTCAGGTATAACGGAAGCCTTTACTGGAGCGCGTCGATGAAGCCTGTTCTTCCGCCGACAGTTACTCCAGCAGACGCATGGTACAACCGCCACCTCGTCTACACACACATCCCCCAAGGATTTCTGATGCTCGACGCACACACGGGCGAGATAGTGGACAGCTCAAAATTCTTCAACGAGAGAAGAATATACTATGGCGAAGGCGGGCCACGTAGTCTTTTCTCAAGCGACTGGGCAGCAATCATAATGGGAAAAGATGTTTCGGACGAGATTGGTGGCTCAAGGTACAGCGGGTCGGGGGGAGTCAAGATAGGGCCTCCGCTGAGCTGGCTATATGACGTAACCTTTTTCCTCAGCTACCCCGACAAAGAAATCCTCCTCCTAAGGTACCGCGATATCCATGATAGAGTTCAGCTTCTCTTCCCATACTTCTCATACGTCTATAAGGACGAGTACGTCGACATGTTTCCTGTCACTGATGGAACAAGAACCTACTGGATGATGCCGTTGATAGCCATCCTCCCAACGGAAAACGTGCCATGGTCAAACGGCAACCCATTCGTTCGCTTCGTCGGGCTCGCCCTAGTAGACGCCTACAACGGCGAAATAAGATTGATTACTCTGGGAGACGACATGTTTACAAAGTTGTTTGAAGCCGTTTACGCCGACAAAGTTAGCAGAGATGTGCCAAATTGGCTTCACAACCAGATCAGATACCCAGCCGAGCTATTCGATTATCAGACGAGAATGTTCTCTATCTATCACATCGATGACCCCGCAATCTTCATACAGGCCCGACAATTCTATGAAATACCTTCCGGCGTAGAGGTCTATTTCGTGGTCACTAAACTCCCCAACCATAGCCAGCTAGAGTTCGTGGGAATACTTTCCCTCGAGCTTCGAGGCTCGAGGGGACTGAACCTCGCAGGATACGCGGTGGTTAGAAACGATTATCCACACACGGGTGAGATGTATTTCTACAGGGTCGCGGAGGACTCTCCGATTAAGCTCCTCGGCCCTTCAGCGGCTCTTCAAGCTCTGCAGAGGGACCCTGACTTCCGGACGCTCAGCACTCTTCTCGCCTCGCCGAGGATAGGTGAAACCATCTTCTACGAGGTGGGCGACCACCCCGTCTACATCATTCCAGTGTACACAGCGAGGGAAGGTGAAGGGGTTGTGACACAGCTGGGAACAGTTGCGGTGGTGGGCGCGGCTTTCACCGGGCTATACTACGTGGGCCTTGGACAAACCGTGGAGGAGGCGTTTAGAAACTATCTCCTCAAACTGGCCGGCGAATCCGCTCCACCCGTCTCGCCTGTCGACACGCGGGAAAACAGGCTACAAAGGCTCAAGACTCTGCTTCAGGAACTGGGGCTCCCACCAGAGACGCCTGAGCAGATAAACGCAAACATCGTCTACAAAACCAAAACCCTGAACTACACCTCGGAAAAAGACTTCGAACAAATTAAAACAGAGCTTACAGAGTTTGTGGAATATTGGAAACAATACGGAGCCATTCTTGTCCACTGGGTTTCTGGAGATAGCTTATATTTAGGAGCAATCTACCAGCAGTCGGGATTGGTCACGCTGAGATACGTGATGGTGGTGATCAAGTAGATGCAGCAAAACAGAAACCGGGGCAGTTTTTCGGGCTTCTGGCTACTGATGCTGCTGCTCATCGCCGTCGCGACTGCGTCCTTCTTCATACGCTTATCACCCGGTATTCTAGGCCTTGCTCTCGCAGCCATGGCCATTCTCCTCACACTCTACTGGGCAAAGGCTGTGAAGAACAGTCTAGGCTCCTCGGCTTGGGATGATTATCTGCTGGAGCTTCGTCAGGAGGGGGATGTGGTTGATGTTACTGCTCAGGTGCCGGGGCCTGAGACGAAGGTTCGTGTAGAGCTTCTCGGGAGGAAGCTGGTTCTCATGGGCGGGATGGGGTTCAGACGAACCGTGAAACTGCCCTTCGAGGCGATGCTGCGAGAACTGAGATACGTCAACGGCATTCTCACAGCGAGGCTGGTCAAAAGAACAGCGTCGGCTACTACTGGCTGAGGCTCGCCAAAACATCTTCAACAGTTTGATGAAGCGACAAGACGTAGGGCAAACGTTCTTTTTTCGCCAGCTCAACGGCCATCGCGTCCACGTCCTCAACACGCCTCGGCCCATGTATTGCTATCAGCCGCGGCCTCAGCGGAAAAATTTTAGCAGCAATAATCGGCGAGCGGCCTCTCTCCACGTTCGTGAACACAACCACCCTCTCGGTGCTTGCTCCGAGGAGTCTGAAGAAATCATAGGGCCCGAGCCTCTTGATGGCCTCTATGCTGTCGACGACTGTGTAGCCGAAAATCAGCGAATTCTGCTGCTCCTGCCCAGCCAGCCACACCCCCTTCAACAGCTTCACCACCTCGGCCATGGTTTTGGGAGTCGTGTACTCAGACATCCCCAGAACAACGTCTGAAAGCGTCTGAACATCCGACGCGAACTCCCTTATCTTCAAGCCTCCCCGTTTCTCATCAAGCCGGATAAGCGCCTCGACATATCTCCTGATAAAATCGGTTCCCGGAGACTTTCGCCTACTCTTCTCATAGTCGCTCAGAACGCTTGAGGAGATGCTCATCTCCCTGGCGATGCTTTTCTGACTCAGCTCAAACAACGTGCGCCACTTCTTCAAAACCTCGCCGGGCCTCTTTGAAAAAACAACTTCACCAGCGATGATGTTCTTCAGGTTCCTCTTCCTCACATCATCCACTTCAGACAAGTACTGAGAAGTTGATTGTTTTTCTGAATTTAAGAGTTACAGTTAGGTGGGGGCGGTGGGACTTGAACCCACGGTCTTCGGGTGTCGCCTCTTGACCAGCTGTTTTGATCTGGAGCCCGACGCCTTGGCCTTGCTCGGCTACGCCCCCTCAATAGAGCCGAGTTCCGCTTCCTTAAGAAGGCAACGGTGCCTCAGCAGCTTGGAGACATCCTCTACACAGCTCGCTCTCACGACAAGCTTGGGCCTCCGCATGAACCCGCCCATGTCCAGAGAATGAGTAATGGGTTACGCTGTCCATTACAGCGTGGCTGTGAGTGGTTTGGGGGGATAAGCATTACGAGGATGGTATGGAGCAGATGTGGAATAGGAATCTATGTTTAGGGGATGTGGCAAGAGATGCAATGATAAGAGTGGAACGCCAAGGGACATGTTAATATAAACAACTGCGAGAACAGGGCAGGACTACTCAAGAGATTCCTAAGACCCAGAAACGGAATAAACAAGAACAACCTAGAAGAATACATAAGACTCTACCAATACCACAAGAGAATATCAAAACTAAGCCTAAGAGAAGCAATAATGGAAGCAACAAGGGTATAAATATATACAACATCCAGATTAAGAGCGTGAAGACAATAACTATCCTTCTGGCCTTTTTGCTTTTGGCAGCTGTTTTAACCAATACGACATATGTATACGGCAATGGGGACGAACACGAAGAGGAAAAGGAGGCCGAAAACGGTGGAAGGGCTGGCTCAAACCTATTGGGATTTGGTAACGTTGTATTCGTAGCGGTGATCTCGATTATAGCTGGTGCTTTCATTTATGGTGGATACAAGGTGTTTGAAGCATGGAGGAAAGGTCAACAAAAACCCTAGCGCTTATTCTCATGTTATTTGTATTCTCAATACAGCCTGTCTTTGCGGATGGAGGTGAAGAGGTCAACAAAGAGCTGGGGTGGCTGGCAATAGGCGCTGGAGTCCTCGCCACACTACCCTTCAACGCATATAATTTCCTGAGGCGTTTCATAACAGCCTTCATCCCCGATGCCAGGGATATAAGCAGGAAACTAGCATTGATATACAAACCAGCGTTACACTTTCACATAGCCGTAAACTCCGCCGGCACATTGGCGGCTTTTTCACATGGATTCGCTCTAATAAGATACTTAGACCCGATTTCGCTATCGTTGACGGTGGTCATAGCCGCTGTTATGGTATCAGGCTACTTCCTAATGCTGGTGTCGAATAGATACTCGAAGGCGCTTAACAAGGTGATACATACTCAGATAGTAATCACTGCATTGCTAATCGTGCTAATTATACTCCATGTGATAACAGCGGAGGATTAACTATCGATACTGCTGGCCTATTTTTCCACGGTGAACCTGGCTCGAGAACCCTAGAACACAAACGGATAAAGGGATCTACTACGTCTATATCCCTGAAGTTAGGCTCCGAGGCTCAGGTAGAGACCTATCGAGATGAGTATTAACGCGATGACTCGTCTCACCGTTTTTTGGGAGAAAAGTTTGGCGCCGGTGTATGAGCCGAGCTGGGCGGTTAAAATGATGAGGGATATGGCTGCGAGGATTACTGGGTTCGGCAGCAGTGTCGGGAGCCTTGGCAGCCGGGCCAGTATGCCTGCTAACGAGTTTAGGAGAATTAGTGTGGTTGTTGTGGCGGCGGTCGTCTTCGGGTTCGCGATATCCAGCATGATGAGCAGAGGGGCGAGATACACTCCACCGCCTATGCCTGTCAAACCTGCGAGAAGCCCGATGCCGCATCCCACAAGAACCCTGGCGGGTATTCCCAGGTAGACTTTTTTGAGCTGGAACGTCGCCGTCAACACCGTGAAGCCACCCACCAGAATAGCCACACCCATAACCCGCCGCAGCAGCTCGTCGGGAACATACAACAACCCGCCGACAAAAGCCATGGGAACGGAGCCTGCCACAAACCACAGCATCTCTCGCGAAAAGTGAATACGCCATCTTAGAATGGAGCTTGACGTGGAGACGGTGTTGAAGACAAGCCCAGCCAGAGCCGCCTGACCAGCGGGAACGCTGGCCGCCAACAAAATCGCTATGAAGACCGAGCCACCCGCAAACCCGCCCAAAGTGTAGAAGAAAGCAGCGGCCCCAAGCAAAACAACGACAACAACAGTTGACACATCAGCCATCTACATCAGAAAAATACTGGTCGGCATGAATTAAAACAAAAGCAAATTTGGCCGCCGGCACGCGGCTTTCGCGAGGGGTCTCCCACCTCACTAGTGCCGCGCGGATGGGGCTTAGCTTCCAGGTTCGGCTGAGTCTGGGCGTTTCCCCCATCCTATGACCGGCGCCGATTTTTCATGTTTTCGGGTGTTATTTTAAGCTATGCCGAGTAGATTCGGCGTCTGCATCAAAAACATCGCAAGCCCGACAACTGCGACCATCGTCAACAAGAACGCGAGAATGTATGCAAACGAGGAGAAGACGTCCCAGAACCTTGTCTTGCTCAGCTTGACCATGTTCTTCACTGTTTAGTGGGAGGTCAAAAGCCTTTCTCTACCGCGAGACATCGACAACACTGTCGCCGAAGTGGTTGAGCAGTGTGTCGACGCCGAGTTTGAGGAGGAAGCTGTCGCTGCCGCCTGACGCGTAGACAACCTTGTGTCTGAGAAGTGATGCGTCGATGAATGTTTTGAGCGGCCTGATGTGGCCGAAGGGTGGAACAGCTCCGACGGGGTAGCCTGTCTCGGACAATACTTCATCGGGCTTCGCGAGACGCACAGGCTCACCCACAACTTTGCTGAACTTCTTCAAATCTATGCGCCTGTCACCCGCCAACACAACCACATACGTCCGCGAACCCTTCAACACAATACTTTTAGCAATCTGCCCAAGCTCACATCCCACAGCGTTCGCCGCCGACTCGGATGTTCTCGCCTGCTCAGGCGGAAGCTCCACAAACTCACCAACCAACCCACCGGACTCCATAAACCTCCGAAGCCTCTCCGACAAACCGCAAAACAACACTACACAGCGGAAAAAATAGTTTCGGACACCTTCCATCAGCCAACGCAATATTTATAAGAACACAAGTAGTTGTATAAGTTGCCCCGGTCGAGAAGGCGGCTCCGACCGGACCGACAAAGGGAGAGACACTCCCACGGGTTGATGGCTCGGCCTCCTACCAGGGGCACAAGATGAGGACCTGATACAATCACGATCAGGTCTTAACACGGGCCAAGCCCCCACAAAATCCTCCGCAGCCGTAATCCCCAGGCACGACTCCGGTTGATCCTGCCGGACCTCACTGCTATCGGGGGGAGACTAAGCCATGCAAGTCTAGGCCCATAGCCACCTGTGGGCCTGGCGTACGGCTCAGTAACACGTGGCCAACCTACCCTGAGGAGGCGGATAACACCGGGAAACTGGTGCATAAACCGCCATAGGTGAGAGGATCTGGAACGACCTCTCGCCGAAAGATGTACACGGGGATGCCTGTGTACATGCCTCAGGATGGGGCTGCGGCCCATCAGGTAGTTGGTGGGGTAACGGCCCACCAAGCCTATAACGGGTACGGGCCCTGAGAGGGGGAGCCCGGAGATGGACTCTGAGACAAGAGTCCAGGCCCTACGGGGCGCAGCAGGCGCGAAACCTCCGCAATGCGCTCACGCGTGACGGGGTCACCCCGAGTGCCACCCTCGTGGTGGCTTTTGCGCAGTGTAAAAAGCTGCGCGAATAAGCGGGGGGCAAGACGGGTGTCAGCCGCCGCGGTAATACCCGCTCCGCGAGTGGTGAGGACTATTACTGGGCTTAAAGCGTCCGTAGCCGGCTCGGCGTGCTCCGCGTTAAATCCAGCAGCCTAACTGCTGGGCCGCGCGGATGACTGCCGGGCTTGGGGGTGGGAGAGGGCAGCGGTATTCCCGGGGTAGGGGTAAAATCCACTGATCCCGGGAGGACCACCAGTGGCGAAGGCGGCTGCCCAGAACACGCCCGACGGTGAGGGACGAAAGCTGGGGGAGCGATCGGGATTAGATACCCCGGTAGTCCCAGCCGTAAACGATGCGGGCTTGGCGTCGGAGCGGCTACGAGCCGTTCCGGTGCAGAAGGGAAACCATTAAGCCCGCCGCCTGGGGAGTACGGCCGCAAGGCTGAAACTTAAAGGAATTGGCGGGGGAGCACCACAAGGGGTGGACGTTGCGGCTTAATTGGAGTCAACGCCGGAAACCTTACCGGGGGCGACAGCAGGATGATGGCCAGGTTAAAGGCCTTGCCGGACGAGCTGAGAGGAGGTGCATGGCCGTCGCCAGTGCGTGCCGTGAGGTGTCCTGTTAATTCAGGCAACGGACGAGACCCGCGCCTCCAGTTGCGACCGGGCCGAAAGGCGCCGAGCACTCTGGAGGGACTGCCCCGGAAACGGGGAGGAAGGAGCGGGCTACGGCAGGTCAGTATGCCCCGAATCCCCCGGGCCGCACGCGACGTTCAATGGTGGGGACAGTGGGCTGCGACCCCGAAAGGGGAAGCCAATCCCTAAACCCCACCTCAGTAGGGATCGAGGGTTGCAACTCGCCCTCGTGAACGCGGAATCCCTAGTAACCGCCCGTTACCACCGGGCGGTGAATACGTCCCCGCTCCTTGCACACACTGCCCGTCGCTGCACCCGAGCTGGAACTGGGCGAGGGCCCGTCTCGTTGGCGGGTTCGAGCCCGGTTCTGGTGAGGGGGCAGAAGTCGTAACAAGGTGGCCGCACGGGAACGTGTGGCCGGATCACCTCCTGTACCGTACTCCTGCCTGGGTGGCTGTGTGAGGATGTGGATTGGGCTTGGCTCGTGTTGTTTGTTTTTATGTCGGCTGTTTTGGTTTAGTGTGGGGTGTTTGGTTGAGGGCTGCTGTTTTTCACGGGCCTGGTGACCTTCGTGTGATGGATGTTGGGAGGCCTTCGCCTGGAAGAGGTGAGGTGTTGGTTAGGACGTTTGTGACGCTTACTTGTGGAACGGATTTGAAGATGTTTCTCCGCGGTCATCCTTATGCGAGGCCTCCTGTGATAATGGGGCATGAGTTCGCGGGTGTGGTTGTCGAGGTGGGTGAAGAGGTTGACTGGGTGAACGTGGGTGATGAGGTTGTCGCAGCCAACTCCGCGCCATGCGGCTACTGCATCTACTGCAAGCTCGGCCGCTTCAACCTCTGCGAAAACCTCGGTGAAACAATAATCGGGTTCAGCGTCGACGGAGCATACGCGGAATACATCAAGCTCCCCCGCCGCATCGTAACCTTCAACCTCTACAAGCTGCCCAAAGGCCTTGAACCACGTGTCGCGGCGTTGCTTGAGCCCCTCGCCTGTGTGGTGAGGGGTCAGCGGCTGATTCACATCGATGTCGGAGACGCTGTGGCTGTTGTGGGAGCTGGGCCCATCGGGTTGCTTCACATGTTGCTGTCACGGTTATCGGGTGCGAGGAAGGTGATTGTCCTCGACGTAAACTGGAACAGGCTGCGCTTTGCCTCGGAGCTGGGAGCAGACATCGTGGTCAACAGCGGTGAAGAGGATGCGAGGAAACGTGTCCTCGAGGAGACGGGCGGCATCGGTGCAGATGTTGTGATAGAGGCTGTGGGTCTTCCGGAGACATGGGAGAGGGCGTTGACACTTGTTCGGAAAGGCGGCACCGTCCTCTTCTTCGGCGGCCCACCCGGAGGCACAAAGCTCACAGCCGACACCCACACTATCCACTACGGTGAACTCAGCCTCCACGGCTCCTTCCACCACACACCCCAAGACGTCGTAAGAGCCCTCAGACTTCTCGAGTCAAAGAAGCTACCCTTCGAAAAACTCATAACAGGCGAAGCACGTCTCGAGGACATTCACAGGGTTTTCGAGGAGCTTAGACAGGGAAAACACATCAAGGTAGCCATTAAAAGCTAACTGGTCAAAACAACCTTGAGGCTTGTGTTTGGGTCACGGGCCCTCTGAAACGCCTCCTCCGCTTTCTCAAGAGAGTAGGTGTGTGTGATGAGTTGTTTCAGTGTGAAAACTTTCTTCGTGAGCATGTGGAGCACCGTGTTTGTCTCTGCTTCGGTGGTGGAGTAGCTGGTCACGATGTTTTTCTCCTCTATGAAGAGCCTGCTGAAATCGACTTCCGTCTTCTCGCCTTTCTCGGGCGCTCCGAACAATAGCAGTGTTCCGCCTCTGCGTAGGCTGTCGAGGGCCGTTGAGAGTGGTTTGGCGGCGGGTGTTGCGAGGACGGCGATGTCGACGCCGAGTCCGTCGGTCAACTCCCTGCATTTTTTCGCAAAATCCTCGCTCAACGGGTCCACGGCAGCGTCGGCGCCGTTTTCCAGAGCCATATCTCGTCTATACTTGGAGAGCTCAGAGACAGCGACCACAGGAGCTCCGAAAGCCTTAGCCATCACTATGAAGATGGTGCCGGTTGGCCCCGCTCCGACAAGTGAGAGAGTATGTCCGGCCCGGAACCCCGCTCTCCTCAACGCCCTCAAGACACATGCCGCGGGCTCGATGAACACGGCTTCGCTCCACTCCAGCTCATCAGGCAAACGTAGTACCGCACCCCTCTCCACGTTGACGCGTGGGACCCTGAAAAACTCGGCGAATCCACATGGGTCTATGCTTGTCTGCAAAAAAAGCGGACACATGGTTGGAGACCCTTCTCTGCAGTAGTAGCATTTTCCGCAGGTAACATGGTGATGAACGAAGACTCTGTCACCTTCCTCAAACCCTTCAGCACGGGATTCGGCCACAACTCCAACAACCTCGTGGCCCAGCATCGGCGGTGTTAAAGGTCTGCCGAATGCTTTCTCAAGGTCTGTGCCGTCTACACCGCACATCCTCATCTCGACAAGCAGCTCACCCTCGCCAACCTCTGGAACATCAACGTCAACAACCTCCACGCCTCCACCGACTCTAACCCGCACCGCTTTCACGCCACCTACACTATGTCAAGCGGCTAAATGTTTTACCACCAGCCAATTTTGTCGAGAAGGCCTTTGGCCCTTGCGCGTCCGACGGCTCGTTTAAAGACAAAGTATCCGAGGGCGGCCCAAAGAATGGATGCGAGGTAGGCGGCTGCTGTGTTGTAGGTTGTTGGAAGGCCGAGGGCGTCGCGGAGTGTGTTGAGGGCCTGGTTTGTGGGAAGAATGTAGGCAAGCGGCTCGGCTAATGGGCTTAGGCTCTGCACGGGAAAGATGATGTCGCCCAGCAGGTAGAGAAGGCCGAGGAAATAGTAGGTTAGGCTCCACTGCAGCTTGTTGGTCAACAGGTTTATGGATGGTAGGATGAAAAAGATGGCGAAGGAGCCGATGTAAATCGCGCCGAGGGCCAGAAAAGCATCCAATAAATTCTCCAGCCTCAGCGGCATGCTGTAGCCTATTCCCCAAACGATTAACGCATAAGCGGCCGCGAATGAGCTGAGGGTCGAGAAGAGTGATATGGCGGCTACTGCGAGGAACCTTCCGAGGAAATAGATGCTGAGGGACGAGGTGGTGATGTAAATGCTTTTCATGACGCCGTAGCGCTCTCGGTCCTGTGAGACGATTGTGCCTCCTGTTTCCGCCGCGAAGATGTAGGGTGTGAAGAAAGCTGTCCCGACAAAGATGTAGCCTAGATAGTTTGGGTCGACTGGTCGTCCGATAAAGTTCATGCCGACGAGATACAGCAACGGAAAGAGCAGCGTGGAGGCCAGCGGCCTAATCACCTGAAGCCCGATAAAGATGAAAGGCTCGGTCCAGTTGCTCTCAACCTCCCAGCCCACCCAGGCAGATGACCAAAGCGCCCTAACCAGTTTTTTCACATCCATCTCAGGCTCAGCCTCCCCTCTCTCCTACCAAGGTTCTCCATGAAAATCAGAACACGCCAAGCAAGGGGTATCAGCACCACGGTCAAGGCGAGCAGCACATAGATGTGAAGCATGACTTGCTCCAAACCCTCTCCCAATATGATGGTCCGTCTCAGGCCATCAATCCCAAACGTGAGAGGAATCAGAGATACGAGAAACTGGATAATCGCTGGGAAGGGCGAGTAACGGCCTATCGTAGGGAAGTAGAGTCCTGATAGGAGGTAGACAGGCTCGCTGAAGACCTCGTTGAGCTGGTAGGCTCCTCTGCCGTAGAGCATGTAGAGAGATGACATGAGCATGCCAAGTCCATACAAAGCTGTGAGAGTGAGTACGAAGACGAGGAGAACGGCCAACGGGTCTGCTATACTTACCGGGATGTGGAGCACGAAGGTGGCGAGGAGAAATATGAGCAGCGCTCTGATGGATGTGTTGATAATCGAGCCGAGGGACATGCCTAGTAGGATGGACATTTTCGAAATGGGTGCGATGATGTAGAGGTCGAGGTTTCCGCTCTCCTTTTCCCAGTAGAACTGGCTCGCCATCAGCCAGAGGACGTTGTCCCAGAAAGCCATCATCGCCCCACCCAAGACAGCGAAGCCCGCCAGCTGCTCGCTCCCAGAAACGCGATAAAGTGTCGCAGCGGCGAAGACTATAAGCAAAGGTATCACCGACTCGGTCAAAACCCATTCCGGCTCCCTGAACTGGCTTCTGACCCGCACATAGGTCCGTGCGTATGCAGCTCTTAGGTTATGCCTCAAATTCTGAAACAACTTCACCGCCTCCCACGAGTTTGACGTAAACATCTTCGAAGGAGGGCATGGCTTTGACGAGGGAGAGTACTTTGCCGCCATGTGAGGTTATGTGCTCTACGATATCCGCGGTCTCATCCCAGTTGTTGACTACTACGCGGATGCGGTAGATGTTGGTTGCGGGGTCATGTGTCCTATAGGCTGACTCCAGCTTATCCAGCACATGTTCGGCATCTGTCGGCAGCCACACCTCCATCACAGCCACCGTTTTTCCTGCGACAAGGCTTCGCAGCTCAGCCGGCGTCCCCTCAGCAACAACGCGGCCCTTGTTGAGCACAGCAACCCTTGCACACATCTCCTCAACCTCCGCCATGTAGTGGCTGGTGAGAATAACGGTCCGTCCACTGTCAACTCTCACCCAATCCTTGATAAGCCTCCTGATTCTGCGGGCTGAAACCGCGTCGAGGCCTATGGTCGGCTCGTCGAGAAAAAGCACCAACGGGTCGTTTACGAGTCCGCGGGCGAGGTTCATCCTCTGCCTGTAGCCTGTCGAGAGGTTGCGGAGAAGCTCGTTCTCCACCTCCTTTAACCCAACCTCCTCTACCAACCTGTTAATCCGCTCCTTCGCCGTCTCCTTGTCCAAGCCGTAGAGCATCGAGTAAAACCAGAGATTTTCCCTCACCGTAATCAAGCCGTAGCCCGGTGTATCGGCTCCCGAGACAAGGTTAATCAGAGGCCTTATTTTGGATGCTTCTTTCGAGACGTCGTAGCCGTAGACATATGCCTCGCCGGTGGTGGGGAGAAGAAGTGTGGTGAGGATTTTGACGAGAGTGGTTTTGCCGGCGCCGTTCGGCCCCAGCAACCCATATATCTGCCCCTTCTCTATCCTCAGGTTAACCTTCTCCAGCGCCTGCACCATCGAGCCACGGTTCCTGAAAACTCTCCCGAGATTAACCGTCTCAGCAGCCAAGCCCATGACACATCACCATCAACATACACATCAACCGAGTATTCAACCTAAGGCTGGCACCATCTTGGAATGAGTTTAAATAATTAGATGAAGTAGGTGGTTTCAAACATGAGCACTGTTCGTGGTAAGATTGTCTGGGTTGCTGGGCCTGCTGTGAAAGCCGACGGCATGATGGGTGCGAAGATGTATGAAACGGTGTATGTTGGCGAGGAGAGGCTGATTGGTGAAATTATCAAGCTCACGGGGGATGTCGCGTTTATACAGGTTTACGAGAACACCAGCGGGCTGAGGCCCGGCGAGCCCGTGGAATCAACAGGTTCGCCGCTATCAGTTTCTCTGGGCCCTGGCATGCTCGGCAGCATTTACGACGGTGTACAGAGACCTCTCGACGCAATTGGAAAAATCTCAACAGGCTTCATCAAGAGAGGAATCAAAGTAGACCCTCTGCCAAGGAACAAAAAATGGAAGTTCACGCCAGTTGTGAAGAAGGGTGACGAGGTTGGACCCGGCGACATCATAGGAGAGGTGCCTGAAACACCGTTAGTCGTCTCCAAGATAATGGTACCACCCTACGCGAAGCGCGGCAAACTTACCTACATCGCTCCAGAGGGCGAATACACCATAGAGGACACGGTGGCAACTCTTGAGACAAGAGAAGGCTCCACAGACCTCAGACTTTATCACAACTGGCCCGTTAGAAGAGCGAGACCCTTCAACAGGAGGCTTGACCCCGAAGTCCCCACCATAACCGGTCAGCGTGTTCTGGACACCTTTTTCCCAATCTCCAAGGGTGGGACAGCATGCATACCGGGCGCCTTCGGCACAGGCAAAACCGTCACGCTTCACCAGCTCGCAAAATGGAGCGATACACGAGTCATCTTTCACGTCGGCTGCGGAGAACGTGGCAACGAGGAGTCGGAGGTTTTGACCGAGTTCCCACACCTCAAAGACCCAGCAACAGGCAGGCCGCTCATGGAGAGAACAGTACTCATCGCCAACACCAGCAACATGCCCGTGGCGGCCCGCGAAGCCAGCATCTACACAGGCGTAACCATGGCGGAATACTTCAGAGACATGGGCTATGATGTATTGCTCGTCGCGGACTCCACCAGCCGCTGGGCAGAGGCCCTCCGCGAGATCAGCGGAAGACTAGAGGAGATGCCGGCCGAGGAAGGTTACCCCAGCTACCTAGCGAGCAGATTGGCCGAGTTCTATGAACGTGCTGGCCGTGTGGTGACGCTCGGAAACCCTGAGAGAATTGGAAGCGTCACTCTTGTGGGCGCTGTGAGCCCGCCGGGTGGAGACTTCACCGAACCCGTGACAACACACACCATGAGGTTTATCAGAACATTCTGGGCCCTCGACGCCAACCTAGCATACACACGCCACTACCCGGCAATCAACTGGATTACCAGCTACTCGGGATATGTTGAGACGGTGCGGAAATGGTGGGCTGAAAACGTTACTGTGGATTGGTATGAGCAGCGTTACCAGGCCTACCGGCTTCTCCAGAGAGAGGCTGACTTGCTCGAGCTTGTGAGACTGCTTGGGCCCGAGGCTTTGCCGGATGAGGAGAAGCTCATCATAGACGTGGCGCGGATGATTCGCGAGGGGTTCCTGCAGCAGAGCGCCTACGACGAGGTTGACGCCTACTGCCCTCCGCCGAAACAATACAAGCTGCTCAGACTCTTCGTCATGTTCCACAAGCTCGCCGAAGAAGCGCTGAGAAAAGGAGTGGCTCTCAAAGATATCCGCTCCCTCCCCATAATCTCGAAGCTCATCAGAGCAAAGTACGAGGTTCCAAACAACAGGCTTGAGCTTTTGGATGAGCTTGAGAAGGCTATGGTTGACACGTTTGAGAAGCTGGCTTATGGGGAGAAGGTGGAGGTGAAGGCTTGATGGCGGCCGAGAGAAGCGGTGTAGAATATCTCTCTATTCAGGAGATTAAGGGCCCGTTGATGGTTGTCGGCGGAGTTTCGGGGGT
Source organism: Candidatus Caldarchaeum subterraneum (assembly GCA_000270325.1). GTDB lineage: Archaea > Thermoproteota > Nitrososphaeria_A > Caldarchaeales > Caldarchaeaceae > Caldarchaeum > Caldarchaeum subterraneum_A. The sequence continues at coordinate 1,655,382 of BA000048.1, read as the reverse complement.
GGGCTATGATGAGCTGGTTGAGGTTGAGACCGTTGACGGTGAGCGGCGGCTCGGCAGAGTTATTGAGGTGAGCGAGGGCCGCGCCGTTGTACAGGTCTTCGAAGGGACACAGGGTCTCGGAATAGCGGGGACAAAGGCTCGTTTCCTCGGCAGAACCATGGAGACGCCTGTATCCACCGAGATGCTCGGCCGGGTTTTCGACGGGTTGGGCAGACCCATAGACGGCTTACCCGACCCCATAGCCGAGGACGTGCTCGATGTCAACGGCGAGCCAATCAACCCCGAGCAACGCGAATACCCGTCAGACTTTATCCAAACGGGCATATCGGCGATAGACGGCATGAACAGCCTCGTCCGCGGCCAGAAGCTGCCAATCTTCTCTGGAGCAGGTCTTCCCCACAACATGCTCGCAGCCCAGATAGCGAGGCAGGCAACAGTCCCAGGCAAGGAGGAAGAGTTTGCCGTAATCTTCGCGGCAGTCGGAGTCCAGAACGACGAAGCCCGCTACTTTAGAAGAAGCCTCGAGGAAAGCGGCGCCATCAAACGGAGCGCCCTCTTTCTCAATCTAGCCGACGACCCAGCCATCGAACGAATAGTCACACCCCGAATAGCCCTCACCTTGGCCGAGTATCTCGCCTTCAAACAGGGCTACCACGTGCTCGTCATCATCACAGACATCACAAACTATGCGGAGGCCTTGCGTGAGGTCAGTGCGGCGCGTGAGGAGGTTCCCGGCCGAAAAGGTTATCCCGGCTACATGTACACGGACCTTGCTTCGTTGTATGAGAGGGCTGGGAGGATAAAGGGTCTTAAGGGCAGCCTCACTCAGATGCCCATCCTAAGCATGCCCAGCGACGACATCACGCATCCTATACCTGACCTAACCGGCTACATCACAGAGGGCCAGATAGTTCTTTCACGCGACCTTTACAGGAAAGGCATTTACCCACCCATCAACGTCTTGATGAGCCTAAGCAGGCTCATGGGCCCCGGCATCATCTCGCAGAAGAAGACAAGAGCAGACCACGGAGACGTCAGCAACCAGCTCTACGCAGCCTACGCCAGAGCTGTCCAGCTACGCTCCCTCGCAGAAATCGTCGGAAAATCAGGCCTCTCCGAAACAGACCTCAAGTATCTCGAGTTCGGCGACCTGTTTGAGCAGCGTTTCCTCCGCCAAGGCTCCAACGAAAACCGCACCCTTGACCAGTCGCTTGAAATCGCGTGGGATATTCTCTCAAGTTTGCCAGAGACGGAGCTGACCAAAATCAAGGAGGAACACATCCGTAAACACTATCGTCAAAGGACATCCTAATTTGCCACGCGACCGGAGATGGCTGCTTCTTTCATGGTTGTTTGTCGACCGAATAGTCTACACCCTTAACTGGCTCGCAATCTCTCCGGCACAGCCCTTTCTCGCAACAGAGTTCAACATAGGCTTAAGCGCGCTTGGAATACTTGGAGCAGTTTTTCTACTCGGTGTAGCTCTCTTCCAGCTGCCCGCGGCGATTTTGGCGGCACGGTTTGGGGCGAAAAAGATAGCGTTGCTCGGCCTGTTCTTCTCCTCGTTTTTCGCAGGGTTGTGTGGTCTAGCTCCAGCGTTCGAGTATCTTCTGGTTCTCCGTTTCCTGACTGGAGTGTTTCTTAGTTTCTTCTTCGGGCCAGGCATCACCTTCTTCGCCCCGTTGTTTACCGCCAAGGAGAGGGGAACGGCTGTCGGCGTGTATAACGCGGGTTTTCACACGGGTACGCTTGTGACGCTGGGTGTGTGGCCCACGGTCATGAGCTTGTATGGTTGGAGGTTGGGTTTACTTGTTCCCGGGGTGGCTGGCCTGTTGCTGGCTTTCGTCACTTACTGGGTGTCGAGGTGGGTGGAGGACCCGGTTGACCCGCGTGGACTGCATGTCTCAACTATAGGGAACAGGCTTGTTCTATACTCTGCTCTCGGGCTAGGGTTCGCGGGTGCGGCGTGGTATCCGTTGACACAATTCGGCATCCTTTACCTAACCAGCGAGGCTAAACTCGACGTCGGCATCGCTGGGGCTATGGTGTCTGTTTTGTCGCTGGGCAGTGTCGTGGGCGCGCCTCTGTCTGGCAGGCTGTATGACAGGGCCCGTGACCGCAAACGCCTTCTCTACCTTCTCAACCTCCTCAACTCAGTCTCCCTCGCAGCCTTCTCTCTCAGCCCCGTCCAAGCCATCATGCCGATTGTTTTCATGACAGGCCTCTTCTACACAGCGTCAAACAACCTCTACTACGTCACGCCTATGATGGTTGTTAATCAGTCGGAAATCGCTGTGACCGTGGCGACCGTTAACATGGTGCATCTTCTCGCGGCATCGGCTATTCCCTACGTGTTTTCGGCTGTGGCGGAGGGCTGGGGGTATTTCGCGGGATGGATGATGATGGTCTTTGTTAGTTTGTTGGCTGTTTTGTGTGTTTGGCGGATGAGATTTTAACCACTCTGTAGTGGTGAAATAGTTAAATAAAAACAACAACATAAACCATACATGAACATTTTCGAGGAAGCCGAGGAGATAATGGAGAACGCCTTGGTCTCCTCCTTAAGCGTCATAACTCCCTCTGGAGAGGTCTTGACAAACCCCATGCTTCCTCTCTATAGCCGCGAACGCAAAAAACTCTACATGACATCCAGCATACTATTCAGCAAGAAAATCAACTACATCAAACAGAACCCAAAGGTCGGTGTGCTTTTCAGCGGCCGACCATTCATCAAAACGCCGCGATATTCTCTACTGCATGTAAAAGGCGACGCGAAAATCTACGAGGAAAACCTTCACAGCGGCTGGGAGTGGCTCGTCGAGCTGTGGCGGGCGAAGGAGCCATACATAGAGGCCTTCATCAAGCAGAGGGTTGCTCTCCCACTTTTCTGGGAAAGAGCAGTGATAGAGATTGAGCCGAGAGAATTGCTACTGTGGCCCGATGGTGATTTGTCAAGGGAGCCGCTGAGGTGGAGAGCATGAGCATCGCGGTCGAGATAGAGAAATACAGCGACGTGGTTGTCTCATACCTTGACCAGGACGGCTACCCGATGAGCTTCTCCACAACCATGAGATACAGCGAAGGCAAACTCGTCCTCGAAAAACCGCCATACCTCAGCCCACCCAAGAAAATAACCGTCCTCCTGAACCACATAACACCCCTGCCCACAGGCGGATACACCGACAGAAGATACTTGATGATGAAGGGCGAAGCCGTCACAGAGGGCAACACCATTATCTTCAAACCATACAAGCAGTATGGCTGGGACGAGAAAACCAAACCCTTCTTCCAGTACTGTGAGGAAAGAGTTCCGCAGGCTAAAAGCTATGTGAGACGGTTGAGCGAGGCTGTGGGCAGGCAGGTTAAACCGCGGCTTCCAACACTCCAGCTTCTCTTCAGAGCAACACGGTTCCCATTCCTCACAGCCACAGCCGCGCCCGTCCTCATAGGAGTAGGCACAGCCGCCTACCTCGGCTACTTCGACCCGCTGCTTTTCATCTTAACCCTGATAGGCGCCAGCCTGATACACCTCGCCCTCAACATGGCCAACGACTACTACGACACAAAGCTAGGAGCAGACCCCGCCAACATCACGCCAACACCCTTCAGCGGAGGCTCCCGAATACTACACTACGGCCTAATGACACCCAAGCAACTACTAACGCTAATCGTGCTCTTCTACGGCGTCGGCATAGCAATAGGCCTCTACCTCGCTTTTCTCAGGGGCCTCATCCCGATACTGGCGGTAATGACAACAGGTGTTTTGATAAGCATCTTCTACACAGCTCCGCCTCTCAAGCTTGCCTACAGAGGGTTGGGCGAGGTAGCTGTTGGGATAGGCTTCGGCCCAATCATCGTTCTCGGAAGCCACTACGTCCAGACACAGTTTTTCTCGCCCGAGGCCCTCCTTGCCTCGATACCCATAGGCATACTCATCATGCTCATTCTCTACGTCAACGAGATACCCGACGCACCCTACGACAAAGCAGCAGGCAAACATACACTGGTAACACGTCTCTCCAAAGAAAACGTTCTCAAAGGATACAAGCTATCTCTCGCAGCCACCTACGCCGTAATAGTTGCCGCTGTGGTTCTAAGACTGGCTCCGCCGACGACACTGATAGCACTCGCCACAATCCCCAAAGCCATCTCAACAGTTAGAAACGTTGCCCAAACATACGGCAACCCATATCTAATGATTCCAGCCCTCGCGTCCAACATCAATGTCGCAACCTTCACAGGACTGCTACACGCCGCAGGATTCTTCCTCTGGGCCCTCATCTCATTCCTGATAAATCTATAAATCATATCAGATGTAGACTTTTTCTATGGCTAAGAAAACTAAAGCAGGAAAACCATCCTACATAGGAGCCCTTCGTGGAAAAGATTTCCTAAACACAAACGACTACAGCCAAGAGCAGATAAACAACATTCTCAAGGCTGCACGAGACCTGCGGGAAAAATTCCGTGCACGCAAACCCACAGAGTATCTCAAAGGACAGACGCTTTTCATGCTCTTCTACAACCGCTCACTACGCACCCGCAACAGCTTCGAAGCCGGAATATATCAGCTAGGTGGTCACGCACATTTCCTCAGCCCCTCGGACGTCTATACACCAACACTTCCCGAGGACATGATACCCTATCAGACAGAATCCATTGCAGACGTGGCACGTGTTCTCAGCACATATGGCGACGCAATAGCTGTCAGGATTTATGGTGACGCGGCGAAGTGGCACATCGGCAGAGGCCACAGGGTCATTCAAGAGTTCGCAAAATGGGCGACTATTCCTGTCCTCAACATGGAGGACGACATTTACCACCCGTTCCAAGCCCTCGCAGACATGATGGCTATACAGGATGTTGCACCCAAGCCCCGCGGCAAAAAATTCGTCGTCTCCTACGCCTACTCAGGAGGCTTGAAGCCCCTCGCCGTCCCCCAAAGCTGCATACTCATAGGCACACAATTCGCCATGGATGTTGTCCTAGCTCATCCACCCGGCTTCGAGCTCGAGGACCACGTCATAGAAGCGTGCAAGAAAAACGTGGAGCAGTACGGCGGCTCCTTCACCATCACAAACGACATGAAAGAAGCCTTCGAAGGAGCGGACTTTGTCTATCCAAAAGCATGGTCTCCGAAGAAATTCTTCCCACCATACAACTCAACCGTTGACAAGGAAGGAGCTATGAAGTATCAGGACCAGTTCAAAAACTGGATAACCACTCCCGAGTTGATGGATTTGACCAACAGAGGCAAATACATGCACTGCGGCCCAGCCGACAGAGGCCAGGAGGTTGTCGACGAGGTTATAGACAGCCCACGCTACTCGCTCTACTTCCAACAGGCTGAGAACAGGCTGCACGTGCAGAAAGCAGTCATGTCTATGACGATGGGAAGAAGATGAGAACAGGTGAAGACATTCTCGACCTCATAGGCAACACACCCCTTCTCAGACTACGACATATTGAGAAACAACATGGAGTAGAGGCGGAGATATGGGCTAAGCTCGAGTTCTACAACCCCTCGGGCAGCCTAAAAGACCGCATATACCGCGAGATGATAACGAAGGCCATTGAGAGGGGTGACCTCAGACCGGGGATGGAGATTCTCGAGGTCTCGACGGGCAACGCAGGTATAGCATGCACCTTTGTCGGAACACATCTCGGCTACAGGGTCACCATAGTTATGCCCGAGGGAATGAGCGAGGAACGTAAACAGCTGATAAAAGCTTTCGGCGGCAACCTCGTCTTCACACCGGGCGCAGAGTCTGATGTCGACCTCAGCCTCAGAAAAGCCGAGGAAATGATGAGGCAAAACCCGGGCAAATACTGGTTCCCCAACCAGTTCACCAACCCCGACAACATCCAAGCCCACATCAAAACCACGGGGCCCGAGATATGGGAGCAGACAAAAGGCAAAGTGGATGCTTTCGTGATGTCGCAGGGCTCAGGAGGAACAGTCAGCGGAGTAGGAAAATTTCTCAAAGAGAAGAACCCGAGTGTGAAGATATACACAGTCGAGCCCAGCGAAGCACCCATCATAAGCGAAGGCAGATGGGGTTCACACAAAATCGAGGGCATAGGCGACGGCTTCATACCCCGCAACCTAGACCTCGGCGTATGCGACGGAGTAGTGACAACAACCTCCGACGAGTCAATCGCGATGGCTAGACAGCTAGCACGCCTCGAAGGAATATTTGGCGGGATATCCTCTGGATGCAACGTCGCCGCCGCGGTCAAAGTCGCCAAAAAGCATCCAAACCTACGAAAAATAGTGACACTGATATGCGACTCAGGTAACAGATATCTCTCAACGGAGCTGTATGGCGAGGGTAAGAAAACCACCGTCCCCGAGCGTGAGCATCCCCTAGACGAATACACGAAAACCGTCAGGGAGAAGCATTTACAGAGGCTTGAGATAATTAGGTGATAGGGATATAGCGGGGTTCGAATACGACGACACGCATGGAATTGTCAAAGACCCTTTACTCGGCGGCAGAGTATTGGTGCTGTCTGGGAGGCTTTTCGCCGAGATGCGGGTTCTTCTCTCAGAGTCTATGTCGAGGCCCGCTGTTGACACTTTGCTGTGGCACATGGGCAACAAGTATGGTTTTGCGTTGGGGAGGAGGACAAAGAGTATGGCGAAGACATCGGGGGAGGCTGTTGAGCTTCTGGCAAAGGCTGCGCAGAGGTCAGGCTGGGGAAAGATAACCGTCAGCGACAACTTCGAGACAGTCGGGAAAATGGTGGTGGTTTTCGAGAATTGTGTTTTCTGCGAGGGTCTGGAGCATGAGAAAACGCCTGCGTGTAGTTTCCTCTCGGGGATTATAGCCGGTATAGCTGAGTCGGTCTACGGCAGGGGTGTAACTGTTCAGGAGGAGCTTTGCAGAGCAGCGGGCGGAGGCGTCTGCAGATTCAGCATTAACAGGGTGTAGCCGCTTGTTTGTCGAAAAAATGGTTTGTTCACGATGCGGGACAGAATACCATCCGTCGAGCAACCCAATCCTCTGCAGAAAAAACGACAACGGCCGCTTGGACATAGTTTACGACTATGACCGGGTAGCCGAGTCTTTTTCCAAGGCCTCGATTGAGAAGCGTGCTCCAAGAGGGGTTTGGCGTTACTGGGAGCTTATCCCCGTTGACCAGCGTTACGCTTCTCCACTAAGTGAAGGTAACACGCCTTTGCTCCATGCTCAGCGACTCGGCGGAGAACTCGGTGTCAAGAGGCTTTTTCTCAAGGATGAGACGCGTAACCCGACGGCGTCGTTCAAGGACCGTGCGATGGCTGTGGGCGCCGCGAAGGCTGTTGAAATGGGTAGAAGGGATGTGGTCATAGCCTCGAGCGGTAACGCTGCATCTTCTCTGGCCGCTTACAGCGCCTCTCTTGGTCTACGGTGCACGGCTTTTGTTCCAGAGGACGTTGCGATGGGGAAGGCCTCGCAGCTTTTGCTCTATGGTGCGAGGGTTCTACGCGTCAAGCAGGTCGAAGAGGGACGTGACCCAACGGTTGACCTTATGATGCAGACTGTCAAAGAGCTGGGCTGGTACCCCTGCCCAAGCTTCGGCCCCTTCAACCCGTACCAAGTCGAGGGGCCCAAAACCATCGTATATGAGATGGTTGAGCAGATGGGCTGGGGTGTTCCCGACTTTGTCTTCATCCCAACGGGCTCGGGCTGCCTCGCCACAGGAATATGGAAAGCGTTGAAAGAACTGCGTCTACTCGGGTTAATCGAGAGCTATCCCAAGTTGGTGCCGGTCCAGCCCAGCGGAAACATGCCTCTCGTCAGAGCAATTCTTCAAGGCAAAAGATTCGAGGAGGTCGAGCCGGAAAAGTGGCCCAAATCCATAGCATCAGGTCTTCTCGACCCCTATCCATGGGACGGTGACGCGGCGATGGAGGGTGTGAGAACAACCGGTGGAACGGCTGTCGCAGTTGAAGAGGATGAAATTAGAGAGGCTGTAAAGAAGCTGGCCCGTCTTGAAGGGGTTTTTGCCGAGCCATCAGGCGCCGTGGGGGTGGCCGCTGTCCAGAAACTCCTTGAACAAGGAGTTGTAGAAGCCTCGGACACGGTGGTTGTTCTGGTGACCGCCTCGGGGCTGAAAGAACCGGAGAAAGTTGCCTCCACAGCCGAGCTTCCGCTCATACGCCCCTCTCTGAGTGAGCTGATGAAGTATTTATCATAGAAAAAAGTGATGCCGACATGGATAGAAGCGAGCTCATCGTTGTGGCTCTTGGAGGCAACGCGCTTTTGAGAAGAGGTGACAAGGGGTCTTTCGAGGAGCAGTATAAGAACGTGGGTGAGGCGGCTAAGTATCTCGCCGACATCGTTGAAGCTGGTCACCGGCTTGTCATCACCCATGGCAACGGCCCACAGGTCGGTGCAACACTACTACGTCATGACGCTGGCCAGAAGCTACACAACATCCCGGCATTCCCCATGGATGCCTGCGGAGCCGAGACACAGGGCTTCATAGGCTACATCATCCAGCAAAACCTCCGCAACGAGCTCAAGCGACGCGGCATCGACAAATACGTAATAACCGTCGTGACACGGGTGATCGTCGACAAAAACGACCCAGCGTTCAGCAACCCGACCAAACCCATCGGCCCATTCTACAAAAAAGAGGAGATGGAGAAGATCAAGGCGGAGCATCCCGAGTACGTTTTCGTGGAGGACAAGGCCCGCGGAGGCTGGAGAAGGGTGGTGCCGTCACCCGACCCAAAAATCATCGCCGAGAGACATGCTATAAGGAAGCTGGTTGACGAAGGGTTCATAGTTGTGGCAAGCGGCGGAGGCGGAATACCGATAGTTGAAGAAAACGGCAAAGCATATGGAGTGGAGGCTGTAATCGACAAAGACCTCGCCGGCGAGAGGCTAGCCGAATTAATCGGGGCGGACCGTTTCATCATTCTGACGGATGTCGACGGAGCCTACCTAAACTTTGGAAAACCCGACCAGAAGAAGCTGGAGAAAGTGTCAGCGGCTGAGGCGAGACGCTACCTCGAGCAGGGACATTTCGGCTCAGGCTCGATGCTTCCCAAGGTGTTGGCTTGCATTAGGTTCATCGAGGCAGGCGGCAAAGAGGCAGTGATCGCCGAGCTTTCTCAATTTAAGGAAGCTTTAAAAGGCTCGGCGGGAACCCACTTTATTCCCTAAATTTTTCCAGCCACTAGCGACAGTATAGCCGCTCTTACATAGAGTAGGTTCTCGGCCTGGTCGTAGATCACGCTTCGCGGCCCGTCCATGACATCGTCATCAGCCTCCTGTCCACGGAACACGGGGAGCACATGCGTCACTATACCATGCCGCGACATGAGGTCTGTCAACTCACGTGTAAGCTTCCAATCCCTGTATTTGTTGTGCAACTCGATTTCTCTTTCCCGGCCGAACCTATTCATGCCTGTGATTACACATTCGTGGCTTGCCCAGCTTCTCGGAAAAACAGCATCCGCGTTCTCCAGCGCCTCTTTGTAATTGTGGCTGATGGTCAGCGTGCCGCCGCTCTCCTCAGCGTTCTTTTTCGCAAGCTTCACAAGGTTCTCGTCTATGTCGAAGCCAGGAGGATAAGCGAGGACAACATCCATGCCATATCGGGTGGCTATCAGCATCTCATCCTGTATGCTTCCCCAGCTGCGAACCTTGTCGCTATAAGCCCACATCAAGACATATTTTTTCTTCTCAACCCGTCCAAGCTTCTCCCGCAACGTGTAGAGGTCTGTGATGGCTTGGCTAGGGTGAAACATGTCATCAGCCATGTTGATGACGGGAATTTTCGCGTGCTCCGCATACTCTCTAACGACAGCGTTCCCTCTCCCATAGACATAGTCCACAGCTGACTCGAGTATCCGGACGCCGAGGACATGGCCCAGCCTCTCATACATCTTGGCTATGTCCTTGACCGACTCTCCCTCTGCCCCGCGTGTGGTGGCGAAGTCGATGAACTGGGCGTGTCCTCCCAACATGGTCGCGGCTGCTTCAAAACTCGCCCTCGTCCTTGTGCTGGTGTTGTAGAAGAGCATGAACATGGTCCTGTTCTTGAAAAGCTCGGGAACATTTCCAGAGGCCCTGGCAATCTTCAAGCTCCGCGCCAAATCCATCGCCGCATCGATCTCCTCAATACTCCAATCCTGTGAAGAAATCAGGTCCCTGCCAAACAGCTCCGTCAGAGTCATGCATACATCTATTTTTACAGCAATTTATACATCACGATGAAAACCGCTTAAAAATTCATTCATCTCATTCTTTCTCTCATATGGTTTGGCTCTTGAGAAAAATTCCCAACGCATCCTTTATGACCACACCTGTCCACATAGTCTCCTCCGCCAAAGGCGTCTTCAGCCTTCTCTGCCTCTCAGCGTCAAAGGTATTATCTCAAGGCTTGGAAACTTTTTCAAAACATCGGCGACCTGATCAAACCTGTTGAGAGGAGTCGGTGCAAACCTTGGAGACACTACAAGCAGGTCCACGTCGCTCCACTGATTAAAGTCTCCTCTCGCGTATGAGCCTATCAAAGCAGCCGAAACAGGGCCCACAATCTTCTCCACTAACTCGACCGCTTCAACAGCAGCTTCAACCGCCGCCTTTCTCATCATCTTTCTTTTCTCAAAGACCCCCATCTCGACCTCACCCAACCCAAAACATTCTCAGCCCTCGTGATGGCCTCCGCCGCCTCACTTTCAGAAAAATATTCCTCGGGCATACCTGATTCCCACACGTCAGGATAGCTTGTCGAAGTATTTGTCCAGCCTCAAACAGTCTTCATGAATTTTTACGTCGCCACCGACTATTGTTTCCAAAGGGCCGCGCCCTCTCAATCATGAATAGGTTTAGGAGGTATTTACACGTGTGCCTTGCTCGCTGGGTTTTTCACGGTGTTGCAGGTGTTTTATTGTCTGGATTTGTGGAGCTCCTCAAGCACTCTTTGAGGTGTTAGCGGTAGCTCCCTTATGTAGATGCCTGTGGCGTTTGCAACGGCTGCGGCTATTGATGCTGCGGGGAGGACGACGGGTATTTCTCCCATGGCTTTGGCTCCGAAGACACCCATGCTGCCCTTGACCTCGACGATGATGCTGCGGATTTCTTCGGGGGCGTCTGAGGCAGTTGGGATGATGTATGTGTGCAGGTTTGGGTTGATGACTACACCGTCGTCGTGCACAATCTTCTCCATCAAAGCGTATCCTTGGCCCATGATGCTTCCCCCCTCATAGACAGCGACCAGCCCAAGCGGGTTTATTGCGCGGCCCACGTCGTATGCTGCGGTTAGCCTATCAACCTTGACCATGCCAGTCTCTGTGTCGACGGTCACCTCAGCGACGAGCGCGCCGTAGGTGTATTGGTTGTAGGGAGCTCCCTGGCCCGTCTCAGGGTCCCATTTGGTCGGAGGAGCCATGTAGTAGCCAACAACGCGGAGAGAAATGTTCTCCTCAAAACACTGGTTAACTACTTCATTCCAAGTCACTGCCCTTCCATTAGCCTTCACCAGCCCGTCTCTGAACTCCAAATCCGCGGGATTGGATGAAAGCATCTTGGCAGCCACCTGCGCAACCATAGCCCTTATCTTGAGGGCGGCGTCTAGGGCTGCCTGGCCTCCTATGACGGTTGTCCGTGATGCGACTGTGGGCCCTGCGTTGGGGACGGCGGCTGTGTCGGGTCTCTCGAGCTTCACCATGGATAACGGTAGACCGAGTGTTTCTGCTGTAACTATTGCGAGGGAGGTTAGGGCCCCGGTTCCGTATTCTGTTAAACCTGTCTGGACAACGACTTTTCCGTCTCTCTCAACGTAGGTGACCACTGTCGCGAAATCGTCGCCCTCTGGTCCAAGAGTGTTGCCATGGTAAAGCATCGCTATACCAATACCTTTTTTCAGGACCTTGTTTGTTTTGTTGAATTCCTGTATTTCTCTCACACGCTTCTCCCACTCGCTTTCCTCGACAGCTCTCTGGTAACACTTTAGTAGGCCGTCGTCTTCGATTTTCTGGCTTGTGGCTGTGAGGGAGCCGGGGCGGAGCATGTTTATCTCACGTATCTCAAGCGGCGAGAGGCCCAGCTCCTCGGCGAGCTCGTTCAACACGCTCTCGGCCGCGAAATGTGCCTGCGGCGCCCCGAAGCCACGTGTAGACCCCGCCATCGTGTTGTTGGTGAGGACGCAGTAGCCATCGGCCCAGACATTCGGCACCTCATAGGGTCCCGTGCAATGGAAGGTTGCGCGGCCGATGACGAGGTGACCCTTCGAAATGTAGGCGCCTGTGTCTTCGATAAGCGTCGACCGCCAAGCCAACAGCTTTCCATCATTTCTCGCCCCAACCATGTTGGTTATCTCAAAAGGATGGCGTTTACACTGAACCGTCATCGCTTCGCTTCTGCTGAACGCCGCCAGCGCAGGTTTTCCGGTGAAATATGTCGCGAGGCATGCGTATGCTGCGACGTCTATCGGTGTCTCATCGCTTTTCGGGCCGAAGCCTCCTCCAGTAGCCGCCTGAATCACCCGCAGCTTTTCAGAGGGGACGCCGAGTATCTTCACCACCTTGTTGTAGACATCGTAGAGGTTCTGGGTTGAGACTATGCATGTAATCCTTCCTCCGTCCTCTAGGAAAGAATATGCTATCTCTGTCTCTAGAGGCAGACCTGTGATGAACTGTGTGCGATATGTCCGCTCGATGACGACATCGGATTCTTTGAAACCCTTTTCCACATCGCCTTTTCTTATCTTAAAGTGTGTAACCACGTTGTCTCTGTCCTGTATCCGCGGAGCGTCTGGTTTCATGGCGTCGCGAGGGTTGGTCACCACTGGAAGCGGGTCATAGTCAATCTCCACATGTTCAGCCGCTTCCTCCGCAGCCTCCAAGCTCTCACCGACCACGAGAGCAACAGCTTCCCCGACGTGTCTAACCTTCTCAAAAGCCAGCAGAGGTCTATCACTTATCAGGCTTCCCCCGTCGTTTACTCCGGGTATGTCCCGATGCGTAAGCACCTTGACGACACCTTGCCGGGAAGCCGCCTGGGACGTGTCTATTTTCCTGATGTAGCCATGGGGTATCTTGGAGCGGACGGCTTTGACGTAGAGTGTTTTTCCTGAGACGAGGTCCGCTGTGTATAGTGGTTTGCCGAGAATCGCGTCGAGGGCGTCTACACGTGCAACCTTTTTCCCGACTATGAGGAATTCACGGGCCTCCAGAATTTCCCTGAACCGTCTCGCTATTTCCTCGCTCATCGCCTGCTCACCTGTTTGAAGGCTTCTTCAAACCGTAAATAGCTGCCGCATCTACACAGGACGCTTCTGAGAGCATGTCTAACCTCTTCCCTGCTGGCGTCTGGGTTGTTTTCATGGAGGTGTTTGAGGACGAGCAGGGCCGCTGGGATGCAGAAGCCACACTGAACCGCGCCAACGTCTATGAAGGCTTGCTGTAGAGGATGAAGTCGTGAACCATCACCCATGCCCTCCACGGTTGTAATCCTATGCCCCGACGCTTGATAGGCAAGCACTAAACAAGAGTTAACAGGCCTCCCGTCAATCAAAACTATACAGAGGCCGCAGTCGCCCACGCCGCATCCTTCCTTCACGCTTACAAACCCCAGCTTTCTCCGCAGAACATCGCTCAGTCTCTCATTAGGCTCAACCTCGACCACGTATTTTACATCATTAACCATGAGCTCAGCCTTCATCCATCCTCACCCTCTCAAGTTTTGAAGAAGACGCTTAAGCAAAACACCCGCAGCCCTCCTACGATACCATGAAGACGCTAAAACATCCGACTCCGGGTTTATAGAATCCATCATCAACCTCGAAGCCTTCTCAACGACCTCTTCCGACAAGCCATGCATGGAGAGAAACTTCTCAACAGCTGCCACACGGCCCGGCGTTGAGCCATCCTTGTGAGAAACCGCGACACGCACCCCATCAGCCCCGTCACGCGAAACTGCGATAGAGATAAGAGGAATACGTGACACACCCATCCAAAGCTTGTCGAAGAAACACGAGCTGTTTAGCTTGAAGGAGATGGTTTGAAGCAGCCCTCTTCCATCAAATCCTCGGGCGAGAAAAGCTTTAAGCGGAATGTTTTTCACACCCTCTAAGGTGGCGAAGGAAAGCTCAGCGTCGAGTGTCAACAGTATTGGAATCAAGTCTTCGCCTGCGAGTCGGAGCATGATGCTTCCCCCTACAGTGGCTCTGTTGGCCACGGCTGGAGAGGAGTATTTTTGGAGAAAGGCTGTGAATGCGGGAACTTGGTTCATCAGAGTAGCTGCAAGTTCTTGATGTGTTACAAGCGAGCCTACTGATGCTGTGCCGTGATGGTGGGAGATTTTGCGGAGCTGGTGGAGGTTGTTTATGTCGATGTATTTGCGGGTGCGCTTGATTCCGAGTGTAAGCTGTGTTATGATGTGTGTTCCGGCGGCAAGTATCTCCGCGTCTGGATGAGTTTGCAGCAGGTTTAATGCCTCTTCGACGCTGCTGGGAATCATCACCTCAATCCTTGGAATCCCGAGATAACCTAGCGTGCTCATTTCACATCAACCTTAGCGGCTCAACAGCCTCTCCCGGCTCCTCGCCCAACCTACTCCACAGCCGCTCCACGGTTTTCAAGATTTTTTCCTCAGCCCTCTCCTTGTCCAAACGAGTGAACCTTCTACCGCCAATTATTTGAACACCGTCGACGAAAACATGCTCACGTCTCTACCCCTTACACCGTTGACAAGATAGCCGTAAACGTTTCTATCCATGGGTGTTGCCTTGACCTCGGGCCTCACCACTATTATGTCCGCTTTCTTACCCACCTCGAGCGAGCCCACATCACGCAGACCATAAGCCCGTGCAGCGTCGACTGTCGCCATCTCCAAAACCTTCTGGGGCGAGAGTATGGAAGGGTCTCTCCGGTCCACGCGATGTATAAGGAAAGCTGTGCACATGTTCTCGAAGCCGTCGAATATGTAGCCGTCGTTGCCGATGCCCACGTTCACACCTGCTTCGAGCATTTCGGGAAGCTTCATCACCCCGACGGCGTTGAGCATATTGCTCATCGGGTTATGGGCCACACTTGTCCCTGTTTCGGTGAGAAGCTGTATCTCACGTCTGTTCAAGTGCACACAGTGGGCTAAAACCGCTGAAGGCCCGAGGAGACCGGTGTCTCTCAGTCTCTCAACCGTTCTTTTGCCATAGCGTTCGATGTTGTGGTAAACATCGTTGGGGCCCTCTGAGACGTGGATGGTTATGGGTGCGTTGAATTTCTTCGCAGCCTCGACACCGCGTACGATGAGGTCGTCGGAGATTGTGAAAGATGCGTGGAGGCTTATCATGCCTTTGGCCAAGCCCTCGCCGCCTTTCGAGAGAAACCTAATGTTCTCCTCAAGCCCTCGCCGCCCCTCCTCCACGCTTCTTCTCTCCGTCGCCTCAAATGATATCACCCCGCGTATACCCACCTCGTTAACCGCTTTGGCTATGGCGTCTAGGCTGCCCTCTGGACGTGGTGGAGCAGAGTATGTGTCGGCGAAGGTCGTTGTCCCGTTGAGAGCCATCTCCATGCACGCGGCCAAGGCCGTGGCATAGGCGTCTTCGTTGTCCATCCGTTCATCCAGCGGCCACCAAATCCTCTGCAGGTTCTCGAGAAAATCCGTCGTCGGCCTTATGCGGAGAGAGGCGCCTCGCAGAGCTATGCCGTAGAGATGAGTGTGTGCACAGACAAGCCCCGGCATCACAAACCTTCCCGAAACATCCAAAACCCTGTCAAACCTTCCAGCCTTCGTCGCTTCTTCAGACTTGCCCACGAAAGTGATGACACCGTTCTCGAACCCAACAGCCCCATCCACGATTACACGACGGGCCCCATCCATCGTAACAATTATCCCGCCTTTGAGCAGAACAGACCCAGACAAATGTTAAACCTCCACCACGCTCTTAATCACATACTCGGGGTTTCCGCTGAGAGGGAGAAGAAGCGGCGACGTACAGCCATGAGCCATATACTCCTTGACCTTTGCCACAACATCCGAAGGAGTGCCCGATGCGGTAATCATCTTGACAACGTCGTCAGGCACGATCTCCGCTGCCTTCTCAATCCCCCCAGGCTTCGCAGGCCAGCCTCCCATAACTTTTTGCACCTCTTCAATCAAATCCTCGCTCACGCCGCTTGCCTTCATGATGTGAGGCTGCTGCCCAAGCGTCATGGTCACATGTTTCTTGGCAAGTTTGATGGCTTTGTCTGCGTCGGGGTGCATGGAGCATGCTATGAGCTGTGGCCTGTCGATGTCCTCAAGCCTCCTCCCTGCTTTTGATGCTCCTGCCCGTATGTGCTCGAGCGCGGTGTCGTTGTATTTCGGTGAGACGAGGTAGTTGAGAAGCACCCCATCACCTATCTCTCCAGCCAACTCCATCATCTTCCACCCAGTCGCCCCTATGTAGATGGGTATGTTTCGTGGTTTCTCGCCCGCGCCATGTAAAACGTCCAGCCTTACCCCACGCATCTTCACGAATTTACCTTCGAAAGTAACCTCTTCCATCCTGAAGAGACGGCGAATCACCGTGACATACTCCCTCATGCAGGTAAGCGGCTCCTTCCTCTCAATCCCCACCTTCCAAGCCAAAGGGTCCCACCACGCACCAAGCCCCAGCATCACACGTCCATCGCTCAGCTCATCCATAGTCGCAAAGGTCTGAGCAATCAACGCCGCATTCCTCGTCCAAGTGTTGATGACACCCGCCCCCACCTTAATCCGTGAAGTAACCGTGGCGATTGCAGTCATCGGGGTGAGCGCATCTCTCGCTAGACGTGACTCCGCAATCCATGCCGAGTCGAAGCCATGCTGCTCAGCAAATTGCGCATGCCTCACCATGTCCCGCACATGCATATCCTGAAGATACAACCCCCAACGAATTCCAGTCATCAAACAATAATGCGCAGTAGAGGTTTTTATCTGTTTGTAGACACCTCATAAATATATGTCGCTGATAGTGTTTTGTTTGTAATGAGGTCTAGGCTGTTTGAGGTGACGCGGCATCTTGTAAGGACGGCGCAGGGGCTGGAGAAGGCTGACCTTGTTCTGAAGGGCGGTGACCTTGTGAATGTGCATACTCGGGAGATTGTGGAGCGTGTTGACGTTGCTGTGCGGATGGGCCGCGTCGCTTTGGTGGGGGACGCAACACCCTGCATAGGCGAAGACACCGTCGTCGTTGATGCATCCGGCAAATTCCTCGTCCCCGGTTTACTGGACCCTCATGTGCATGTGGAGAGCTCGATGGTGAGCGTCACCCAGTTCGCTCGAATCATTCTCCCGCACGGAACCACAGCAGTCTTCATCGACCCTCATGAGATAGGCAACGTATTCGGACTTGACGGCGTCAAGCTCATGATTGAGGAGTCACGCAACCTTCCTCTCAAGGTTTATGTGACTTACCCGTCCTGTGTTCCCGCTGCCCCGGGGTATGAGACCGCGGGAGCAGTTGTAACGCCTGAGGAGGTCGCGGAGGCTATGAAGCTTGATGAAGTGATTGCCTTGGGTGAGATGATGAATTTCCCCGGCGTCCTAGCCGCCGATGAAAAGGTGCACGCAGAAATCGCTGAGACGCTTAAGGCGGGGAAGCTTGTTGAGGGCCATGACTCGGGGCTCTTGGGCCGCGAGCTATCCGCCTACGTTGCCGCCGGCATACTATCAACCCATGAAAGCGTCACCAAGCAGCAGACGCTCGAAAGGCTCAGGAACGGCATGTATGTCTACCTGAGGGAGGGGAGCGCTTGGCTAGACATCAAGGAAACAGTCAGAGCCTACACGGAGACAGGCATCGACCCAAGGCATATCTGTCTATGCACCGACGACAAGGAGCCCGCATCCATCCTACGGGATGGTCACGTCGACCACTGTGTTCGCCGAGCCATCCAAGAAGGAGTCGACCCACTGACAGCCATTCAAATGGCCACCTTGAACCCCGCTGAGAGATACCGTCTAAGCCACGAGCTGGGCAGCATCTCTCCCGGCCGCGTCGCAGACATTTTGCTTGTCTCCGATTTGGCGAGGTTCAGGGTTGAGACGGTTTTCGCCGACGGCGAGCTTGTTGCGGAGAATGGAAAGCTTGTCAAAGAATTGCCCCGCTTCAGTTATCCGGAGAGGTTTATGCGGAGCGTGAAGCTGTCTAGGCCCTTGTCTCCTGAGGATTTTGTTGTTAGGGAGGAGGTGGATGGTGACGAGGTGCGTGCGCGGGTTATTCAGGCTGTTGAGGGCAGCGTCATAACCAAGCATCGTATAGAGAGGCTTATGGTTGAGAACGGGGAGGTGAAGCCCGACCCCGACAGAAGCATCTTCAAGATAGCGGTCGTGGAGAGGCATGGCAAACACGGTGGAATGAGCACGGGCTTTGCGGCAGGGTTCGGTTTCAGAAAAGGAGCAGTCGCATCCACCGTGGCGCACGACAGCCACAACCTACTCGTAATCGGCTTCGACGAGAAAGACATGGCGGTTGCGGCGAACGAGAACGCCCGCATCAACGGCGGCATAGTCACTGTCGCGGATGGCGAGGTGCTTGCGCGGGTGGAGCTTCCCCTCGCGGGCCTCATGTCACCCGAACCCGCTGAGGTTGTTGCCGAGAAGCTTAACAAAACCTATGAAGTATGGCGGCGGCTTGGATGCGAATGGGTATCACCGTTCATGACCCTCTCACTCCTCAGCCTAAGCGTGATTCCTGAGCTACGAATAACCGACAAAGGACTGCTCGACACCGTGACCTTCCAATTCGTAAACCTGATAGTGGATTAAAGCATATATACCCCACCCATAATAGAATATATGATGGAGAAAAAATCCAGAATATCGAGAAGAAAGTTTTTAGCTGTCTCAACTGGTGCGGCGGTCGGCGGTGTCGCGGCGGGAGCGGTTGTCGGTGGTCTTGCCGGATATTTTCTTGGAGCATCTCAGGCTGCGCCAGCGGTGACGCGTACAGTTACGTCTGAAGTTACCAGAACTGTTACGGGGCCAGGTGCGACGGTGACTACGACTGTTCAGGCCCCTGCTAAGAGGCTGAAGGTCGGCTACATATACGTAGGCCCCGTGGGAGACTATGGATGGACCTTCGCCCACAACGAAGGAAGAAAATTCGCGGACGCCGCTTATAAGAACGTTGACAGCTTCTACATAGAGAGTGTTCCAGAGGCGCAGTCTGCCGGGGCAATCGAGTCGCTCATCAACCAAGGCGCAGACCTTGTAATAACTACCAGCTTTGGCTACATGGACTCGACGGCCGAGGTCGCCGCAAAGTATCCCGACAAATACTTTGTCCACATCTCAGGATACCGAAGCGGGGCCGCGGGAAATGCGCCACAGAACATGAGCAGCGCATTTGCAGAGTTCTACCAGCTCTACTACCTCAACGGACTCGCGGCCGGCGCCGTTACACAGACAGGTGTCGTGGGATATGTTGCTGCTTTCCCGATACCCGAGGTTGTCAGACACATCAACGCCTTCGTCCTCGGAGCGAACTACGCCTACAAGAAGAGAACCGGGAGAAACATCAAAGCCTATGTAAGCTGGCTGTTTGCATGGTTTGACCCTGGTAAGGCAAGAGAGGCTGCAGTGGCGTTGATAGAACAATCCAACGCTGATGTTCTTGCGTTCACAGAGGACACGCCAACAACCTTACAGGTAGCCGAAGAATACACCACCCAGAAGGGCCGCAGGGTCTGGAGCTTCAGCCACTACAACGACATGTCCAGCTACGGGCCAAACGCCCACCTAACAGGCCAGATCGTTAACTGGGGCCCAATATACTTGGACTTTTACAGAATGGTTGCAACAGGAACGTGGAGAACCGTCGACATCTGGACAAGAATAGGAGACTACATGCCCTATAGGTGGAGAAGGTCGCCAGAGCAGAGCACAGCCGGGCAGGTTGATGGAACCCTTCAGCTCGGCAAGCTTAACCCAGCCATACCTTCGGAATGGCAGCTGGAGATCAAGAAGAGGTATGAGGAGATGAAGGAGCTTTTGTTCGAGCCCTTCAGCGTAGACGGCAACCTTGGTGAGCCGATACGCGACCAGAAAGGCGAAGTCAGGATAAAGGGCAGTGAACGCGCCGACAGAGACATGCTATGGAACATGGATTGGTTCGTTGAATACATACAAAGCGAGCTGCCGCGGTAAACAAAAACTCTCAACAATTTTTTTGTATTTTTGTCGTGGTCCGCATGTCCGGGCCCGAGCACCTTGTTGAGATGAGGGGCATAGTTAAGAAGTTTCCCAACGTTGTTGCTAATGATAATGTGAATTTTACGCTTAGGCCCGGCGAGGTTCACGCACTGCTGGGCGAGAACGGTGCAGGAAAATCCACCTTGATGAACATTCTCTACGGCATCTACAGGCCCGACGCAGGTGAGATATGGGTGTACGGCAAGAAGGTGGACATCAGAGGCCCCCGTGACGCTCTCACACTTGGAATAGGGATGGTTCATCAGCAGTTCAAACTCATACCCGTACACACCGTCGCTGAAAACGTCATCCTTGGGCTAAGGGAGCTCGGCTTCGTGATAAACGAGCGCAAAATAAACAACGAGCTAACCCAGCTGATACAAACATATGGCTGGACAATCTCCCCCAACGCACGTGTATGGCAGCTCTCCGCCGGCGAGAAGCAGCAGGTCGAGCTGCTCAAAGCACTCTACAGAAAAGTGAGGATACTCATACTTGATGAGCCGACGTCCGTGCTTACTCCACAGGAAAGTGTTGCGCTTTTCCAGACTCTCCGCAAAATGGCTACCCAGGGGCTGGGGGTGGTTTTAATTACTCATAAGCTCGAGGAAGTTTTCAACGTAGCCGATAGAGTGACTGTTATGAGGGCTGGCAGAAACGTGGCCACGAAAAACGTCAACGAGACAAACATAGAGGAGCTGGTTGAACTCATGATTGGAAGACCACTGCTAAAAATAACATCAACAAGAAGTCTTGACACTTCGAAACCGGTTCTCGAAGCATCGGGACTCGTGGTCCTAGGTGACAAAGGCTTAGAGGCTGTGCGAAACGTCTCCTTCAAGCTATACCGTGGTGAGATTCTCGGCATAGCGGGTGTTTCGGGAAACGGTCAGACAGAGCTTCTAGAAGCACTCGCGGGCCTTAGGAAAATTGTGCGCGGAAAAGTATGGCTTGACGGAGTAGACATCACAAACAGGCATCCACAGGAGATAATCGACGCCGGCGTCAGCTACATACCTGCAGAGGCCCTACGCTACTCTGCACCGGAAATGACAGTCGCAGAGAACCTTGTCCTCAAAGCATATAGAAACCATCTTTTCGGCAATAGGTTTCTGATAAGATGGCGGGATGTTAACCTGAAGGCTGAGGAGCTTGTGAAAGCCTTCCGAATAGTTACACCGACGATCTCCAACAAGGTGGCAAACCTTTCGGGCGGAAACATTCAGCGTCTTGTCCTGGCCCGTGAGCTGGGAATCCTACCCAACACTAAAGTGATATTGGCGGCCTACCCCACCCGCGGGCTTGACATCGCCTCAACAGAGCAGATTCACCAAGAGCTGGTTAGAAGAGCTGAAAAGGGTGTGGCTGTGCTTCTTGTCTCGGAGGAGCTCGAGGAATTGATTAGCCTCAGCGACCGGATAATGGTGATGTACCGGGGCGAGATAGTGGGTGTTCTCAGAAAAGGAGAATACGACGTGGAGGAAATCGGGCTGATGATGACGGGTGTGAAGAGGGCGGAGGTCAGCGCCTAGATGATGCTTAAACTCGAGAAACGTGGCCAGTTCTCGCGTAAATTTTCCGCAGCGGTCACGGTAATCTTCGTCGCGGCCAGCTTTCTTGTGGCTGGCCTCATTTTTGAAATCCTAGGTGTCAACGCCTTTGACGTAATCACGCGTCTCTTCGAGGTTTATTTCAGCGAGAGAACGCTTCTAGAGGCTGCTCTCCGCGGGCTGCCACTCGGCTTCGCGGCCCTCGGTCTAACCGTGGCCTTCAAAATGAATTTCTGGAACATAGGCGCCGAAGGTCAGATATACCTCGGCATGGTCGCTGCAACCGGTGTTGTATTGCTTCATGTCTACTATGGCCTTGTTCCCGATTTTCTCGTTCTTCCTCTCATGGTTGTGTCGTCATTTTTGGCAGGTGGCTTATACTGTGCCTTACCCGCGTTTCTCAAAGCCAAGCTCGGCGTAAACGAAATTCTGCCAACACTTATGCTCAACTACGTCGCATACCATTTTGTCAACTATCTTATCCACGGGCCGTGGAGAGACCCAAAAGGTTTCGGTTTCCCACTCTCAATCGTTTTCCCACCATACGCAAGGCTCGACACCATCCTAGGGCACACCGCTTACGTCGGCGTCCCAGCCGCCTTCATAATCGCTGGGCTGTTGTATGGATTCATGTTGTACACGCCCGCGGGCTTCGAGATGAGGGTTCTCGGACAAAACTATGAAGCGGCGAGGTACGCGGGTGTGAGGATTGGGCGGACACTTTTACTCGGCAGCTTGATAGCTGGCGGGTTGGCTGGGTTAGGTGGTCTCTCAATAGTCGCTGGCATTCTCGGCAGGATGAGGCCTCCAAGCGCCTACGTCGGATACGGATACACCGCCATAATCATAGCCTTTCTCGCGGCCCTCAACCCTTGGTTAGCTGTTCCAGCCGCTATTTTCTTTGGTGGATTACTTGTTGCCGGTGACGTCATACAGGCAACACTCAACCTCCCCTTCCCAGCAATCCAGATACTTCAAGCAACAATCTTCCTGATGATTATCCTCGGCGAGTTTTTCAAACGATATAGGCTAAGGGTTGTGAAATGATTGAGTTAGTTGAATCTGTGCTGGTTGGAGCTGTTGCGTCTGGAACAGTTTTCCTACTGGCTTCCCTCGGGGAAACGGTTGCTGAACGCGCTGGGGTGCTCAACCTCGGCATGGAGGGGATGATGATAATGGGTGCATCGCTTTCCTATATTTTCACGAACGCTCTGGGCCATGGCTGGGCCATCGCCACGGTGTTGTTGGTGGGAGCTGCTCTGGGTCTCATGCACGCTCTTTTCACGGTCAGCCTAAGACTAAACCAAGTGGTCGTCGGGTTGGCCTTCACTGTCCTTGGCCTTGGCCTGAGCGGCCTGCTTGCCTCAAACGAGATAAGGGGGAGAATAATTCTGGCTTTGAACCCCGAGGCTTCCCCAGCCGTCATCGCATCACAGGAAGCGGCCAAGCTGCCGCCCATCCCTATCCCAGGCCTAGTCAACATCCCCATCATCGGCCCCATGATATTCAGCCACAACATACTTGTGTACATCTCCCTTATCCTCGCCGGCGTCCTCTGGTTCATCTTGTTCAAAACAAGCTTCGGGCTTAGCCTACGCTCCGTGGGGGAAAACCCGTCGATGGCCGACGCCCTCGGCGTAAACGTCTTCCTCATCCGTTACATAGCGATGACGATATGCGGTGCGCTGGGTTCACTGGCCGGAGCCTATCTGTTCATAGGTTACCAGCCCTTCTGGGTAGAGGGGATGACGCAGGGCCGCGGCTTCATCGCCCTCGCCCTCGTCATCCTCGCGACATGGAACCCGCTGAGAGCAATCCTAGGCGCCTATCTCTTCGGCGGAGTCGAGGCTCTCCAGTTCAGGCTCCAGCTAGTGGGCGTGGCGGCTCAGCTTCCATATTTTCTCCTGATGCTCCCCTACATAGTAACCATAGTGACATTGACGCTGTTGTCCGCGGAGTCTGTGCGCAAGAGAATAGGTGTTCCCGCGGCGCTGGGTGTTCCCTACTCCCGTGAATAGCCATGGTTAACGAAGAGAGACACATTCCGAGGACGATGAGTTCGCAGCATCCCGACAACGTCTCCAGCCCGCCGTGGCTAGATACGCCGCTGATAGAGGGTGATGACGAGGTTGAAGAGGTTTACCAGAGCTGGGTCACATTGGGATGCGAGGAAGCGATGTGGGACGCCGAAGGGAAAGACGTCGACCTCAACGTCGTCCGCAAACTGCTCACAACACATCCCGAATATTTCCGCGAAAAAATAATCGGGAGAGACCATTTCCTCACATACCGCATACCCAACCCATCGATGGAGAAAAGCGACAGGAAAGTTTTCTTCGAAACACTGCAAAGCATACCCAAGCATTTCGACGCATGCGAGGCATTCTACGGCCGCCAGGTGAACCCGCCCGTCTTCGAAGTCATCCTCCCCTTCACCACATCAGTAAACCAACTCATACGTGTGGTCAACACCTATAGAAAAGCGGTTGTCCAGCTGGAGGAAATAGTCATCGACTATCCAAACATCACGCTAGGAGACATCATCGGAAAAATCAGCCCAGAAAAAATCGAGGTCATCCCACTTTTCGAAGACCTAGACTCGATGCTCAACGCCGACACTATACTGGGAAGGTTCATAGAGCTGACCTCGCCGCGTTATGTGCGAGCCTTCATCGCCCGCTCAGACCCGGCGCTCAACAACGGCCTCGTCGCAGCCACGTTGATGGCCAAACTAGCCATAGACAAGCTGCAAAACCTATCCACAAACACAGGCATACCTGTTCACACAATCATAGGCGTTGGAACACTTCCTTTCAGAGGCGGACTCAGCCCAACACATCTAGAAAAATTCTACGAAGAATACGGCGGCGTATCCACGGTAACCATACAGTCCGCCTTCCGCTACGATTATCCACAAAACATTGTGAAGGAAGCTATAAAGAGCATCAACAATACATTACCCATCGAAAAACGGTCAACGATAATTGAGAGTGTTGAAACGGTTTTAAAGGTTATCGCCAAAGGTTCCCAGGCTTATAGGGCTTTCGCCGAGGTGGCTGCACCATCCATAGCCCGTGTCTCGGCGCTGACGCCTGCGAGGCGGAGACGCAAGCTACATGTCGGTGCTTTCGCCTACTCGCGTGTGCTTGGAGGGGTTGAGCTGCCGAGAGCCATCCCATATGCATGCTCCTTTTACACACTCGGCCTGCCTCCCGAGTTTATAGGCCTCCGCTTCCTCTACCAACTATCTGAAGAGGAATTTGATGTGTTGAAGGAGTTCTACAATCTTGCCGAAGATTTGCGCAGAGTCGCTCCGCTGGTTTGCTTCGACAACATCAACACGCTGCTGAGCGAGGAATCCAAAGATAAGCATGAACTGCAGCCCCTTAGAGAAGCTTTGCCACTCTACGTCGAGGACCTCGAAGCCGCACAAGATCTCCTAAACATAAAGCCGGGGCCCAAAACATCTTCGGAGAGAAAATACAGCAACATACTCAACAATTTCCTCATAGCATATATGGAGGAAAATTTGGAGGAGGCGCGTCTGGAGCTGCTTAGAGCAGCCGGGATTAGAAGATGCCTAGGCTAACGAGAGGCCAGCGCCACCCGCTCCAGCTCAATTCTACGTTTCACTGCGAAGCTCTTGCTGTCTTTTTCGGAGGCGAGGATGATCTCCTCAGCTAAAGCCTCGTCGATTGTTCTCCTTGTTCTGAAAGAGTTTTCGCGAGCTGCTTGAGCGATGTTTCTGAGGGCGAGGTCCACCCTTCTCTGTGGGCTGATGTCAACGGCTTTGAAGTAAACTATTCCACCGTAACTGAGGCGTGTGACGTCCTCGAGGGGAGCTGAGTTCTCAACAGCCCTGACCAAAACCTCCAACGGGTTCTTACCGGTCCGTAGATGGATTATCCAGAGAGCGTTCCTCACCGCTGCGAGGGCCTTGCTCTTTTTTCCACCGTTTTTCCCAGGTCTCATCAACATGTTGGCGAGGCGCTCAGCTATGTTCAGCTGCGACTTGGCGAATCTACGATGTTCATGGCGTCCACCCGAATGAGGAACAACCTGCGGCTTCAGCGATATGTATTTCTTTAGCCCCTCGTCTAAAACCTCCACGCCCTCAACACTCCACTGCCCAAACAGCTTAAACTCCTCAGCCAATCCGCATATCTCACGAAAATGCCCGTTATTAAATTCCACGCACGTAGAAGCCTAGGCACCTAACTATCCATTCGACCGTATCCACCGCCTCCTGCTGTTCTTATTATGATGATGTCCCCGGGGTTTAGTGTGGCTACGTCTTTGGAGCTGAGTTTGATGATTGTTCCGTCAACTTTCTTGATAAGATATTCGCTTGGCGCGCCTTCTCCTCCACCTTTCAGGCCCCAGGGCCTGTGTCGGCTTCTATCACCCATAACCGCGACGTGGATGGGTGCTAACGCCTTGAGGCTCCGCTCAATTCCCATTCCTCCTCTCCACCTTCCCACACCTCCGCTTCCATCCCTGAACCTATAAGACATGAACAGCACAGGGTAGTAGTGTTCGATTACCTCGATAGGTGTGTTGAGGGTGTTAGTCATGTGGCAGTGTATGCCGTCGACGCCGTCCATGCCTGGTCTTGCACCTCCTCCCCCGCCTATGGTTTCGTAAAAGGCCCATGCTTTCCCTGTCTCGGGATGTATTCCACCCATCATCAGGTTATTCATGCTGCCGGTGCTGGCTGCCGGAATTCTGTCATGCATAATCTCTGACAAGGCTTTGTAGATCGTGTCGACTATTCTCTGGCTTGTTTCGAGGTTTCCAGCCGCAACAGGCGCCGGTTTGACGGGGTTGACCAGCGTCCCTTCTGGAGCATGTATAGACAACGTCTCAGTAAATCCCTCGTTCAACAGTATGTCGGGGCCGAGGAGTGTTCTGATGGTGTAGGTTGTCGCCGCTATGGTGACACCTAGGACAGCGTTAAGCGGTTTGTTAACCTGTCTGTCTGTGCCGGCGAAGTTCACGCGAAAACCCTGGGAGCCTACTTCGACATCCGCCTTGATTACAAGGTCCCTTTCATCGAGCTCCAGAAAATCCTCGCCGACGGCCCTGCCCCATGGAAGCTGGGCAACCTCCTGCCTGACCAGCTGGTTTGTTTTCTCTATGATCTGTTCCACCGCTTCTCTGAAAACCGGTAGCGAAACTTTCTCTATCAAGTCTAGAAGTTTTTTCTCGCCTATCAGGTTGGCTGCTATCTGCGCCCGTAGGTCTCCGAGAGTTATATCAGGTATCCTTGTATTGTTTCTCAGAATATCCACGACATCTTCCATAATCTTGTTTTCTTTCATCAGCTTTACCGGTGGAATAACTATTCCCTCTTGGAGAAGCGTTTCCGCACGTATCGAGATGCTAGAGGGGTCTATGCCTCCGACATCGACGTGATGGGCTTTATTTGCGACGTATGCGACGAGCTCTCCTCGGTAAAATATGGGTCTTATTGTTGTGATATCGTTGAGATGTGTGCCTGCTATGTAGGGGTCGTTGAGAACATACATGTCCCCCGGAGACATTTCCACCCCTTTCTTCTCCAAGTATGCGAGGGTGTTTTTGAGGCCGTGGGGAAGGGAGCCTATGTGGACAGGTATGTGCTCCGCTTGTCCTATCAGTCTCCCTCTCCAGTCGAGGATGGCGCAGCTGTGGTCCGCTCTTTCTCGGATGTTGGGTGAGAAAGCTGACTTGCGGAGAGCCACGCCCATCTCCTCAGATATGTATAGAAGGCTGTACTTGACAACCTCGTGGGGTAGGCTCAACGTTCCATCACCATGCAGCCGTTCTCCTCCACATGTATACTCCAGCCAGGTGGAACGACAGTGGTTGAGTCGTATTCCTCGATGACCAACGGGCCTTCGGCCTCATATCCCGTTTCTAGAGCCTCTCTCCAAAGCACCGGCGAGTCCATAAAACCTTCCCCGAAGAAGACACGGCGGACACGTTTCGCGGCGTATCTTCTCTGGTCATATGTTTTTGGGAGTGATGGTCTGCTGGTATGGATGATGATGTAGACTCGTAAAGCTGTTGATTCGATTTTTTCGCCGACATGTTTGTATCCGTAGGTTGAGGAGTGAAGCTCTTCAAACTTCGTGAACACCTCATCGATGTTGAAGGGACGCGGAGCATCTACCTCTATCTCGTATCCTTGTCCGAGGTATCGGAGGTCTATTGTCCTTACGATGCGGTATTCTTTCAACGCAACTTTTCTGCTTAACTGCCCAACGGCATATTCTTCTATCTCTCTGTAGGTTTGCTCGATTTTTTGCTCGTCGTCTTTACTGAGAGTTTTGACGTATCCTCTGACGTAACTGTATTTCATGTCTGTCATCAACAGGCCGAGCGAGGAGAAGAGGCCTGGGCTAGGTGGGATAACAATTTTGGATATTCCTATTTGTTGTGCGAGCTCGGCCGCGTGCATTGGCCCTGCTCCACCGAAGGCGACGAGCGTGAACTCTGTCGGGTCAAGGCCACGTTCAAGCGTTACTATGTGCACGGCTCTTGCCATATGGAGGTTTGCGAGGACGAGTGAGTTCCACGATGTCTCCACCAAGTTCTGGCCAAGCTGCTTAGCCACCTTCTCCATCGCCTTCTCTGCGAGAACTGTGTCAAGCTTCATCTCTCCTCCAAGTAGGTGCTCAACTCTGCCGAGGAGATGGTTAGCGTCAGTGATAGTTGGCTCTACCCCGCCCATTCCATAGCAAGCTGGACCCGGGTCGGCTCCCGCGCTCAGCGGACCCACTTGAAGCCCGCCTGTTTTGGACACTTGTATTATTGTGCCTCCTCCGGCGCTCACCTCCGCTAGGTCTATTGACGGGAACCTAACAGGGTACCCGCTTCCTTTTATTATTCTCCCCATGTGGACACGGCCCCCTACCTCTATCTCTGGAACAGTGGCGGGCAAGCCATCCACAACAACTCCCGTTTTAGCCGTCGTCCCACCCATGTCAAAGCTAATGACACGCTTCAGCCCGATTGCTTCTGCGACTTTAGCAGCCCCAATCACCCCCGCCGCTGGCCCAGACTCTATACATGCGACTGGCCGGTTGACAGCTTCATCCACGTCGACAAGCCCTCCGGCAGAGCTCATTATCTGGACAGGGCAGGTGATACCCAGCCCATCAAG
The DNA here is from genome assembly GCA_000270325.1 of Candidatus Caldarchaeum subterraneum. Lineage (GTDB taxonomy): Archaea > Thermoproteota > Nitrososphaeria_A > Caldarchaeales > Caldarchaeaceae > Caldarchaeum > Caldarchaeum subterraneum_A. The sequence goes on along the minus strand of BA000048.1, from coordinate 1,626,520 downwards.
CCCCTGTCTCACAGAAGCGATGTATCTCGACACGACGGGCGCCAAAGCCGCGTTGACCACGGTCGTGCTAGTCCGCTCATATTCGCGATGCTCGGGGTCCACTTCATATGATGTGAAAATTAATGCGTTTAGACACCTCCTCAAAACTTCTTTAGCTCTTTTTTCATTAACGGGATTCAGGTAGCTGTTGAGGAAACATATGGCTACCGATTCTGTGCCTATTTTCTCTATTTGCTCAGCTAGGGCCTCAAGCTCTCTCTCATCAACCTCCTTCAACACCTCGCCTTTCCCGTCAACCCTTTCAGAAACCTCGAACCGTCTCTCACGAGGCACTATTGGGTCGGGTCTTCTGTAGAAGATGTTGTAGAGCTCTGGCCTGTTCTGCCTCCCTATCTCAACCACATCTCTAAACCCCTTCGTAGTCACAAGCGATACAGCAGGCATCTTGAGGGCCAGCTGGCCTCTGAAAAGATTAGTCCCGATAGTGTTAACGTGTATGATAAGCTCAAAATCTTTTGGGGAGAAATTCTCCAGCAACTTTTGTACTGCGTCTAGAAAGCCCTCCTCGGGTCTATGCGGCGTGCTGCGAGTCTTAACCTTGTATAACCTGCCATCGCTTTCATCAACCGCGACCAGGTCCGTGAAGGTGCCGCCTACATCCACAGCGGCTACAACCTTTGCCAAGAATGATTACCTCGCTGAGAACAGCATGCCCAGCAGAGGCAGGTCGATCTTCTTGTTTAGCTTTTGGAGCACGTTCCAGAGGGTTGCCGAGTTGCTTGAAACCACGGGCTTTCCTGTGTTTTCCTCGATTCTTTTGATGGCTTTGAAGGTGCTGAGGTTTGTGCAGCTTATGAAGATGGCGTCCGAGTCGGGGTGAGTGTTCTCCGTAGCCCATTCAGCTACCTCATCATCCTTTACCATGCCAATATCGAGGTTGGCCACTATGGATGCGTGGAAGGTGGAGAGGACCTCGAAACCATGTTTCGCCAAGAAAGCTTTCTCAACCTCTGTGATGTCTCTTGTATATGGTGTGATTAGGGAGATTTTCCCCGCCCCCAAGTGAGTAAGTGCTCTAATGACAGCCCCTGAAGTCGCTACAGCTGGTTTACCCAGTTTCTCGAGCTTCTCCTCGATACCGCTATATTGCTGAGGGCCTTTGACAAAGCTTCCGCTTGTGCAGCCATAAACGAGAACATCAACCCCCGCCGTAACCAGTTTCCGCGCCTCCCTAACCGCTTCATCCTCCAATACGGTTAACTCAGAAACCATAACATTCTCCAGAAAAACACGGCCAGCATGTATCGTCGCATGGCCGTTTAGAGATTCCCAAAACTCCCTCTCCATGGTCGTGTTGGACGAGGGGACAATTAAGCCGATTCTATTCATGCGACTTTAGGATTTTTAAGGAGTTATAAAAAAGTTGCCGATGGTCTGAGGGTTGATGTATGCGCTTGTTCTAGGGGTGCTGGTTTGAGGGTTGTTAAAATAAGCCCTTTGAAGCGTTTGGTGACGGTTGTCCCCGAGTCGACTCTTGATCTTCTGAATATTTACCGTGTTTTGGAGGTGGGTGATGTCGTGTATGCTGTTACTAGTAGGGAGTTGAAGAAGGAGCGGCGGGATGGGAGTGTTGACAGTGTTCGTGTTGCTGTGGAGCTTGGTGTCGAGGTTTTGGAGAAGAGCTTGGACCCTATGTTGAAGAGGCTGGACCTTCTCGGTGTTATCAGGTATGAGAGCAGGGAGCTGGGGCTTGTTGGGAAGCATCACAGCATCCATGTTTCGGTTGGTGATGAGCTCACAGTCGAGAGTAGGAAGAATTTTCAACGGCTCGAGGCTATGGCGAAGTATTACAGAGGCCCCGGAATAAGAAAGGGTGTGGCGTTGGTTTTGGTTGATGACGAGAGCCTGGGCGTCTATCGTGCAGAGCCGTCGGGTATGCGTGTCCTTTTTCACGAAACCGTTGCCGAGGGTAAGCGTGAACCTGACCAGAGACAGAAAGCTCTTCAGAAAATCTACTCAGCGGCCGCGGAAAAGCTGAAAGATGCTGAGGAAGTGTATGTTTTCGGGCCCTCGGTCACCGTGGACGAGTTTGTATCCTATCTTAAACGTGAGAAACCCACGCTTTATCAACGTGTGAAAAAGACGGGGTTTGTCTCAGCCACTGACCAGGCCGGTGTTTCAGAGCTCCTTCGTGGAGGCGTGTTGCGTGAACTGGGCGAAGAGGTGAAGGCTGTGGCCGACGTCATGGATGTGGAGGAGTTGATGCGTGTGCTGGTTACCGAGCCCGGGAAAGCTTCTCTCGGGTTTGTGGAGACACTTAACGCCCTGCGGATGGGTGCCGTTGAGAAGGTTTTGGTTTCGGAGGATTTTCTCTGGAGCAGATACATGGATAAAGATGTCTGGGAGCTGGTGGAGAGGGCCGAGGCCCATGGCGCCTCTGTGCGCGTCGTCTCCACGGGGTCTGAGGCCACGGATAAGCTCAATGGCCTGGGTGGGGTCGCTGCCTTCCTACGCTACTCTGTGGACCCTTCGTTACTAAGACGCGTTGATTAGCTCGCTGGTGGTGTAGATGTGGACGTTGGGAGGTTTGTTCTGGACATCGCCTATACGCGCTCCCACGAGGTAGACATCGCTCTCTAGAGATGCCGCGAGGTCTACAAGCCTCTGTGTAACCACGCCGTCAAAAACCACATACTTCGCATCCCTGTGCTCCCCGAACTTGGTCACAAGCTCACTCACAGGCATACGCTGTATCTCGTTAAAGTTCTGGTCAAGCAAAACAGCTGACAAAGTGCCGTCAACCTGTTTTACATAGTTCTTCAGCTCCGATGGAACGGTTTTTCTCTCAGCTCCCGCCGCCATTTCCTTGGCCCTCAAGGCCTCGGAAGGTGGAACCGCGTGCTCTAGGGCTTCGTGAATCTCCCGGGCTGTCAGCTGTTCAACCTCTTTTCCATAGGGCGCTCTTGCGACCGCGTCTATCTTACAGTTTTGTAGAAGCTCCTGAAGGATGAGGTCTCCTCCTCTGTCGCCGTCGAGAAAAGCGATCACACGTTTCTTCCGCTTCGTCAGGCCTGCGATGGATTTGGGTATCTTAACCCCCTCAACGGCTATGGTGTTTTTGTAACCGTATCTAAGCAGGTTGATGATGTCGGCTCTTCCCTCAACTATGATAAGCTCATCGGACGAGTCTACGTCGGGGCCGGCTGGAAGCTTCTCTGGACCGTATTCCGAGACCTTTGTCTTGACTATCGCGTCCTCAAGCTCCCTGAGAATAAGGTCATTCTCAGGCACTTTCTGCTTCTCCCAAGCCGCCAGAATTTCCTTCGCTCTCTCGATTATGCGTTTTCTTTTCTCCAAACGTGTATCCTCTATCTTCTCTATGACTGCCCGTGCCTGATAGGGCCCGACTCTGTCGATGGACTCTATCATCGCGGCTATCAGGGATGTTGTGTATTTGTCGAGGCTTGTGGGGACGATGATTTTTCCTACGGCTTTGTTGCCCTGTGTCGTGACGTTTATCTCGATTCTGCCGATGCGTCCTGTTTTCTGCAGCTCCCGCAGGTCGAGGTCTGAGCTGAAAATCCCCTCCGTTTGTCCAAATACAGCGCCCACCACGTCGTTTTTGTCCACTGGACCGTCTACTTCAATCCGAGCCTCTATAACATATTTTGTTACTGTGCTCAAGGTTCTGCTTCGGAAATGGTTTATTGCTGGATTTATTAAGCTCTTCCATGGATTTGAGATAAGGCTAAATTTAGCCTAGGCTAAAAATAGCCGAGAAAAATGATTTTCCCCGAATCTAAGCTTCTGTTAGCCGCCTCAATTTTTGTATTGGCTCTGGGGCTGTACACCCCCTATTATGCAGTCCCAGTAGAATCGAGACTAGCTCTCGCTACCACATCTATCATCTGCGACCTCGCCAGAAACGTGGTGGGAAGACTCTGGGATGTGGAGTGCATCGTTGCACCGGGGCAGAGTCCCCACACCTATGAGCCGACACCCGAGGACATGGTTAAAGCCTCGAAAGCCAAGGTCATCCTCTACAACGGCTTCGCCGTCGACGCATGGGTGGTTAAACTACTCGGCAGCCAGAACAATGAAAAGCTTTACAGGGTTACGGAGGGGTTGGAGCCCTATCTTCTCAAGGTTCCCGACGGCCCCTACGCCGGAAAAGAAGACCCACACATGTGGATGGATGTAGGCCTCGCGATAAAATACGTCGAACACATCAGAGACATATTCATCGAACAAGACCCAGACAACGCCGAAATCTACAAGGCAAACGCAGCTGCATACATTCGTGAATTGGAGGAGCTGGACAAATGGATTAGAGAAACCGTCTCCCAGCTTCCGACCGAGAAAAGAATACTCGTCACACAGGAGAATGCTTTCCAGTATTTTGCCAGAGCCTATGGGTTCCGGGTGGGCGCATACTTCTACTCCATAGCAACGGAGATCGAACCTTCTCCCATAGACATGGTCCACGCTGTTGAGAAGGTAAAGCAGCTGGGGGTGTGTGTATTTTTTGTGGAGTCGACTCTTTCCAGCAGGCTACTGGACTCTCTTGTGAGAGAGGCGGGCGGTAGATTGGCTGGGCCGTTGTATGTTGATGGTGTTGGGCCGCGGGGCTCGGGTGCAGAGTCGTATGTCTCCATGATGAAGGTGAATGTTGGAACTATTGTCGGGGAGTTGATGAAAGGGTGTTGAGCGAGGCTGTTCTTGTAGATGGCTTGACTGTGGCTTATGAGAAGATCGTGGCTCTCGAAGATGTTTCCTTCAAAATATTCCGCGGCTCGATAACCGCCGTCGTCGGGCCAAACGGCTCGGGAAAAAGCACCCTCTTCAAAGCACTTGTCGGGCTTGTCAAGCCGCGGCGAGGTGTCATCAAAATTCTTGGACTTGATGTCTCGGATGCGCGTGGAAAGATAGCCTATGTTCCTCAGAGGGAGGAGGTTTACTGGGATTATCCCTTGACGGTGTGGGATGTTGTGGCTATGGGCAGGATAAGGGATGTGGGCTATCTCAGGAGTGTGAAGAAAGATGATGAGAGGGTTTTGGCTGCTTTGGAGAAAACCGGGTTAAGCGGGTTGATGCGTAGGAAAATCTCGGAGCTCTCCGGTGGACAGCAGCAACGGGTCTTCATAGCTAGAGCGATTGCCCAAGAAGCAGAGATTTACTTGTTGGATGAGCCTCTCACAGGCATAGACGCCGAGTCAGAGGACAGGCTCTTCGACATCTTAAGCGAGCTGCGACGGATGGGCAAAACCGTGATAATGACCACCCACGACCTCAGCAGCACCTTCGAGTTCTTTGACAATATTCTTCTACTCCGAAACCGTGTCATAGCGTTCGGGTCTCCGGAGAAGGTTTTGACGGCTGAAAACCTCGCCGCAGCCTATGGCAGTGAACGCGTCGCCATGCATCTTACCGACGTGGGGCGGGTTGCGGGATGGCGTTAGCCGAATTTTTCCTCGAACCACTCACCTACCGCTTCATGCAGTCAGCATTCATCACATCCATCGCGGTCGGCATACTCGCATCCACACTCAGCGTCGTAATTGTCCTACGCGGCTGGGCACTTCTCGGCGACGCAATATCACACGCAGTTTTACCCGGACTAGCCTTGGCCGCTGTTTTCAACATTCCTCTCACGCTGGGCGGAGCCATGGCAGGCATAATCTCCTCATTCGCCATCGGACTCATAGAGCAGAAGACACGTGTGAGAAACGATACAGCCATCGGCATAGTTTTGACAGGGGCCTTCGCACTAGGCCTCGTCGCGATAAGCAAGCTTAGACCAACTCTGGATGTTTTCCACATCCTTTTCGGAAACGTTCTCGCCGTCTCAACAGAGGAGCTGCAGCTCACCGCAGCCGTCGCCACTGCTGTACTCCTCTTCTTCGGCCTCTTCCTTAAAGAAATCGTCGCATACACTTTCGACCCCGTTTTCGCCTCAGTAGCCGGATTACCAGCCAACCTTCTCCACCATATTCTCATGGTCATGATATCGCTGGCCGTAATCGCGTCCCTGCAAACGGTTGGAATAATCCTCGTCGTGTCGCTGCTCATAACACCTGGCGCGACCGCCCAGCTCGTCGCCAAAAACCTCCTCCAAATGTTCATCATATCCGTCACGGTCGGCGTATCGTCGGCGGTCACCGGCCTCTATCTATCCTTCTATCTTGCAGCCAGCTCGGGTGGAACCATCGCTTTAACCGCTACAGCCATATTCTTCGCCGTCTTTTTGGCTAAGAGGCTGACTGCTTCAGCTGCCTCTCACTAAGCTCCGCCAGCTTCTCAATAATCATGTCATGCTTAGCCTCGTCAGCATCTATGGAGTCTAGCAAAATCTTCAGAACATCGTTTTTCAACAGCTGTTTAACTGTCTCGAACCCTTGTGCATGGCTTTTCTCCTCATGTTGCCGAAGCATCTGCAGACGCTCGGGGTCTGGAAGAACGCTTCCCGAGAAATTTTTCTCGATTGCTGATATTGTTGTCTGCACGATGTCGGCGTGTCTGATGCTGTCGGATGCGATTTGCCTGAACAAGAGGCTGACCATCTCGTCTTTCGCTTTTATCGCCTCGTTGAGGAAGAGCTCAGCGGCCTCCTGCTCTGCGGCGAGACGGTTTCTCAGAACTCGTAGAGCTTGGCTCTTGGCTTCTTCTGGGATGGCCTGTCTATCTGGAGAAGGTTTTCCAAGAATCATCAAAACTTCGTAGGCAAGGTCGAGGAGCTCTGTCTCGGTGACGGGCCTCTGCCTGAACGCGATTTTTCTAGCAAATTCCCGCACCATTTCTTTGAGGCGTTGTTGAGACAAAGCAATTTGGCGGCCTCCAGCCCTGACGCCTCTGACATACTGTGTGACGGCCTGCGGGGTGATGGAGAGAAGACGCGCCACCTCGGCTTTCTTCAGCCCATATGTTGTGACAAGCTCTGTTGCAACCATCGCCCTGAGAAGAGGTATAAGCTCCTCGGTCTTGGGTATCTTCAACTTATCCTAGTTAGTATTCACGGCGTTATATGTGTGATGTGTAACAACGTGAATCATTATTTTCACGGTGAATGGTTTATATCATGGGATATAACGGTGTTATAACGTGAAGCGCTCAACCGCACTACAAAGCATTGCCCTAATAACCGCCGGAATAATCATCGGCTTGCTTCTTTCTGGCGCTTTCGGATTTGTCGTCCTCCAACCTCAGAGTAAACAGAAGCTGGTGATAGCCGTCCAGCCCACATTGTCCGCCGCAGAGGTTCTCCAAAGAGCTAAACCAATCGAGGCGTTTCTGGAGCAGAAACTACCAGACATAGACGTGGAAATATATGTGCCAACCTCCTACGCGGCGGTTGTTGAATCTCTTCGACGGGGACACGCTCATGCAGCGTTCATGAGCGCGTGGCCCTCATACCTTGCATGGAAACTGGCCGACGCAGAAGTTGTTCTGGCAGAGATAAGAACTGTCGGCGAGGGAGACAAAATAGTCGAAGCACCACAATACTATTCCTACTGGGTCGTGCTACCCGATTCACCAATCAAGTCCATAGAAGACCTCCGCGGAAAGAAAGTCGCTTTGCCCAGCCCCATATCGACATCGGGATATGTTGCACCACTCGCTAAGCTCGTTGAACTCGGCTACATACAGGTCAAGCAGGGCTCTGAAGCCGACCCCTCAACCTTCTTCCAAGTAGTTTTCACAGGCGGATATGCTCAATCATGGACAGCTCTGAAAAACGGCGACGTAGACGCGGCGGTCATAGCCGGAGACATTCCTGAATCCCTTTACAGAGAAGTCATGTCAAACACGCGGGTGATAGCTTCTCAAGGCCCTATACCAAGCCACGCCGTAGTCTTCTCCAAGGAGCTGAAGGAGCCTCTACGCTCAAGGCTAATAAACGCCCTTCAGGAGCTGGGCGATAGAGAACCAGCCTTGATGAAACAGTTTGTATCCGCGCTCTTTGTCAGATTTGAGCCCACGACATCCGAGAAACATCTCGGAGGGCTGCAGAGATATCTTGAGCTCACAAACCTAAGATACTCGGAGAAGGTTGGCTGAAATGGGCAGGGTGCTGACAATCCGGGGACTGAGCTTCTCATACGACGGCCGCAGAAAAATTCTTGACGGCTTAGACCTCGACCTCTCAGCGGGAGAAACACTCGCCATAATGGGGTACTCAGGCTCGGGCAAAACAACCCTCCTCAAAATCGTCGCAGGGCTCCTGTATCCATACCAAGGCACCGTGAAAACCCACGACGCCAAAGGCGGAATAGGCTACATCCCCCAAAACGTAGGCCTAGTCAAAAACCTCACAGCAGTGCAAAACGTTGCACACGGCGCTCTCGGAAAAATAGGAATTTTTCCCGGCTTATTCGGCAAATTCCCACAAGAAGTGTTTGTGAAAGCTTATCAGCTTTTGGAAGACCTTGGCTTGGCGGAGGCCGCTGACCGGAAAGCAGGCCTACTCAGCGGAGGAGAGAGACAAAGAGTAGCCGTCGCACGGGCCCTTATGCAGAACCCCTCAATACTGCTCGCCGACGAGTTTGTCTCAGACCTCGACGTCATCAACGCATATGAAGTCATGGAGCTCACCACAAAAATATGCAGACGAAACAACATCGCCCTCGTCATGACCATGCATGACACATACCTTGTCAACAAATTCGCAGACCGGGTTGCTGTACTGAAGGATGGAAAAATAATGACCGAAATGCCGGGAAACCAGATAAGCATCAAAGAGCTTTCAGCAATTCTCGGCGGTGGACCAGCGGAATGAAATTTCGCTAAACAAATCACAATACTGCTAACCGTCGCGGTTTTCGTCTACTCAGCCGCCCGCCTCGGACTCACAGACTTCAGCAGGCTTTCAAAGGGCGCGGTCAACCTCGGCAACCTTTTAACAGAGATGGTTCCACCCAATCCTGCGGTCGTCGCAGAGGCGGCGACGGGGCTGGTGGAAACCATTCAAATAGCATTTGTCGGAACAGTGCTGGGGTTTGTGTTTGCTCTACCGTTCTCGGCGCTGGCCATGCGCAACATGTTTTCTCACACTTTAACCACGGTCGTCAGAGCATTCTTCGGCTTTGTGCGCACCATTCCGGTCCTTTTCTGGGCCGTGGTCTTCGTCATCGCAGTGGGGCTCGGGCCGCTTGCCGGCACACTCGCCATAGCTGTATACACCTTCGGCTACCTATCCAAAATCTACTACGAGGCCTTCGAAGCAGTCGACCCAGAGGTCCTCGACGCAATACGTGTAACAAAAGCCCCGCGCCTACTCATCGTACGACACGCCATAATCCCGGAGTCGATGAACACAATCATCAGCCAGCTACTGTTCATGTTCGAGTACAACATAAGGTCGTCAACAGTCCTCGGGTTCGTTGGAGCAGGCGGAATCGGGCTACTCATGATAAGCTACATCGAGTCACTACAGTACAGCAGCCTAACAACCGCGCTGCTTCTCACCCTCGTGACGGTAGTAGCCATAGACCTTCTAAGCGGATATCTCAGAAAACAATTCATACCCGCCTTTTTACAAAAACCAAAATAAGAAAACCGCGGAATGGTCGTCTGCTGCCAACGGTGCTGTCACTTAACGAATAAGGGCTCAGAATCTCTGATGATGCGTGCCTCCACGCTCCTGAGGGTTACGTAGTGTCTCGTCAATTCTTTAAGCGCTTCATGTGTTGACCCGCTGTAGAACCTCAGGCCCTTGACCTCAGCCATCTTCAACCTCTCATCCACCTCATTCCTCCCGAGAGACGAGAGTCCACCCCCTTTGGAGCCGTAGAGGAACCCCCACACGGCGGAGAATGATACAACATAAGTGGCCAGCTCAGATACATAGGGGAATATTGTCTGCATCGTTTTTTTAATCGACTGGTAGGCGAGCGGGGTATGTGTCGGCGACGTAGCTTGAGTGGCAATCACGCCATTTTCCGAGAGTTTTGACGACAGGAGTTGATAAAACTCCCTCGTATATAGCAGATAAGAGGGGCCTTGTTCGAGCGGGTCCGTGACATCGATTATGAATACGTCAACACTGTCCTCAAGCTTCTCAGCCACCCACCGTCTTCCATCCATAAAAAACAGCCTAAGCCTCTGGTCGTTGAATGCACCAGCCGAGAGTGTGGGTAAATATTTTTGACAAAGTTCGACAACTTCTCTATCCAGGTCTATCATATATGCTTCTTCGACGGTCCGCCACCTGAGAACCTCCCTCAAAGTTGCGCCTTCTCCACCTCCTATGATGACCACACGTCGGGGCTCTCCGCTCAGGCACATGGCTGGGTGGACAAGGGTTTCATGGTAAATATGCTCGTCTAGAAGAGATGACTGCATTTTTCCATCAAGTAGCAAGCAACTGCCAAATGGTTCTGTATCCAGTATCTCGACCTTCTGGTACCGTGTTTTTCCACTGTAAATATGTCTGACTACCTTGTAGGACTCGAGCAGGGACTCGCTAATCTGCTCCCTGTACCAGTTTGACGGCTTACCCATCTCTTATCGAGGCTTTCTGGAGCTGAAGGTTTTTTCTCAAAACATTCAGTCCTCTGACGACCTCGAAAGCTCCAACGTTTTCAGGCTCAAGCCTCGCGATGATGAGGTCGTAGGCCTTCCATGGGTCAATGTTTTCTCCGCAAGTGTATATATCGAGGGCTGCGTAGCCAAGCTCAGGCCAAGTATGTATCGAGATGTGACTCTCCTTTAAGACAATTATCGCCGAGACGCCTTGTCCATGGTCAAACCTTTCAGAATACTTGCCGACAATAGTTGCGCCGCTGGCGACAGCCGCCTTGGTCAACAAATCATCGAGGAAATCGACATCGCTTAGTAGGCGCTGGTCGCATCCAGTGAGCTCCAAAATCAGGTGTCTGCCAAGCCCCTTCACATCCCGTGAAGGATTCCTAACTTGGCCTCCACCTCTCATCAATTTATGCCCATTAAAAATGCTAATTTTAAGTTATCGAACCGATGCTCAACCTCAACCGCCGCCGACTTCACGGGCCTCACACAACAGAGCAAATTGCGAAAAATGATTTAGGATGGCAATTCTCTTCCCATATATGAATACTGTTCTCAACTTTACGGAGGTTTGGAGAAGAGTTTTTTCAATGAAAACACTCGGCGGTGGCTATAGGAGATATTTTCTCTTTTTATGTGACACCGGGCTGATGTTCCTTGAAACAGACCATGTGCGACACCTGCCGCCATGGAAAATCGGCAGCACTGGTGACATTTTGACAAACATGGTGAACGTATGGGTTGAGGAGTTGAAGAACGCTTTGAAAAAAGATGATGTGGCTGAATTGTCTTTGGCTGGCCGTTCTCTGGAGGAGGCGGTTGCCATTCTTGAGGAGAACAAGAGGATGCTGGGTGTGAAAAAATTTGGCCAAGCAAAGTTGCTTAAGCCCACCAATGTTGGGGAAATAGAGCTTTCGGGCAACGGTGTTCTCAAAATAGTTGCCCGAGACGGAGGCAAACAGACCTACGAAATTCCACCCGACCAAACCGCAAAAGTGGACATGTTTCTGCGACAGATATTCCCCCACCAATACAGGGCGTCGAAATAATACGGCAAACAATTGTAGGTCCTTTCATGCGAGGAGCTAAATACTCTGAATCATGTTTACGATTATGTCCGGCGAGTTCAGTAAAGTCATATTCTCTAAGGAGGGAGGTGTTGCTTCGATTGTTCTCAACAATCCTTCGCGTTACAATGCTTTGGAGCTGGAGCTTAGGAGGGAGCTTCGCCGTGCTTTGGAGGAGGCTGCCAGAGATGACGAAGCAAGGGTTGTTTTAATCCGTGGGGCTGGTGGAAACTTCTCCGCGGGAGCAGATATCCGGGCTTTCCTTGAATGGGACCCCGCAAAATGTGTAAGCATAGCCAACGAGGTTGGCACATCGATGGTTCTGGCGAACATCATACGCAGCATGCAGAAGCCTGTTATCGCTGTTGTGGAGGGGTACTGTCTGGGCGGAGGGTTTGAGCTCGCGATGTCCTGTGACATGATTGTCGCGGCTGAGGACGCCGTTTTTGGACAGCCCGAGATAAACCTTGGACTGATTCCGGGAGGTGGAGGTACACAGCGTCTGGCGCGTCTGGTGGGTGAGAAAAGGGCTAAGCAGCTGGTGATGACTGGTGACAGGATATCGGCGAGGGAGTTGGAGAAGATGGGTGTTGTGAATGTGGTGGTTCCACGTGATAGGCTTGAGGAGGCTGTGAAGGAGCTGGTGGAGAAGCTTTTGTCGAAGCCGAGGATGGCGTTGGCTGCTGCGAAAGAAGCTGTTAACCTCGCCATGGAGACAGGTCTATTGGCTGGTTTAAGAGCGGAGCTGATGCTCTTCGCCTCGCTCTTCGCCACCGAGGACCAGAAAGAGGGCGCCCGAGCTTTTCTCGAGAAACGTAAACCAGTCTGGAAAGGTAGGTAACCTACTGAGGCTCAATCGTGGCAGGCGGCTTGCTCGAGACGGCGTACGTTACCCAGCTTACTTTATCCAGCTCGTTAGCTATTCTCGAGGCTATTCTGTCAAGCACCGTGTAAGGCAGCTTCACATAGTCGGCTGTCATACCGTCAACCGATGAGACAACACGGACTGTCACGATGTAGCCGAGGCTCCTTCTATCGCCTCTGACGCCTGTGGCTTTGTCGTCCCCGACGACTGCGAAGGCTTGCCAAACCTCGTCCAGCAGCCCCGCCTTCTCCAGCTCCTCCTCAACAATAGCCGACGCCTCCCTGCATATCTCAAGCTTCTCCTCAGTAACCTCGCCAATTATTCTGACGGCCAGACCCGGGCCTGGGAAGGGATGCCGCTTAACCAGCCAACGGGGCAGCCCCATCATTTCGGCGAGTTGTCTGACTTCATCCTTGTAGAGTTCGCGGAGCGGCTCAACCAGTTTCATGCCGAAGTTTTGAGGCATTCCGCCGACGTTGTGATGAGTTTTTATGACAGCTGAGCCGCCGACTGATTTTCCGCTCTCGACCACGTCGGGGTAAAGGGTTCCCTGAGCAAGATGTGTGAAAGGCCCATAGGCTTTGCTAACCTCCTCAAATATGGCTGCGAACTCGTGTCCTATTATCCGCCTCTTCTCCTCCGGGTCTACGACACCGCGTAGTCTGTTAAGAAACCGTTCGGAGGCATCGATGTAGATAATGTTATCCTCACCCACAATTTTCCGCAAAGTTTCAAGAACTTTTTCCGGCTCGTTTTTACGCAGCAGCCCATGGTTAACGAACAGGCATTTAAGCCGTTTGCCCACGGCCTTAGAGACTATGGCGGCGGTGACCGTGGAGTCTATTCCGCCGCTGACCGCACATAGTACACGGCCAGGTCCAACTACTTCCACAACCTCGGACACTGCTTTCTCCAGATAGTCCTCCATACGCCATGAAGCACTGCACCCACATATGTCGAATACGAAGTTTTTGAGAATTTTTAAGCCGTGTTCTGTGTGGGCGACCTCTGGATGAAACTGTACGCCGTAGATGTTTCCTGCTTCATTGCATATGGCTGCGTGAGGTGAGGTGTTGGTTGATGCGGCTGTTTCGAAGCCTTGTGGAATTTTTTCGACGTGGTCGCCGTGGCTCATCCAAACCATAAACCTGTCAGGCAATCCTTGGAAAAGACGGCATCCATGTTTAAGGAAAAGTTCTGCTCTACCGTATTCTCGGGCCCTTTCACGTCTAACCTCGCCGCCCAGCAGATAAGCGATCAATTGATGGCCATAACATATTCCCAGCAAGGGCTTGCCGCGGAGTTTCTCCATATCCACTTTGGGGGCGTTGTTTTCATAGACGCTCGCCGGCCCTCCGGAGAAAACTACTCCTCTGTAGATGCTGATGTCCGTGTCGGGGAGCATGCTGTGCGGTATGACATGGGTTTTGACACCGATGCTGCGTATTCTTCTGCTGATGAGGTGCGCGTATTGGCCGCCGAAGTCGACGACTGCTATAACATCCTCCACGGAACAGCATGGTAATAATCACTTGATAAAGTCTTTGCAGCGAATAACTAAAGCAGGCCAGCGATTAGAAGAGGTAGAGCCAGAGCCAGCGCCGTCTCAACTCTTGCGACTGTTAGAGCCAAAGTTCTCGCATGTGTTTTCCCAGAGGCTGCGCGCGGGCCCAGTATGAATGAGTGCAAGAAATCTAGGACGGCGGCTGTGTACAGTATGGCGAGGGTGATTATAGGTAATGGAGTTTTTCCAGCGGAGTGGAGTGTTAGGTAGGTTGTGGAGGCGATTAAGATGGGGATGGCTGTCCACGCAACTGGGTTGTATCTCTTCATCATGCCGCCCATAAGCCTCGTCCTATCAGCGATGTTCTCGAGCTTCGCAAGCTGAGGAATGGCCGCGAAGGCGAGATGCGCTATTCCTCCAACCCAGAAAACCAAGCCGTATACAATTCCTAAACGCGTGAGAAAGAGTATCTCTGGCTGACTCATTTTGCGTATCTCCGTAGAAGAGTGACGGTCACCTGTGCGCCCGCTGTGCTGAGGACAATGTTCGCGGCTATAGTCACAATCCATATGATTGCTATGGCGGAAGGCTGTGCACCGAACAACCCAACATAGGTAAGGATTCCAAGCGCCACAACCGCCTCACCCAATCCACTTATGATGGTGGCAACGGTAATTCGTCGCCGCTTTCTACATACATCGGGATAGTTTCTTCCCATGCTCAGGTCATAGAGCAGCCCGGCAGCGACCGTGGAGAAAAGTAGGTAGGGCGCGGGAGCCGGAACCAAAACCAGAAACAGGATTCCAGATATGAGCGACATTACTGTGACGCTCCACATACGCCTCGTGTAGGCTCCGGCGGCGCTCATGGCGAGTCCTCGGAAAAAATGGGCTGGGTATCCACGGGCCGCGGGGAGAACGAGACCGGATATGGCGCCCATGAGGACGTAGAAGGCTGCGGAAAGAGCAATTATTGACAAGCTTTTTGTGGAAAGGCGCAATCCATACTGGGCCATAATGCGGAAAGCAACAGAGAGTATTTAAATCTTCTCCATAAACAACAGCACATAGAACTCATAAGGAGAACGGTAAACAGAAAAATATCCACCAATACCTCTGTTAGGTATGAGAAGGTCATCACTCGCAGGTGCAGTGCTTTTTATCGGCGTGGCCCAGTTTCTTTTTTTCCTCCGTGTCGCGGAATCCATCTACCCTGGGTACAGTGTTTCGGGTAATTATATCAGTGATTTGGGTGTGGGGGTAGCTGCGCCCGTGTTCAACACCTCCGTCTCTTTTCTGGGTGTCTGCGTGATTGCCGCGGCTTATCTGAGTTTGGCGGTTGTGGGCAGCAGGGTTTTCGCGGCTCTTGTAGCCGCTGCTGGAGTGGGTGCTTTCGGCGTCGGACTCTTTCCGGAAAATGTTCCGGTTCTTCACACTGTCTTTTCCTTCATCACGTTTTTCTTCGCGGGCCTCGCCGCGGTCTACGGGTTGAGGGTGTTCAACCGTTTGATGGGTGTATTTTCTATGGTGTGTGGTTTGACAGCTCTGGCTGCTTTGGCTCTCTTCGCATCGGGTAACTACCTCGGTCTTGGACACGGTGGGATGGAGAGGCTGATTGTCTACCCTGTGCTGAGCTGGGGACTATTGTTGTCAGGCTACTTCATCGCTAAGGCCTCTTGACAATTCTCTCCACTTCGCCACCACAGTCCCTACATCGGTTCACGGGACGCGTGTAAACCTTGCCGCATACCAAGCAACGGTAAACCCATTCCCGTATCTCTCGAACAGTTTCACGCCCCACACCCCAGATACCTAATCCCAGCCTCAACGCAGTGTTCTGAAGACTGTAGTCATCCGTAACGACGACCACCTCTGCTCCGCCAACCCTCTCCTCATAAGCCAGTGCAAGGAGAGCCAAATCGGTTTTAGAGAGTTTGGGCAAGTCGCCTGTTTTGCGCGCGGCTTCTTCGACATGTTTGATTGCTTGGGGAGAGGGTTTTTTGAGTTTGACGGCCTGGGTTGACAGAGCCGTGGAAACTCTCTGGGGGGCAAGCCCTCCATACATCACCTCGTCAACGGCCTCCTGAACGGTGACAAGCTCGGCTGGTCCTGGCTCAAATTGCGCAGACAGAAGAGCTGTTGTGTCGAGAACAAAAACCCTACGGCCTGCCATACAATCTTTTCCTCAGCCTACGACTAAACAACGGTCTCTCGTCGAAAGATATCATGTGTATGCTGTGAAGTGATTTCTCAACCCGGACCTCTCCCTTCTCAACAGGTGTAACCGTGTGTCCGTCGACGAGGGCCTGTGCACGCCCCTTCACAACAGAGACCTGTAGAGGAGTGGCTATCGAGATTACCATTGGTCTAAGGTTTGTCATTGAAGCCATCGGCACGACCACAACCGTCTCCAGCCTCTCATCTACTATCGGTCCTCCGCTGGAAAACGCATAGGCTGTCGAGCCCACAGGTGTAGATAATATTACTCCGTCTGCCACATCGGAGGCAAGCACCTCACGCTGCTGAACACGATACTCAATCACTGTCCCGGGCCTCGTCGAAGAGACGTAAATCTCATTCAACGCATCCCCCACGTATTTGTCGTCGACATAGAGAGACAACCTCATAATCTCCTCCACATGATAATCTTCCGCTGCTAATTTCTTCACAGCCGTCTCCAACTCCTCGGGCTCGATCACGCAAAGGAACCCAGCTCTCCCAAAATTCACGCCGACGACCCTTACATTCGGAGACTTTATGTGTCTCGTCGCCCTCAGAACGGTGCCGTCTCCTCCGAGAATCATCAAAACATCGTCAACAGGACTCTGACTGATTTGCTCGAACTCTGAGAGCGATAAAACACGCCACTTTTCAAAATGCTTCGGAAGAATTTCCCTGAGCTTTTCTGCGGCTGCAACGGCATCGGGGCGCTTACCTGCATAGACAACCGTAAGTGACGCCATCCCCCTGCCATGGCTAAGAAATGTAGCTAAAAACGCTATCCCTCCAGATACTCGGTAGGGTCTGTGAGCCCCACGGCTCTGAAAACCTCTTTTCTCGATAAGCAGCCGGGGCATTTGCCGCAGTGTTTCTCAAAAACCGACCAGCAGCTCCAAGTTTCCCCGATTGGTGCGCCGAGCTCGACACCAAGCCTCATTATCTCCGGCTTCCAGAGACCCGCAACAGGTGTCAAGATTTTGACCCTGTGGAACGGTGTGGACTTGTTTAGGATTTTCTCCAGATCAGCGAAAAACTCTTCTCCGACATCGGGTATACGCTCCATGTCCTCGCGGGTGTGTCCACCTGCTATCGCCTCAGCCGCCTCGTGGCAGGCCACGTACGCAGCCACCGAATAGAAGATAATGTTTCGGTAGGGGATGACGATGTTGGGTAAACTGGGAAACTGTTGGAAAACTCTCTCCTTTATGTGCTGCGGATAATCATATAGTTCGCGGAGAAAGCTGACATCATACACAATTGGCTCGCGTCCGCTTGCTGCTTTGGAGATTTTCTTGGCAGCCTCGATCTCCCTCGGGTTTCTTCTGAAAGTCAGCAGAGTCAAGGGCAGAATTGAATGGCCCTCGCTGCGCAGTTTCCACAGCATAACTGTGGAGTCGATGCCGCCTGAAACAAGCGCCACAATCTTCATAGTGAAGAGGTGGCGTATTTTCCGAATCCTTCACTCATCCTTACGTGTATTCTCTGAACATTTGGAGGAAGCATCTCTCTAAGCCTCGCAGCTATGTGTTCTGAAATGTTCTCAACTGTTGAATCGCGTTCTATCACGTAGACCGAGTTGATGGGAAGTATGAATTCATAGTGGCCTCCTACGCCGTCGAACTCGACCTTGACCTTACCATCCTCCAGATGGCTTAGATATTTTCTGCATACGATGAGTTTGTGGTCCATAGCATCCACCACTTTCTTAACAATTTTCTTCAGTTCGCCGAACTCGACAACCATTTCGTCGACCACCTTGCCCACAACCGTAACGGAAACTGTTGAAGAGTGGCCATGTAGAACGCCGCACTTAGGTGAGCTGGGTAGAAAGTGGGCGTAGTCAAAGTTGATGCCTGGGCCGCTTACCTCAATTTTCTTTAAACGCTCCTTGCTCAAGACTTTTGCATCCTCTGATGCAATTCATCGGAGTATTTGTGATACTTTAGGATTATGGGACACCACGTTTTCTCAGGACAGTAGCCCAGCTGCCGACACTTCTCGCCCATAACCGTCTCAAGCTCGGGGGCCCTCTTCACAACCTCGTGTAGAAGCTTGTAGGCTATGGCCCGTTCCTCCCACTGTGCGTAGCTACAGGTTCTCGTGGCCACGAACCCGGAGGGATACAATAGGTTGAACCCGTTATACGCCCTCACAACATAAAGCTTCAAGGCCTGTGGTAGAATAAGGGCTGCATCACCCAGCCTGCAGCCGTCTTTCACAAGCTTATCATAACACTCCAGAGACTCTATGCAAAGCTGCGTGAAAAGCTTCATGTTTCGTGGATTTGTTTTAACATCTGGTGGCGGAATGATGTTTTTCTCAGGGTTCTTCAAGGCTCTTTCGGCAGCTGTGTAAATTGATTCGACGGCTGTTGGGACTGTGCGGTGTCTGATGGCTTGATGGTATGCGACGAGGGAGAGTGGCTCGAGTGTGACGGCGTTGATTAACGGGTTCACGGTGTCCACCAACTCTTTAACATGCGCGGCGAAGACATCATGAATCAGCTTGCCCGGTAGAAGATTCTGTAAATGGAGGAGTAGGGGCTCGTCAAGGTCTTTTCCCTCAAGTTGTTTGCTGAAAAACGGGTCAGATGGCTTGAAGGGGTTGGGGAAGGGATAAGATACTAAAGGATGCTTGATCATGAGACGGGCCTCAACCATCATGGGCGCGACATTTTTCGCCAGAGAATAGAATTTTTCAGCAAACTCGTGAACCTCGGAGGGCAAATGTTCCCCGACGTTACTGTGCTGAATAAAGGGTGCGTAGGTTTCGAGGCTGCAGCTGATGAAGAGGGATGTTTTTGTGCACAGTGGAAGAACGTAGCGTGCGTCCTCGAGAGTGACGCCGTTTTCGATTAGTTGTTTGTAGCCGTCGACGAGGCGGTGTGCAGTTTCTTCGAAGATTTTTACATGGTGTTCAGACGGGAGGGGAGGTGTTATGAGGGATGAATGGGTTACGATTGCTCTTCTCTGGGATTCTTGGAGATATGAGCCGAAGGGTGGTGCAACTAGCAGCATGGAGAGGGCGCGGCTGCATTCCCTTACCTCAAGCTGAAACGACAAACTGGTGGTGATGGATGCGTGGCCTCTCTGCGTAGATTCTCTATGGACTTTGGCAGCTGTTTTAGCCGGGTCTTTGCCGGCTGAGAGAAGGCTTTGAATTTTCCGCTCGACAGAAACTCCCTCAAAAGTTCCCACACCTTCGACAGCTATGAACACATCGGGGCCGACATCGAACCTACCGCCGCCGAATTCGACAGAGGTACGTGGCCCGTAGCTGTAAAGACTGAGTTCAACCATCTTGGCGACTGCATTACAGTCCTTTCCTGTATATAAAGGGGAAAGGACTCATGTTATTCTATTCTTGGTGCTTGGTATAGTGTTATCTCCATATCCTTAATCCTACCCTCAATAATTATGGGTTTTGGGCTATTTTTTGGAGGTTCTTTACTAAACTCTTGAGGCGCTTCGCTGAATAATAGCCTAACACCTTTAATACCCAGCCTATCTACACCCTTTAAATACCTAAGAGGCCGAAACACTGTTTCTCCACCTCTCCCCGTCCAGACACCTTCAAAGACCTCTCCAAAGACTTATTCCCATACTCAAGCTTAGAACTAAGAGATAAGACACCATCTCTAAACGAGAACATAACATAGTCAAAATCCCTCTCAAACATTCTGAGAGTGGATAATAGCGTCTCGGTCGAAAGCCTGACATCAGCTATAACAGGCTCAAAACATTCAACAGAGAGCCAATCTCGGTAACAGAAGCCTCCTCTTCCTCCTTGTATACAACGTCCTCAACCCTAATCTTTCCAAGCCTCTCCGAAAAATCATAGACAGCAACCCCATCACCAAAATTCTTAAGCCACTTCAAGGGATACTCGACACGACCTGTGGCATGAGTATGTGTTGGTGTTCAGAAAGGTGGTGTAGATGAGGTTCTACGCAGACATCCATAGACTGGCTAACAAGAGGCGTAAGAACAAGACCGAAGAAGAATACCATGTATATACTACTGATGGCGTAGAGTTTGGGAAAGCTGAGAGGATAGCTGACATACCTGCCAAATCTGGTGATGAGCTCTATGTTGATGTTATCCCTGTGGAGCTTACAGACGAATTCATAGGGCTTCTCAGAAGAGGCGTAAGAGTCTATAGACTTCGAAGGTTAGACCTACTGCCCAGCCATAGGAACGGTAGCAAGTCCGCTAGGAACGATGTTTTGGCCATGATGTCCATGGATGCGTCGATGTTCAAGGAGATTACTCCAGAGTTTCTCGAGATGACTAGGCTGATAAGCCTCTACCGTCAGATAAGCAGGTCTCTAGTCTTCACTAAGCAGGTAATGGCTAACTTCAGCAACAAGCGGACGATCCACCCGGTGTTGCTTGAGCTTAGAAGGCAGAAGGACAGGGTTGCGAGAAAGATAGTTGAGTTGGCTAAGATGACATACCCCAAGTTCAACATGCTGACCACGATACTGGGAATAAACACAAAGAATTCATTATATGGGAAAGCCGCTCTAGCCATTCTTTTCACATATGTGGACTTCGGCAGAGGCTTGAGGAAAATACTCTGCTACGCTGGGATCTATCGCCCAAACGACGGAAAATACAACAAACTGCTCAAAGAAGCCGCTGAGAGTCTAACAATAAGCGTCAAACGTCGACAAAGGATAAAAGCGAAAGAAATCAGACAAATCCTAAAAACCATACGGACGACTCTGATGGCTGGAGGCCAGGCTTGACGCCGGGGAAACAACCGGATGAACGCCTGGCAATGGAGCGACCAACGCCGATAAAGCGATTTACCAAGCAATGCTTAGGCTTTCATCCGGTTTCCCAGACGACGTCAGGTGTCTGCCTCCAGCCAACCACCCTCTCATCTTTTCCCTCCTTAAATTCTCCTTATAGAAGTATACCTAATGAGGAGGGGTTGGGCTATGTTTTCAAGCTTCTATGGTGACTGATTAGAGGAACAGGTCTGCGTTGACCAAAATAACGTGGTGTCTCAAAATGAAGTTTCCATATTTAAATATTAGATTGAATCATTTGGGATTAGCCCTGGTAGCTCAGACTGGGAGAGAGGGCAATGTCGCTACATAGCCTCTCAAACGACCGCTTGGTAAGCGGTAGAGCCTCGCCGAAGAGGCGCCGACGTCCGGGGTTCAAAGCCCCGCCAGGGCTCAGAACTTCACAGGTATGAACCGCCTACTGGCTGAGACCTTTTTCGCAGGAGGCTTCCCAACAATGTGTATCCTGTATCCGCATCTCGGGCACCTGTTGTCGTCCACAAGCCTCCAGTCGACGATGTCGAAACCGTGTCTCCCGACGACCATTTCACCGCAGCCTGGGCAGTAGGTGTTCTCAAGGGGGTGTCCCGGGACATTGCCAACATAGACGTAGAGAAGCCCCTCCTCCTTAGCCACTTGACAATGTTTCTCAAGCGTTTCGACAGGTGTCCACGGAAGATGGAGTAGCTTGTAGTCTGGGTGGAACCTTAGAAAATGTATAGGGGTTTCGGGGCCGAGGTTGTCGTGTATCCATTTGCAGAGGCGGCGGGCTGCTTCGAGGCTGTCGCCTATCTCGGGGACGATCAGGTCTGTTATCTCAAGATGTATGCGGGTTTTTCTCCTTATCTCGAGAAGAGTGTCGAACACGGGCTCGGCGCTGGGTATGCCTATAAACCTCTGAACAAAGCTCTGCTCGCCGCTGCCTTTAAAGTCTACGGTCGCGCAGTCGAGAAACTCTCCAGCCATCTTTACAGCGTCGGGTGTCCAGTAGCCGTTTGTGACGAAGATGTTTATCAAGCCTTTTCTCCGCGCTATAACTCCGATGTCGTGGGCGTATTCCATGAAGATGGAGGGCTCGTTGTAGGTGTAGGCTATTCCGTCGCTGCCATATCGTAGGGCAAGCTCCACAACCATTTCAGGTGAGGCCTCAACACCCTCGACCTTCCTACGCTGGCTTATGTCAAAATTTTGACAATAGGCGCAGAGCCAGTTACAGCCGGTTGTCGCGATGCTGAAAATCTTGGTGCCTGGCATGTAATGTGTAACAGGTTTTTTCTCAATCGGGTCAACATGTCCCGTGATTACTCGGCCATAGACGAGTAGTCGCAGCTGGCCGTCGAAAACGCCTCTTACACCACAAAGCCCGATCTGCCCCTCCTTTAGCCTGCAATATCGGGCGCAGGCCGTGCACTCTATTCTACCGTCTGGGAGGGGACGCGCCAGCTCCGCTGGTTTGCCCAGTGTTTTTAGCTCCACTCCAGTGGATAACTGGCTATGGTTTGTTATAAGCTCTCACTTACCAAGCGGGACGTATGGCTTCGTGTTGAACAGCCTGTTGTGCTCCTTCATCATGCACCTGTTCCAGACCACTGTGACGCCCTTTGACTTAAGCAGCTCAGCCGCCTCCCTGTTGTATATGCCCTCCTGCATCCAGAAAACCTTCGGCAATATTTTCGCAGCAGATTCGGCGACCTCGTAAACAGCCTCGCTAGGCCGGAAGACATCGACGATTTCGACTTGCTTGGGAATTTCCTCTAGGGTTTTGTAAACTTTTTGCCCCAGTATTTCGTCGGCGAAAGGGTTGACGGGAATAACTTCGTAACCATGCCTCATCAAGAAACGTGGAACATAGTGAGCTGGCTTGGTTGGTTCACGCGATGCGCCGACCACCGCCACCACACGGTATTTCTGAAGTATCTCACGTATTTGCTCATCCGTTAAACCATCGGGCTCCATGTATTCCTATACTTAGCGATATCAATTAAGTTTTAAGGTTCTTCAAGGAAAAACGTATTTTACCATCTAGAAGCGTAAGGTCGCCGTGAAGAATGAGCTTTTGGAGCGTCTGGTACACATCTCGGACACGCATATTTCAAGGTTCGGGATGTTTCTGCCTGATAGGCTTGACGCATGCATAAGGATAGTTAACAGCCTCGACCCCGCGCCACAATTCGTCATACACACGGGTGACTTGACAGATTACGGGATACTGATGGACTATGAAATGGCTGTGGAGAAGATGGATGAGTTTGAGCCAGACATCATCTATGTTCCGGGAAACCATGATGAGAAAAACTATGGCGACTCGCTTTTCCGGGAAATGGTTTCCCAAGTCGATGTCTTGAACAGTTTCGGGAAAATAGTTGTGTTAACGCTGGGAAGCGCGATACCTGACAGCGACAACGGACGACTGGGAAGAGGGAGACAACAGATGATAAAGCAGAGGATGCGGGGGTTCGGCGACGATATATTGAAAATCGTCGCCTTCCATCATCACCTAATACCGGTGCCTTTTGCGGGCCGTGAAAAAGACATTCTCGAAGACGCAGGAGACGTTCTACGAATTATTCTCGAGTCAGGTGTCAACATGGTGTTGATGGGTCACCGTCATGTACGTAACGCGATAAAGGTTGGCGAAACACTATTGGTGAACGCTGGGACTGTCTCCTGCGTAAGGACAAGGGGCAGACTAGGCAACAGCTTCAACATAATCGACCTCTACAGCGACGGGTCGGTGGAGGTTTCTGAGGTCGGAATCCCGGCTGGAGAAGCCCGAAGCATCGGCAGGTTCACGGTGATGAGGGGTCGGCTGTGAAGACCGGTGCGCTACTAGTCGTGGCTCTACTGCTTTCAGGGCTTGTTCTCGGAACTCTTCTTCTAGCGATGCCGAGAACCCTTGAAGCCACATCCACTACAACCCGTTTGGCAACTACGACGGCAACCATTACCTCCACAAGGTTCGCGACTGTTACGCGGCAGGGCTATGGGATGCCAACACAGTTGCTCGAAAAACTCTCCTCAATCCTCCCCAACTACGATAAGGCTCAGGCCTATCATGTCTATGTTCCAAGCGAGCCGGGCAGGTATAGCTACAGTTTCGCCGTTTTCTGGCGATACGAAGAAAACCACACCCACTTGATTTACTTCCATGCTCCGGCCAACAAGTCATTCACCCTCGGCTTAAACAGCCTTATCCAGACAAGGTTCGCAGCAGCCAAAAACATCCCCAACACGCCAGCAGCATTCATCCCCAGAGCCGAGATGACCGAAACTGTCATAACCGAAAGAGGTGAGTCATTTACCAGACGCTGGGACATCGTCCCCACCTCACCCGGCTACCCGAGTTCTCCGCAGGTGGAGAGAGCGGCAGACATGGTCTGGGTCATCACATATAGACTACTAGATGACAAAGAATATGGCGAAAGCCTCGTCGCACGATACTACTTCCTCGAGATAATAGTTCGCTAGCGTCTCAGCCTCCTCAGCTCCGTGACATCAGTTGTTCTATAGACTCTGTAAACCTGAACAGTCAGGAGAAGCGCCAGCGCAACAACCGTCGCCCCGACACCGAGCGACATTATGATGAAGGACATTGCATAGGGGTCGACGACCCCGTTTCCAGCTTTTGAGCTAAGTGCTACGAAGCTGAGGTGTGCAGCGTTGACCATTATCTCCAAGCCGATTATCTGTT
This sequence comes from Candidatus Caldarchaeum subterraneum, assembly GCA_000270325.1. Lineage (GTDB taxonomy): Archaea > Thermoproteota > Nitrososphaeria_A > Caldarchaeales > Caldarchaeaceae > Caldarchaeum > Caldarchaeum subterraneum_A. The sequence goes on along the minus strand of BA000048.1, from coordinate 1,601,858 downwards.
TGATGATGCTTTTCCTCGTCGCGAGACAGTATGCGCCTATGATGAAGAGAAAGGATGCGGCAAGCACATAGTATACAACGTTGAGCGACATACTACTCCTCACCTCTGAGCAGAGCGGACAATCCTATCACAAGCGTTAACACGACGAGGCCGAAGGAGACAAAGAGTGGGAAAAGGCCTCCGAAGAGAAGGATGCTGACAGCTCGCCATTCCGCGTTAGGCTCTGCTGGAACAAGCCGCTGGCTCTCCTCTCCCCAGTATCTATAAGCTGGAGAGGGGCCGGCGAGCGCCGAGAATACCACGAAGGCGAGAAGTAGTGCTGTGACAGCTCCTAGGATCTCAGCCAGCCTCATTTCTCAACACCTTTAGTTAATAGGATAACGAAGATGAATAACGCGATAATTCCACCGGCGTAAACAAGCAGCTGTAGAATAGCCACCGGGTATGCGCCGAGCACAAAGAATATAACACCGAGTGTGGCGGTGTAGCCGAGGAGGGCGATCACGCTTCTTACAAGACGGCCTTGTTCAACGGCTGCCACTGCGAAGACAGCGGCAGCGATGAGTAACACCATCTCGAGAAGCTCGAGGGAAATCATTCACTTCACCACGTGGCGCATAGCGCCCATGCCTTTGATGGCGGAGAGGTATTATAAAGGTGTGTTGTCGGTTTTGGTAATGGTTAATATTGTTGTCTTGTTTTTCGGTTCTTGACGGGTTTGGGTCTCTCTCATGTGCTTGGTGTTGCTGTAATTGCTCCGAGGCACAGGTCTGAGGAGCTGGTCAGAGATTTGATGAAGTTTGAGGATTTCCACCCAGCCGAGAAACCGAAATACCGTGACCCACGGCTCCACGAAATAGAGTATAGAGCAGACCTAGGCTACTCAACAATTCAGGCCCTCATCCAAGAACTCAATATAAAGGAGTCGGTGGGAATCCTCGAACAGCTTTCAAAACCCGTGGAAATAGATGCTAAGAACTTCTCCGCCTCAGACTTGTTGTCGCTGCTGGATAAACTTGAGGCTGAGAGCAGGCCCGTTGTCGAGAGCATCAACACCTTACTAAACAGAAAAAAAGCGGCTGAGGATAAACTAAGCCAAATCATCGCTCTCTATGACTCGCTCAAGGCGCTGAAAGAACTTAAACTCAGTCTGGACCAGTTCACGAACCTAAAGTGGTTCCACGTCTTTGTCACAACAGCCTCCACATCCGAGCTCTCGGAGCTCCGCAAAGCCTTGCCCAAATCAGCTGTTATCACGCAACCTCTTGAAAACACCAACCTAGTTGTCATCATTTCTAAGAGGAGTGATGGAGAGGATGTGGAGAGGGTGGTTAAGGGATTTGGTCTAAAGATTGTGACAACTCCTCCAGGGTATCCGAAAAATGTTTCAGAGGCTGTTGCTCGACTCGATGAAGAGATTCAGACCCTGAAGAGGGAAGTGGATTCCCTCGGCTCAGAGTTGGCCGGTCTTCTCGAGCGTGAAAGGCTCCGGATAATAGCTGCTCGAGACGGCTATCAACTTGTTAAGGAAACATTATCCCGTATAGCCGGTGCCGGAGAGCTAAGGTCCTTCGCCATATCTGAGGGATACATCCCGGCCGAGAAGAAGGAAGAGTTCCTAAAAGTCATAGGTTCGAAATACCATGTGGTCGTGAAAGAAGATGCACATGGGCATCATGAGGAGAAGCCTGTGTTACTTAGAAACCCTTCACCGGTTAAACCCTTTGAGAATGTTACACTTATTCAGGGTCCGCCGAAAAGCGGTGAAATTGACCCAACGCCGTTTGTCTCCATATTCTTCACCGTTTTTTATGGGTTGATGTTCGCGGACCTTGGTCATGGGCTTGTAATCCTTGGGTTCGGGGCCTTCATGTATAAGCGTGTTAGAGGAGCTTTGAGGGAGTGGGCTAAGCTACTCATGTTTCTCGGTATCTCTGCCGCGGTGATGGGTTTTCTGCTGGGGGAGGCGTTCGGGTTCAAGGTAGGAAAACTCATCAACTCTCCCGAGCTAATCCACTTGGTTGAAGAACATGGAGAGACCAAGCAGTTCAGCCTAGTAGAGGTGCAGAGGATGCTGGTCTTCACAATATTGCTAGGAGTTGTCCACATGATAGTCGGCTACATTCTCTCTATAGTGAAGCTAGTAAAGGAGAAAGAACTCGCAGAGGCCTTCACAGTCAAGCTCCCCACGCTGTTGATGTATGTCTTTGGAATATTCTTTGCATTAGCCTTCTTTGGCGCAGGCGGGAACATACAGGGAATTCTCGCGACAGAGTCACCCGCGCCGCTGGTTAACCTTCCAACCAGCCTAGTAGGGGCTGTGGGCATCTATGGAGCGGTGGCTTGCATAATTGTCTTGATGCTGGGCAGGTTTGTGGCAGGGTTGGCTGGATTAGGACACAAAACAGGAATCGTCTCCTCGATTGGCATGGGCCTGCTCGAGGTCCTCGAAAACATCATACATTTCCTCTCAAACACAATATCCTACTCACGAATAACAATACTGCTGATAGTTCACGTTGCGCTGTTGCTTCTCCTCAACACCGCGTGGGAGGCTCTCGGGCTGGTGTCTCTGCCGCTTCTGATAATAGGAAACGCCGGTGTAATAGTTCTCGAGGGATTGCTTGTCTTCATACAGGCTATGAGGCTCCATGTATACGAGTTCTTCAGCAAATTCTACGACGGCACCGGAACACCCTTTAGAAAATTATCGCGTCAAACCATCTACGCCAAAATCAGTTTCGAGTAAGTCACGTCTTTTAACAACGACCTTCCCCTTCGTGGATGGAATGACTGAGATGGCCGCGTCGGGATAAACCCTGTCCATCTCCGACCCTTGGAAAACCCAGTCCAAGAAAACAGCCAAGGCCGCGGCCTCGCTGTGAGGCTGACTCGTAACCGCGACGTTGTAGTCGGCTACTTGAAAGACCTCACCCTCCACCTTTTCACCGCCCACGATAACCAACAGGTCAAATTGTCTCATGATAGCTCTTATCTCCTCGATAACTGTCTTGAGCGGAAGTCCATACATGGTTAGATGAACAATTTTACCCGACCACGTTTTCACCAACGTTTTCCACGATGAAGTGTATTCGATTTTAAATGCTCCACCCCATTTCTCGACAACTTTGTTCACCGAGTCCTCTAGAGTCTGGTCATAGTCGCCTGTGTAAAACAGGTTGTCTGCCCCGAAAGCTCTTGCTACAAGAGCTACGTGTGTCGAAAGCCTCTTATCCCTCTGCGCTCTGTGGCCGAGTCGCAGCACCGTAATCAAGCCAGCTTTTCAAGCTCCGCGATTTTGTTTCGCAGGTTCTCGACAAATGCTGTGTTGTCATAGATTGTCAAAGGTTTTCCACAAGTTTTGCATTTGAACAACAGCTCCATGGCTGTTTCAAAACCGTATTTTCCGCAGCCGGGTGTCCCACACCAGTACATCTGGTTGCTTGACTCATATTCGAGCCGAGCCTTCAACCTCTCGAGCACTTTTCTTATCATGGTTTTGGCGTATCCGACAAGCTGCTCCTGCTGAACCCTCCACCTGAAAATCCTATGCCCCGTATCCTTGTCCCTATGAACCTCGTAAGAAACAGCTCCCACCTCGTTGAGCCTGTGCAAAACTCGTCTGACATCTTTGATGTCCAGCGACGTCATCGATGAGACATCTTCATCCGTCAACCCCGGCTTGTCCAGCAATAGCCCAACAATCTTAACAGCCTCCTCCCCGGCAATCATGCCCACTATTTTTAAGCTCGACTCCTTGTCAACAACCACCATCAAGGAAGACTACCTAACCACATTATGTGTTAATGATATTTTTGCTTTGCGTCCGATAGGGTTTTTCTCTAAAGCTCTGGACAGCCTGCCCAGAGAACGGTGTATGGCGTGGATCATGTTTTTAGGCTATTAGGAATTGCTGAAGTTTGGCCTCGCTTATCCATGGTCTTTGGATGAGTTTAAGCATCGGCCATTGCTTGTCGACAGTTATGGCTTGCCGCTTAATCTATGTTAGACAGCTGATATCATGTGAGCTGTGTGTAGCCGAGCAAACCCCCTTATCCAAAGCCCGAAGACCGTTTGTCTCCCTTGCTAGAAAACCCAACCCAAAATCAATACCAGCACGCGGGCCCGGCGGGATTTGAACCCGCGGCCCCCGGGTTAAAAGCCCGGTGCTCTGTCCTGGCTGAGCTACGGGCCCAGTGTGTTTGGGGATTGTTTGCTATTTAAGTGGTTTGCGTCTGTTCATGTTTTTATCAGTCTCTTGGGTTTGGTTTTGCATGGTTTCTCTGAAGAGTTCTCTGGAGAATTTTGTTCCTTATTCTTGGGAGGCTTCGAGTGAGGAGATTGCGCGAAGGTATGGGCTGAAAGTTGAGCAGATTGTGAGGATGGATTTGAATACCTCTCCTTATCAGCCGCGTGGATGGCTGAGGAGTCTTGCCGCCAAGTTGCCTGACATGGCGATAAACCTCTACCCTGACACCAGTTACCGGAGATTCCGTGAAAAAGTTTCAAACTACACCGGTTTGAGCGCGGATAACGTGCTGGTGGGAAACGGTGGCGACGAGTGCATAATGATAGTTTGTCAAGCTTTTCTTGAGAAAGGACTTAACACGGTGATAAGCAGCCCTACTTACTCCTATTTCCGCATAGCTGCCGAAATCAACTCGGCGGAGGCTCGACTTGTAAAACGAAGGCCCGACGGCTCTGATGACGTGGATAAAATTCTCGAGACGGTGGACAAAAACACTGGAGCAATATTTCTCTGCAGCCCCAACAACCCGACAGGTGTCACCACATCTCTCCAAGACATCCGCAAAATCGCCGCCGAGGCCCCCTGTCCGGTTATAGTTGATGAAGCGTATTACGAGTATAGCGGCAAGACAGCCGCCTCTCTTTTGAGTAGCTATCCCAACATCATAGTGATTAGGACTCTTTCCAAAGCTTTTTCACTGGCGGGTGCGAGAATCGGCTACGCTCTCGCAGCCGAGGAAACAATCAATATACTCAACAAGGTTAGGCCGCCGAACAGTCTAAGCATAATCTCCTTGGCGCTGGCTGAAAAAGCGATGTCACAAGTCGGCCTGGTGAAGAGATGGGTAGAAGCCACGGTGGCCGAGAGGAGAAGACTTGCCTCAGCCATAGGGAAAATTCCTGGAATAGTTGTCAAAGAGTCTGAAGCCAACTTTCTACTCCTAACCTTCAAGACACATGACGCAGGCAAAATCCATGAAAAACTTATGGAGAAGGGCTTTATCACAAGAAATCTCGGCAACACAATACCCAACACGTTAAGAGTCACAGTAGCCGCACCCAAAGCAAACAGAAAATTCTTCAAAACACTTCAGAGTATCGTTGAGTGAAGGTAGCCCTGGGAGGGCTTTGAACCCTCGACCTGCCGCTTACAAGGCGGCCGCTCTACCGGGCTGAGCTACCAGGGCTCGAAAATATTGAGGGATAACCAGTTTTTATCCTTACGTCTTTAGACAAGTTTTTTCCTCGTGATTTTCACCATGCTTCCCTGGCCGAGTCCCGATGGTCCTCCCTGTGAAATCGCCTCCTCCGAAAACCTGACACGGAGAGTGTCGTCTTCATGAAGGTCTGTCACTACGCCTTGCCATATCTCGCCTTTGAAGTCCTCGTAAAGGACCTCGCATCCCACCAGCGTCTCAAGCTCTTTTCTATCCATAGGAGAAGTAGTCGAGACTATGCAGTCGTCGCCGTCAAAGGCCACAACTATCGCGCTAACTTCCTCTTCTTCGCTCAACGGTTCACCAGATTTCCAGGCTACATATATATTGTTATTCACCAAAACTTATTAGTCGAGTGGCACGTCATCAACACGATGTCGTTAGACGATGAACTTGAGAAGATAAAAATGCGGAAAATGAGGGAGCTGATGTCGGCGTCTAAAAATCCCAGTCCAACTGTTGTCGCGGAGCCAGTAGAGTTAACTGATCAGAGCTTTGACGAATTCGTGGGCAGCCACGATTTTGTGGTTGTTGATTTCTGGGCTGAATGGTGCGCGCCATGCCGAGCAATCGCACCTGTTGTGAAAGAACTTGCAAAACAATACGCGGGCCGGGTGTATTTTGGGAAGCTGAACGTCGACGAGAACCCACGGACCGCTTCCGCCTTCGGCATTATGGGCATTCCAACGCTGCTCTTCTTTAAAAACGGCCGAGTAGTTGACATGGTTGTGGGCGCTGTGCCGAAAAGGGTTTTGGAGGCCAGGATAAACCAATACCTCTAGCTGAAAAAAGGTAAAAATTCCTCAAGTAAAGGAGTTGAAGGATGGCCGCCTCGCTCCAAGAGACAGACACGGCGACGCTGGTAGAGACCTTAAGACATGACTTAGAAACGCGTCTACGGGAAAAAATAGAAGGCAGACCTGATAGCTTCCTTATCGAACGCGCCGTAAGAGGCGGCAAGAGACTTAGGCCAATTCTCCTCCTAACGGTTTTCAAAACACTCGGAGGCACAGACTACACAAAAGCCTTGGATGTCGCGGTGGCGCTAGAGCTAGCCCACAGCGCAAGCCTTGTACACGATGACATAGTTGATTTTGATAAGGTTAGGCGTGGAAAAGTTAGTCTGTGGTACCAGATTGGCGCGGGAAAAGCAATCATCCAGGGCCACCGGATAATCAATCTCGCATTCAACATCGTTCTAGACATAGGTGAGGAGATGACGCGGATATTTGTGGAGGCATGGGACAGGGCCTCAAAAGGCATACTTGACGAGGTGGTCAACAAAGCGGCCCTGACCGAACGCCTCTACCTATTGATGATAAGAGAGAAGACTGCTTCACTCTTTGAAGCCGCTGCACAGGCTGGAGCCGTTTTGGCGGGTGCCTCACCCGAGATGGTTCAACATATGCGAAGGTACGGCTCAGAGGTTGGAACAGTTTACCAACTTGCCGACGACCTTACCGAGAACATAAAAAGAAAGAACCTAGGTCGAATGTATTTCCTGACCCATGAGATGAGGGAGCGGCTGATTCATCTCCTTGTAGCCACTAAGACTAAGCAGGTCAGTAAGCTGTACAGAGCCGTGACACCGTATACGCCGCAGGAGGAGTTTATGAAAAGGCAAATTATCGAAAGAATTCGCTCAGCGGTAAATCTAGCCAGCGATGATAGGATACCTGAGAATCCTTACAAAGGTCTTTTAAAGGAGTTGCCTTGGATGTTTGTGAAGCAGATGCTGAGAGAAGGTGGTAAAAGGGTTTAAACGCTCCCTTAGTGTGGACATCGTGACATGGATGTTTTAGCCACACTTACCCTCAGCTTATTGGCTGTTCTGGTCTCTTTCCTTAGGATGGCCGCGGCATTAATCGTCTCAGTTCTTTTTTCGATTGTTGTTGGAACAGCTGCGGGGGTCAACAAGTCGTTTGAAAAAGTGGCTGTCCCAGTGTTGGATATTCTCCAGTCTATCCCCATACTCGGTTTCTTCCCCGTCGCTATCCAAGTTTTCTACGCTGCCTCACCTGTGTTTGGCGCAGAACTGGCCGCCATTTTTCTTATTTTCACAAGCCAGGTGTGGAACATCACCTTTGCCGTATATGAGTCGACGAGGTTTATTCAGCCTGAGCTTCTCGATGTTGCTAACTCGATGAGGATGAGCGCTTTTGAAAGGTTTAGGCACATCTACCTACCTGCGTGTTTGCCGAGGATTGTGAGAAACTTTCAACCCTCATGGGCCAACGGCATGTTCTTCATAGTCGGCGCTGAGATACTCGCCTTCGGCGATGTCGAGCTAAAGCTTTTCGGAGTAGGGACACTGGTCTCGGAGTTTGCTGTGGCAGGTGATTTGCTGGGAATCATCACAGTTCTCCTCGTTCTCGTCGCAGCGACAATCATGGTGAACTTCCTCGTATTCATACCTCTCGGCACCATGTTTGAGACGGCGGGTCCTCCGCCGCCGGGGCTGTTAAGACGCTTCGCGTTCATAAAAAAACTCGCCAAACCTTTTCAAACAACTTTAGCTACACCTGTGATAAGCTTCTTTGAATATCAGCGGTCAGTCTCCGGGCTGGTTAACAGAGTTTCTGTACTAGGTTCTTTGGTCCGCAACCTGATTTTCCTAATATTGATAGGATTTTTGGCAACTCTTGCCATAACACGTGGGAACGAATTTTTTGGAAGCCTTTACCAAACATTGGGCAGGGTGGGTGTTGATAATCTTCTAAGTTCAGCTGTTTTCTCATTTGTGAGAGTAATGGGGGCCGTGGGATTCTCAGTTGCGTGGAGCATTCCAGCCGCGGTAGCGATTGCCCGAAGACCGCAGCTATCGACGGCAGTTACGACGGTTTTCCAAGTGGTGGCATCTATCCCTGTTACAATAGTGTACCCGCTTTTTGCGGAGACGCTGAAGGACCAGCCAGAGCTGAGAGCTTTTGTGATGATTCTCGCGGCCACGCAGTGGTATGTGTTTTTCCAAGTTTTGGCAGGCCTGAAAAACATTCCAAGGTCTGAGCTGGAGGTGGCTGATATGCTGCAGCTTAAGACGTGGACTCGGATTAGGATGGTGTATTTGCCGAGAGCTCTGCCCGCGTTAATAACAGGCTGCATAACAGCCGCCGGAGGAGCATGGAACGGGCTGGTGGTTGCGGAGCGCCTTGTCCTTGGCGACTTGGTGGCTGAAACAGACCTACCAGGTTTAGGAAAGCTCCTGTCACAGCTAACCTATGCAGGAGACCTCCTGGGCAGCGTATCGGTTCTCATCGTCATGTCCTCGATAGTCGTGTTGATGAACCGCTTTTTCTGGAAAAAGCTCTACGACCTGGTTGCTTCTAAGCTTAAAATTGAGTGAGTTCCCTAAGCGCCTAAAGAAAAGACGGGCGATACCGCATGGACGACGCGATTCTGAAAGTTGTTGACGTGAGCCACAGCTACTACACGAGAAAGGGCTCCGTACTCGAGGTTATCAAGAACATGAGTTTCGATGTCAAGTATGGCGAGTTTCTCGGCATAGTTGGCCAAAGTGGTTCAGGCAAAACTACTTTGCTCAAGATAATGGCTGGGCTTATCAAGCCCCTGTCGGGCATGGTTTTGTACAAGGGGAAGCCGGTGACAGGCCCCACACCAGCTATTTCGCTTGTTTTCCAGGAGCCTGTTCTGTTTCCTTGGCTGACTGTTTTGGAGAACGTGGTTCTTGCTCTCAAGCGTGTGGAGAACATTTCCAAAGAGGAGATGATTGTTAAGGCCCAGTCTTTTTTGGATATGGTGGGTCTTTCGGGGTTTGAGAACAGCTACCCGGGGGAGTTGAGTGGAGGGATGAAGCAGAGGGTTGTGCTTGCGAGAGCTCTTGTCACAAACCCGGATGTCTTGTTGATGGACGAGCCTTTCAGCAACCTTGACCCTTTGACAGCCATATCTTTGAGAAGGGAAATTGACATGCTGCGACAGCACGAAACCCTGCCGCCTACATCCGTTGTGCTTGTTTCACACAACGTCGAGGAAATCGTGGAGCTAAGCGACCGTGTGCTTGTGCTGACCAGCAGACCCGCCCAAGTTACGGGGGAAATCGTGATAGATATGCAGAAGCCGAGAGATAGGAGGTCTCCTCGTTTCTACGAATACGTCGACGCCATATTCACGTTGATGAGTTAGATGTTTTGCGTATCCGCAGCTTGAAGAGCCCTGTGTCTCCGTCGTATGAGAGTATTTCGCTGTAGATAAGCCAGTCGAGGATAAGCTCCCTGAGCTTTTCAGGCTCCTGCGTATACTCTACAAGTTCTGTTTTATTGGCTAAGACGTTTATCAGGTCTTCTATGTTGAAGCCTTTGGGCTTTGTTTTTGCGAGTTCTATGATTGTTTTGAAAGGCTCGAGATGGGGGAGCTGCTCTTTCAATATCTTCTTCTTTCCTTTCGCGAGGCTTTTGCTGACCTTTATTCCAAGCTGGGTTGCAGCCCCTTCTCCGTCGTGGACTTCGAGTAAGCCGAGGAGTTCAGCGGCGTTTGATGCCGGAAGAATCTGGTCAACCTCCATCTGAAGCTCGCGCGCGATGAATGCAAGATCTGCCTTCCCACCATAGGCCACAACCATCTCGAGCAAGCCTAAAACCGTTCCGAGCCTTGCTTCGGGCGGGAACTTCAACGGCTGTTGTCCCATCTGCATAATTGGGTTTGTTCGGGGAATTAAAGCATTAGCCTGCAAAAAACTAATATAGAGACTCTACGGAGTCCGCAGCCTCTGCAACCCCTCCACAATTCCACGCAATTTCCGACAAATGTTTAACTCTCTCAGCAACCTCGACATTTCTCAAGAGGGATTTGACAGCTTCCTCAAAACCAGCGGGTGAAAGTTTTCTCTGCTCGACCATTTTTGCCACGCCCATTTTTTCGGCCTTTATTGCGTTGGCAAGCTGTTCACCGTGTTGAGGAGGCGGGATGACCACAGCCGGCTTCCCGTAAAGAATGCATTTCAGCAGGAGAGTCAACCCACCCCGGCATACAACTAGGTCGGCGGCCTCGATGTAGAGGTCGAGGTCCGGTATCCAGCTCCTCATGTGCAGAGGCCCTTGCCGTCTATCTGTCTCGGTTGAGGGGTCTGCCGTCGACATCACGTAAACAAAGTCGCTGCTAAGCTTCTCACCAAACATTTTAAACATCTCAACAAGAGCCTTTTTTTCCTCAACTCCGCCACTGAAAACCAGTAGAACAAACGGTTTATCCAAAGCCCCGTGAATAGACCTCACGTCCTCAATCTGCTGATGACTGTGTAGAATTGGCTTAGTCAAGGGCCCCGTGTAGACAACTCTTTCCATCAGCTTATCGGGCAGCTGAAGGGTATGTTCGGAGAGGGTGTAGGGGGGAGGTAGGTCGGGTATGATTATTTTGTCTGAGAGGTTCCAGACCAGCTGGGGAGTTTGTAGCATGGGTTGGATAACCTCGGCTGCTCTTTGATGTTTCTCGCTCTGCAGCAGAAGGTTGTACTGGTTGAGTATGGTGGCGACAGGTTTTCGGCAAAGCTTCGCCGCGAGGGTTGCCGAGGCCCTTGTATCGGAGACCACAACATCCGCGTCACCTATGATGGAGGCTTCCGCTAATGTCTGAGCAGCCACCTTGACCGGGAGGAAAAGATTGTGGACGATTGTTTTCTTCACTGAGATAGCTCCATCCACTCCAACTCCATAACCTACGGATGGAACATGAGCTGGCTCGCATCCATTTTTCGAGAGAAACTCGAACCCTTGTCCATAAGAGGAGAAGGTTAGGGTGTGCCCTCTTCTCCAAAGCTCTTCAGCAACCGCGTAAGAGCGCGTGGCATGCCCAAGCCCGATGCCGCAAACAGCCAAGTGTATCAACATTTTCCCGGCTTAAACCTCTGAGGAGAAACCGGGCCCCCGGGCGCTCCTCCGCAAAAACATCGGCGGTAAACTTTAGCAGCCTCATCTTGCCGTGAAGCCAGTAGGTCGGGTTCAGCCCAGCCTTGATGCAGAGATGGCTTAGAAACTCCTCGGCATTCCAGCCGTATTCGACGGGAACCTGTGGAAGAAGAAGCCCCGAGCCGAGGGGCGTCTCGATAATCAACCCATCCACACCCACTTCAACCAAGTCGGGCAAGCTCTTTCTATTGGAGACGTCTATCTCGACGGGTTTGGATAAAACGCTGACCTCAAAGACAACGTGAGGAAGCTCGTCTGGAGAAAGAGGTGGAAACCTTGGGTCCTCCACCGCAGAGGCCACCGCCGCGCGAACGGTTGCTTCGCCCAGCGGCAAAGTTGGTAAAGGATATCCTATGCAGCCTCTCAGCTCCTTATCAGGATATGTATAGATAGACACAAACACGCCGCGTTTCTCCATGAGCCAATCAGCCGCCGGAGCCTTCTCAAGGTTCCCGGTCTCAAGAAAAGTCTCCACAGCTCGCCGTGCCAGCTGAACAAGCTGCACGCCTTTCTCATCGTCCACTTGCAGTCGCCCTAACCTTCTCCAAGACTTTGGTTATGTTGCGCCAGTGTCCTCCTATCCAGTAGGTTTTTCCACATCCGCGGCAAATCCATCTATGTTCCCTGTTTTCCTGGAAATGTTCTAGCAAAGTGTTACAAACGGGGCACCTGGTGTTCAGCGGGTTGAAAACCAGTTCTACACCTGTTTCACTTCCTATTTTAGCCAGCGTCTCAACGGTGTCAACGGTTTCAAGCAAAACTGTTTTTACACCGAGTTTCTTCAGCTTGGCAGCCAGCGTTTTGTCACGGGTGACTACAACCCTTTTCTCAGCCACGGACAATTCAATCAGTTCGTCGTCCGAGGCTTCTCTAACATATAGAGTGTCATATCCCAGTAAACGGAGCCAAGTAACCATGTGACCCATCATGGTGTCGAGGAGAAACTTCATTCCGAAACCGAGGCGCCGCCTTTTCTCTCAAGCTCGATGCGACAGTCTTCGCAGAGAAGCTGGTCCTCCACACGCACTAAATAGTCAGACCATTCTCCACAAAGCTCGCAGTAACCTTCGGCGACTGTCTGGTTAGACGCCGACGCGGGGGTGCCTATCCTCAGCTTCTCACGCACGATTGAAAGTATCTCCGGTGTAACCTGTAGAATGTCCTTTATCGTGACTATGCCGGCGAGTCTTTCCTTGTAAACGACTACTAGGCGGCTTAGCTTTAGCTTGTTCATCTTGCTGAGTGCATCGTCTATAGTTACATCTGGTTCAACCGTTTGAAGCGGGGTGGTCATTATATCTCGGGCTCTCACGGTGTTAGGGTCTGTTCCGTTGGCGACAACCTTGGTTACCAAGTCTGTTTTGGTGATTATGCCTACAGGCTTACCCTGGGAAGATATCACGACACTTCCTATTCCGTATCGCCTCATAAGCTCAGCGACCTCAACCGCTGACGCTTCTGCATCAGCCTCGACCACGGGACTTGACATCACGTCCCTGACCCTCAGCTCCTCAACGAGTGTCGCAGGCTTCACCATCCCTTCTAACCATCTAATCGTGGATTAATAAGCTTGTCTACTAAACTGCATCGCCCGAACGGAATCTGGGCAGCAACCGCTTCAAGTTTTTCCGCTGAGGTATCCGAGCCCAGTAGCGTGATGATTTTCTTGGCGGCGTCAGAGGACTTCACTTGACCCGGCCTAATCTCCACAAAAGGCATTCCCATCCTTTTAGCAGTCAAATGTGGAACAACTCTTACATCATCTTCTCCCTTGATAGCGGCGAGCCTAAGCTCGACGACGTAGAATTTTTTTGAGCCGTAGACCATGAATGAGCCCTTTGGCAAATACTGTCCCGAAGGCGGTGTGAAGGAAACCTGCTCAGCCTTCACAGCATAAACCGAAACGTTGCTGAAGTTTTCACGCCAAGCTCTACTATAGCACCCCACCATCTGGGCACATTCCTGGACATCGGTTTCAGAGGCCTTGACGCCGTTTATCAGCACGGCTGCGGGGGAGCCGGGAATTTCTGTGTGGAGAACAAGGTCATTTTCCCCTAGATGTCGTTTGAGGAGCATTATGTTGCTGCGGGCGTCCCTACCTAACAAGGCCCTGAACCCGCCGGATGTGACAAATTCCCTGAAAGGTTTTGGCTTTGACGCGGTCCTTTTGACCACGACAGTCGGACTAGGCTCATATTCTCCGCTAAGGGTGTTCATCTTTTTCTCTATTTCAGCTATTTCCTGCCTCAGCTTCTCCACCGCCTTCTTCACTGTCTTAAGCTCCTCGTAGACCGGTCCGAGCATTTTCACGGGCGAAGTATCCCTGCTTAAGGTGACCTTCAACCCGTCTTTGGTGAGGAGAACTTTTCCGTTCCGCATCTCTGCATCCAAACCCGTTGTCTGCCTAATTTTTTCAAGGGCCTCGGCAGGTTTCTGCCATATCGTTTCCCAGAATGCCGAAGCCTGCTCAACCCCTGATATGAAAAACTCTAGCGCATTTTTTCTTTTCTCGAGATTCTCGAGGGTGTGCATCCTATAGCCCTTCTCTCTCGCCAAAGACTCCAATTGCTTACGACCTTTTTCCTCGACCTCTCGAACACGCAGACTCTGCATCTCCTCGAGATAGGCCAAGAAAACGGCTTCGGAGAAGGAGCCGACCTCCCTCACCTGGAGGCTGCTAAGAGTTTGGAACTCTGTTGCACAGGGTATGGCTTCACCGTCTCTTCTGTAAAGCCTCGGACGCGGATGCTCAAGCTCACGCATCAACTCGCTCCACACGGTGTTAAGACGGTTGACCTCTTCGTCGCTGAGCTGTTCAACCCGCTTATTTTTGTCCAACCCTGCTCTTGCCACGAGTTCTTCCGCAAACTTGCCTCCTAAACCTAGGTCACGCGCCAGAGCGACCACGACACCCGTCTTGGGGTTGAGGTCTTTGAGAAGAACTGGCCACGCTTCTCCCAAGGTATGCGAGTGTTTAGCAGGTGGGGGATGATATTTTTCCCCGACCTTCAATATCCTAGTCGAAGACTCGAACTTTTCTAAGAGCCACTCCACCACTCCGTCTTTCATTAAAACTATGTTGCCCGGCGGCATGCATTCAACCACAAGCTCGAAGCCATCAAGACCAAGGGTCACCAACCGTTCTCCTCCAACCTGCTTGATATCGGTAATTCGTTTGCCGACAACTTTTCTCCGCAACTGGAGCACGTGAGTTGAGGGGGTAGACTCTTTTTCAACAGATTGATCAATGTAAAACACGGAGTATCCAGCCGTCAGCCAAAGCTCGCCACTCCCTATCGAGGGCTTCCAAACCTTGAGCAAAATCGCCCTCGAGCCAAAACCATAAACGTTTCTCACATAGGAGTCCAGAACCCGGTCTCGACACTCCGCGACAAGAACACCAATCTCATAGGTGTTAAGCCCGGGCAACCCTCCATTACCACGGTTTAGTGCCAAGATTTAATTCATGGGTCGCGTAGAAGCTGGACGGTTGAAATGGCGCTGGATGCTGTCTACTGGACGAAGTTTGTCGTAGGCCTGGGATATGGGGTTCTGGCAGCTTGGTTGGCGGCGTCTAATCCAACACCCCTGATAACCTACCTCCTGATAATTGGTGCCGCTCTCCTGTATGTGATTGTCGCAGAGGTCTTCTGGAGGCTGTTCGATAAAAAACTGCGGAGGCGCCAGTCCTACTTGAACGGCCTCGGCGGATACGCGGGAATGTTTCTGCTCGTTTGGATACTTATGTATAACTTGTTTGCTGGGGCTTGATTTTCTGCGGCTCGGGCAACTTGTCGACGAGGCTCAAAACGGTCTGCCATGCTTGGAAAAACCTATCGTTTAAACCGAGAAGACCTTCCAAGGTCTTGAAGTGTTCAGCGATTTTCCTTATGTTTTTTCGATGGATTTCGTTGGTGTAGATTGTGTGTAGAAGCGAGTCTTTATCCTCGCCCACGTAGCTTAGATAGATGCCGCGTAGGGCATGTAGGTAGCGTGAGTCCTCGGGATATTTCTCAGTGAGCTGCTGGAGGATGCGTTCAGCTTCGGTGAGCCTGTTTCTAAAAAGTGTTTCAAGAAACTCCTCGGTTTCTTTTTTCGAGACCAGACTCATTCACTCGGTCGCCTCCACGTCTTCTACTCCTCTTTCTGTGATTTTGAAGACGGCCTCACCTTCTGGCAGATAGGGGCTTGAAACAAGTCTGGCTATGCGGAGAGGTTTTCCCGCCACCTTACGCAGAAAAACTCTGTTATGGCTTGTGTGGCCGACTATGTGTCCACCGATGGGGTATACAGCCATAGTGCTGAAAATGTCGTCAGGCCTTGACATAACCTGGTTTGTCACGACCGCTGCTATGTTGAATGCTCGGCAGAGCCTTATCAGCTTATGCATATGCTTGTTAAGTTTCTGCTGCCTCTCGGGGAGAAGTTGTCTGCCGAGGTATTCGCTTCGGAAATGAGAGGTCAGTGAATCGACTATGATGAGCTTCACGTTCTTTTCCTTGATTATTTTGTCCGCTTTTTCCACGAGGAGAATCTGGTGGTCGCTTGTGTATGCTTCTGCGTAGATGATTCGCTCAAGCACTTCGTCGGCGTTTAGTCCGAGGCTGTTGGCCATCGAAGTCACCCTCTCCGGCCTGAACGTGTTTTCGGTGTCTATGTAGAGGGCTGAGCCGTCAAGTCCTCCCCGTCGAACGGGGAGTTGAACGTTCACGGCCAGCTGGTGACAGAGCTGGGACTTCCCCGACCCAAACTCTCCGAAAAACTCTGTAATAGCTTGTGTCTCGACACCTCCTCCTATCAAGAGGTCCAGTCTCGTGCTTCCCGTGGTAATGCGTCCAATGTTTGTCTTGATTTCAGCCAGCTCCTTTGCCGTCACCCAAGCAATCTCAATTCCTTCCCGAGCCGCTGAGATGATACGGGAAGCGTGTTCCTCGTCAACTCCGGCTGCCACCAGCTCGGAAACTGTCGCAGTCGCAATGGACTCCACCGTCGAGTATCCAAGCTCCCTAAGTTTTTCAGCCAACTTGGCCGATACGCCGGGCAGCTCCTCGATGTCGTTGTAGCGTTGGCTCAAGTTTTTCTCACTGTCAATAAGCTGTCGGGCTTATAAAAACTAATAGCTGGTCAACCCTCTTCATTCTTCATGAAGGCTGTCCTGGTTGTTTTGGATGGTTTGGGGGATAGACGATGTAGAAGCCTCGGTTACATGACTCCGTTACAGTATGCTCGCAATAGGGTTTTGGACCGTTTAGCGGCCGAGGGTGAGACGGGGTTGGTTGACGTAGTGGCCCGGGGCATTCCCAACGGAAGCGACACAGGCCATCTCGCTCTTCTCGGATACGACCCGTCCACCTGCTACACCGGCCGGGGCCCGTTTGAAGCACTGGGCGCTGGTCTTGACCTGAGCCTTGATGACGTCGCCTTCCGATGCAACTTCGCCACAGTGGCCGAGGATGGGACTGTGATTGATAGGAGAGCGGGGCGAATATCGACTGAGGAGAGCAGAGAGCTGGCTGAATCCATACAAACGATGGAGATAGACGGCGTCCAGTTTACTTTTAGACACACCGTTGAACACAGAGGAGTCCTAATCATGAGAGGCAAAGGAATCTCTCATCGTGTCTCAAACGTTGACCCTCACGGCAAAACATCAACAGTCCAGAAACCGATGCCACTAGACGATTCACCGGAGTCGATAAAAACCGCACAGGCCTTGGAAAAATTCTTGGAGAAAACGAGACAGATTCTACAAACTCATCCAATCAACATCAAGAGACGTGAGAAAAATCTCCCACCCGCAAACTATATCCTGACACGTGGAGCGGGACGGCTACCGAATTTACTGCCCTTCGAGAAAAAGTTTGGGTTAAAGGCCGCGGTCGTCGCCGGCGGAGCACTTTACAAAGGTGTCTGCAGGGCGGCGGGTTTCGACGTGGTAAATGTCGAGGGAGCTACAGGAACCGTTAACACAAACCTCGGAAACAAAATTAATGCCGTGATAGAATCGCTCAAGACTCGTGATTTTGTTCTGCTGCATGTCAAGGCTACTGACACGCTGAGCCATGACAAAAAGCCTCGAGAAAAAGCCGAGATGATCAACAGGGTCGGGGAAGCTCTGGGAAAGATGCTTGAGCAGCTGAGCTCCGATACCTATGTGGCGGTGACGGGTGATCACACCACGCCGTCGGAGATTGGAGACCACCGGGGAGATCCTGTGCCTGTTTTGATATGGGGGCCCGATGTGAGGGGTGACAGTGTCACGAGGTTTGACGAGATCAGCTGCATGTGCGGCGGCCTCGGCAGGATAAGGGGTGTGGAACTTATGCCCATTCTCGCCAACTACTTAGGAACATTGGAGCTGTATGGAGAATGAGTGGAGCGAGGATACCGATTGTTGTCCATGTCGAGGGGCTTGAGGAGGTTGAGGGCGAGCTTCACAGGTTCGCGGCTCCGCTTACCGTTGACGAGGTTGTGAAAAGGCTGCCAATTGAGGGGTTTGTTGCAAGATGGCAAAACGCTGTCTACATCATAACAGAGATAAGGAGGGGTGTGGAAAAATCTGTCACCAAACTTGAGAAAGGAGATATTTTCTACTGGTCGCCTGAACAAGCCCTGGGCATAGCGCTCTCACAGCATGCCGCTCCAAGCCAAACAATCAAGATAGGGAGCGTGGGGAGAGGTGCTGATGAAATATCAAAGGCTCGGGTCGGCGCTAGGATGAGGATTTTTTCGAAGAACGTTTAGCCTTCGCAGGCTTCTCCTCGGTTGCCGCTGCCTTCGCCTCTGCAGTCGTCGTCTGTATAAGTGGTGCGTAGACCCTTAATCTGTTGCTTCCCACCACCTCTTTCACCAACCCCTTAGAGACTAGGTCGCGGAGAAGCGCCTTGGCAACGGACAGCCTAACTTTGAAGCGTTCCGCGATTGATGCCGGGGTCAAAACCTTAACACCCTTAACATATTCTCTCACCTCTTCGAGGGAAGGCGCGGCCACACCCATCACACCCCTCTCAACAACCTCCTCCTTCTTCTCAGGCGCTTTCTTCTCCTTTCCACCCTTTTTCTTGGCCTCCGAGCTCACGTTCTCATCAGCGAAAAACTCAGCTAATAAGGCTTAAACGGTCGTCAGCCAAAAACATTGACTGGTGAAGCCCAGCGTCAAATTCCTCGGGAGAGTAGCCATAGTGAGGGTGCCGAGAGGCTCCAACATCGACCTTAGAGAGTTTGCTAGGGTTATAATGATGAGAAATAACGGTGTGGAGACTGTTCTGGAGATTGAGAGGATTGAAGGGCCTTTCCGGGTTCCGGTTATTCGGCATGTTGCGGGCAGCCCCGACACCGTTACAACTGTTAAGGAGGACGGTATTGTATACACTTTCGACGCTTCCCGTCTCATGTTCTCTCTCGGAAACTTTGAGGAGCGACGCCGGATAAGGAGGCTGCCGCGTCCTGGCGAAATAGTGGTGGACATGTTCGCGGGTGTGGGCCAGTTCACGCTCCCAGCCGCAAAATCGGCGGCAAACCATGTATACTCGTTCGAAATCAACGAAGAAGCCTACAAGTATCTCGTAAAGAACATTAGGCTTAACCACGTCGAGCATAAAGTAACTGCCTTTCATACAGATTGTAGAAACGCGGTCAACATGGGTCTAAGGGGATGTGCAGACAGGGTTCTCATGGGTTATTTCAGGGGAACAGCGGAATATTTTCCGACTGCGTTACAGCTTCTCAGGGATGTGGGCGGCTTTATTCATTTTCATGAGCTTGCGGAAAACGAGAGCGGCTGGGCCACGCTCTACAAAACTGTCTCAGAATTGGCTGAAAGGTTCGGCTACCTTGTCGAGCTTGTAAACAAACGTGTTGTCAAGACTTATTCACCGAAGCTGAGCCACTGGGTTCTGGACCTATTCGCTCGCCGAAAGCTTTGATTTGAGCCATCTCGCAACCTGTGTCAGGAGACTGCTTCTTGACACGTTTATCACCATGGCTTCGGGCCCTTTCTCGACACTAAGCATGGATGAATAGTTCGCCATAGGTGCGAAGGATACGCTCATCCAGAAGACGCGGCCGTTCAACAGCTCCTCCACAACCTTGGCGTTGTTAGTCGGAACAGGGATGGGGAGAAAGACTACCCCCTCAGCCCAGTAAAGCACAGCGGGCTGACCCGGAGGAAGCAGCATGTTCCGCACAAGCTCCTCAGCCGAAGGAAAACGGATATACTCCATGATAACAAGCTCCTTCACGGGCTGGTGAACGATTTCAACCATGCATTTTTCAGCGCCTGATGTCCATTTAAGGTTTCGCGATAGATTTTTAAGCACTTAGCCGTAGATATTGGGTTGAAAATGAATGGTTTAGAGTTTGTTCTCAGTAGGCCTTGGACAAGGTTTTACCACAGCAAGGTTAACCCAAACATAACGGCTCCACTTGTTCCTCTTCACCAGTTATTTGACGATACCTGCTCAAAGTATCCCAAAAAGGTGGCGGCAATTTTTCTCGACACGCCGGTAACCTTCGAGGCGCTGAAAAACTTCAGCGACAGGTTTGCATCAGCTCTAAGGAAGCTCGGAGTCGGTAAAGGAAGCCGCGTGATGATAGTCCTCCCCAACAGCATACAATTCATCGTCTCATACTACGGAATCTTAAAGACGGGTGCCACGGTTGTTCCAGTCAATCCACTCAGCACAGGTCAGGAGATAAAAGAACTTGCCAAACTCTCCGAAGCCAAGGTAATCGTCACACTAGACCTATTCATAGACGAGGTGATGGGTGCCCTGGGCGAAACAACTGTCAAACACGTTGTTGTCACAAACATAGCAGACCATTTACCCGCCCTCAAAAGAACCCTTGGAAAAATTTTGAAGAAGATCCCCTCCAAACAGTTGCCAAGCAACTCATCTATCATGAGCTACGTCGAGATGATATCTGGCCCTGTTGAAAGGATTGAAGCCGATGTCAACCCGGAGAAGGACCTCGCCTCGATTCAGTTCACAGGCGGCACAACAGGTTTTCCAAAGGGTGTGATGCTGACCCACCACAACATCGTATCCAACATCTTCCAAATGTATGAGTTCATCAGGCCCTATCTTGATGAAGCTAATGAGCGTTTCGCGGCTCTTCTACCGTTTTACCATATCTATGGACAGAGCGTTATACTGGGCGCCGGCCTGCTGATGGGCAACACGCTGGTGGTTTTTCCGAGGCTTGAGCTGGAGAAATTCATGAGAGATTTGGAGAAGTATGATGTGACCATTTTCCCCGGAGTCCCGACGTTGTTCAACCTAATGTCTAACCATAGGCTCGCAGACCAGCTCAGGTATCCTAAACTCAAGATGGTGATTTCGGGTGCTGACATGCTTCCGCCCGAGGTGGCTGAAAATTTTGAAAAGAAGTTCGGGAGAAAAATCGTGGAGGGTTATGGGTTGTCTGAGGCCTCGCCGGTGACGCATGTGAATCCGCCTGATAAGGTGAAAAGAGGCTCCTTCGGCATACCTATTCCGTCAACTCTCGCCGCAATCATAAATCCGGAGACTAGGGAGTTTCTGGGACCGGGCGAAGTCGGTGAAATTATCGTATCTGGGCCACAGGTGATGCAGGGTTACCTTGGCCAAGATAACAGCAACGTCTTCCTTTACGAGGCCGGGAGAAAATGGCTGAGAACAGGGGACATGGGGCAGATGGACAGCGACGGCTACTTCTACTTCACCGAGAGAGCCAAAGACATCATCAAACACAAAGGATTCACAGTCTTTCCAGCAGAGATTGAAAAAGTTCTCTATGAGTCAGACGCGGTTAAAGAGGCGGCGGTTGTCGGTATACCTGACCCTGTTGTAGGAGAGAAGATTGTCGCCGCCGTTGTTTTGAAGCCTGGATACGGCCCAGAACAGGTCAAAACTCTTCATGAACTCTGTCATAGCAAGCTCGCCGAATACAAGAGACCATCCGAGATTATTCTGGTGGACGAGCTGCCCAAGTCTCTCGTGGGAAAAATGCTGCGCCGCCGAGTCCGTGACATAGTGAAAGAAAAGCTCTCACACGCCATGTGATTCATCTATTTATTGTGAACCGTCTATTCATAACTCTGTGACTGCTGGCTTTGAGAAAGTTGAAAAAGGTTTAGAAAACATCGCGATAAAAGAAACCCGTTTATCAAGCATCGATGGTGAAAAGGGGAAGCTTTACTACGTCGGCTACTCTATCGAAGAATTGGCCGAATATTCATCGTATGAGGAGGTCTGTTTTCTGCTACTTCATGGTAGATTGCCGACAAGAACTGAGTTGGAGAATTTTTCCGCCATGCTTGTCTCCGAGAGAAGTCTTCCTCGACAGGTTGTGGATGTTCTTAGGACCCTGCCCCGAACTGCTCCCATGATGAGCTGGCTGAAAACAGGGGTAGACCTATTATCGCTTTTTGACCCGGACGCCGAGAAAACTGACGACGAATCAAGGATGAAAACCGCCACCAGACTAATTTCCAAGGTCGCTACATTAACCGCCACAGCCTATCGGCTGGCCCGTGGTCTTGAGCCTGTTGAACCAAGGTCCGACCTTTCCCACGCAGGAAATTTCCTCTACATGGTTACAGGAAACAAGTCTTCTCCTCTTGAGGAAAAGATAATGGATGTAGCGTTCATTTTACACGCCGAGCATGAATTGCCCGCATCAACAACAGCGGCCCTCGTGGTGGCCTCTACCTTGTCGGACCTTTACTCGGCTGTTTCCGCTGGAATAGGGGCGTTGAAGGGGCCGCTGCATGGCGGTGCCAACGAGAGGGCCCTCGAGATGCTGCAGACCATAGGTTCTCCCGACAAGGCCGACGGATACGTGGCCAACGAGCTTGCAGCCAAGAGGAGAATAATGGGTTTTGGACACCGTGTATACAGAAGCTTCGACCCACGCGCCAGAATATTCAAGAGATATCTGGAGCAGCTCTCCGAGAAAAGAGGGGACAAGACGCTGCTACAAGTTGCCGAAGCTGTGGAAAATGCGGTGATAAAGCGCATGGGCGGCAAAAGCATTTTTCCAAACATCGACCTATACTCGGGACCTGTTTTCCACCTGCTTGGATTAGGTAAAGAAATTTTCACACCGTTCTTCGCGGCTGCGAGGACTGTTGGATGGCTTGCCCATGTTCTGGAGTATTGGAGAGATAACCGGTTGATAAGGCCACGCGCTGTGTACGTTGGCCCCGAGCCACGAAGCTACATACCCCTTGACAAAAGATAAACCAATCCATTTACTCAAAACAGAGGTCCGGAGCGCCAGAGTCCTGACCAGGCTTAACAGGTTTCTGGTGGAGGCTGAAGACAACGGGGAAAAAGTCTTTTTACATCTAACAAACACAGGACGCCTGCATGACCTTATCTACCCTGGTGCAACAATCCTCTATACTCCAAGGCCTTCCGCTAAGACCGCTGGGGTTCTCGCCGGTGTGATTGTTGGCAGTCTAGCCGCTGTTGTCGACACAAGGCTTCAAGCGAGATGCTTTGAAGAGGCATTCAATCGTAGGCTAATACCATGGCTCCAAAAATTCAGCGGATACAGAAAAGAAGTATTTTTTATGGGGAGCAGAATCGACTATTTGCTGTCGTCTAACGGCGAAAAGGCGTTCCTAGAACTAAAGTCCGCGGCCTATCTCGGCCGAGACGGCGCTGCGATGTATCCTGACACAGTCTCAACTCGAGGAAGAACACATGTCCAAAAACTTGCCGAAATCGCGGCAACCTGTCAAACATACCTTGTCTTCGTGGCGGCTCTTCCAGATGCACGTTTTTTCACACCATGCGACGAAGGGGACCCCGACATGAGGCCACTGTTGATAAAAGCGAGACGGGCAGGTGTTGAAATTCGCTGCATCAAGCTGTACATGACACTCGACGGAGATGTCTACCTTGATGACCCCGACCTACCTGTTAGGCTATAAAGCAGTTGAAGCCGCGATTGCAGCAAATATGATGAAAAGCCATGGGCTGGAGATCTTGAAGGCTCTCCAAGCGGCTGATGGAGAGTATTTTATGCATGGCTTGATGCTTTCGATGAGAAGCCAAGCCGAGAAAGGCGCCGCGATGACTAGATAGAGGAGCGGGTTGCTTACCAAGGTCGCCATGAGAAGGGCAGCAGCCACCGCTATCACGTTGGACACTAGTGTCGCTATTGATGTTGTTTGCACTCCGTAGACCACAGGCAGCATCGGTACGCCTGCAGCTGAATAATCCTTAACAGCTCTTGATGCCAAGGCCCAGAAATGGCCCGGTGTCCAGAGAAACACAAGCAAAGCCATGAAGAGAGGTAAAGCTTCAATCTCACGGCCAGCCGCTGACCATCCAGCGAGAGGAGCAAAAGACCCTGCAACACCTCCGATAACTATGTTCCACACAGTCCTCCGTTTGAGCCAGACCGTGTATACAAACACGTACACCAAGGCCCCCGACAAAATGAAGATTGCCGTTAACGGATTGTACATAACATAGGAATACAGAACCGCGGCGGCAACCATAATTGAACCTAGCAGAGCAGCTGTCCTAGGCCTTATTCTCCCCGCAGGAATGGGTCTACCCGATGTCCGCCTCATCCTAGAATCGATGTCAGCGTCGAGAAAATGGTTCAAGGCGCTGGCGCCGCCGACAGAAAGATATCCTGCAAGCAGTAAGTGAATCATGTTGGCTGGGCTCCCTTCAGCGGATAAGAATGATGCTGACGCGGCGAAAATGTTTAGAAGAGTTATCTTAGGCTTCGTGAGGTTTAGGAAGTCGCGCCAGCTCATTTGAAATCGCTTCCGCTATGCATAATTTATAAGTTCTGTGAAAGAAACAGGCTGATGTAGGACAAGGCGACAACGGCGGCGACGGCTTTCTCCCAGCTAACGCCCTTTGCGCTCACCAGCACAGCTGCCAGCGCGGCCATCTGCCAAACGTGGAAAAACACGTAGACTCCGAAGGAAACTGTGCCGAACCAACCGTTACCAAGAAGCCCAAAACCTGAGAAGACAGCGAAAACAGTCAAAAGAAGGTTGGATGGCGTAAGAGCCAAAGGAACCGTCGCAGCAATTAGCCCCTCTCCACCCTTTTTAAACGTCGTCAAAAAACCGGCAACCAGCATCAAAACAATCAAAAAAACCAAGTTTCCGACGGCGTAGAGAAGCGCCAACTCAGGAAAACCCACTGGCCTAAAATGGAGAATAAGCTGACTATTCGAAAGACGCCATGAAAGTAAAAGATAAACCATGGCCGAGGCCAGTGAAACCGGGACAAGCGTGGTGTTTGTCAGCTGAATCCTTTGAAGCAGAGGATTAAGGGTGAAAGCGTAAACATACTTTCTAACTCCCGCAGGCTCGGCTACACTCGTCTCCGCCAGAAAATCACTGACCTTCATCGAATCCACCAGCCTAAGCCCCTTTTCGCTCAACCGGTATCTCCGCTTATCGGTCTTGACCACGAAAGGCTGCATAAACTCCAGATGGTAGTAGAGGGTGCCGACGCTTATACCAAGAAGCTTTTTAAGGTCTGAAGCGGCCATAGAGCCGTTCTCCTTCAAGAGGGTTATAATCTGCCTTCTAACCGGGTTCTTCAGCAAACTGTAAAAGAGGAGCTTCTCATCCTTTGGTTCTAATGATTTAGACCCACTAACTAAATCTAGGTTTTCTTCCTGCCCCATGGTGTATCTCTAGTTTCGAGAACGCCGACTAAAAATGTTTCTCTCTAACTTGTTAGAACATTAATCCAATATATAGAGGGGCTAGATAATAGCCACAAGGACGTGAGCAGAGCACCCAAGGTGGCGACATGTACACTGCTGTTAACAATGGTCCTCTTATCCGCCACCATTTCTTGGGCTGAGGAAAAGACACCATTTGTTAAAAGTGTTTCCGACTATATAGCCAGCTTCTCCGCGGAAGGTGTCGAGCTTCCCAACATCACCTCCTACGTACAGATAGCGGGGCAGAGCCGCGACTTGTCGACTCTGAGACGTTTGCTAGAGTTTCTCTGGAACGTTTACCAAACCGACCCGCAGACAGGTAGACAGGGAGTGATGGTCCTCGACGAGATATATGGTTTGAGGCTTGAACAGAAGCTAGAGGGCATGGCCTCCTATCTTCTCGACGCGGCTGAGCAGCTTCTTCAGCAGGAGTCTGTGGCAGTTTTAGAAGGAAAGAGCCGGGACTCGTTCACGAAGGCATCTGTGTTGGTTGAGGCCGTTGGGAATGTTTTGAAGGGTAGGGGGGTTGATGTTCGCGTCATTAAGGGAGGCGAAGTAGATGGGCGGCAGATGGAGGTCAGCATAGCAACGGTGACAACATCCAGAGGGGAAGTGAAAATCTATGTAACACAGGAAACAGGGACATACAGCAACCAAACGACCACCTTATCCAGAAGCATCTACATCAGCCTAGGCAACACCATCATCATTCAAAAAGAGTCAGAGAGAAACCTTCAACCATCTGAGCAGGAAAAACAGTTACTAGTGGGAGAAAACATCGGAATCGGCGCCATACTCAGCCTCAGAAAAACAAACACACAAAGACAGCTTGAAAAAACCGAGTACGATGTAAAGGTCGTCGAACAGGGGTTTGACCGCGGCTTCATAAGACTTGTTCTGTCATCGGATTCGTCTGAGCAAGGCCGGCTAATCATCTTAGATGTAGACAAATCTATTCAACGAGAATATTTCCCACGGGATGTTTCTGTCCGAGTCGACGGAGAGCCCGCCAAACTCGCCACATCGGTGTCTGAGGTGCTGTCGGGCGAATTAGATAAGCCAGCCTATTTTCTTGCGGTCACGGGCGGAGGTCTCGAGATTGTTCTATACATTCCCAGTTGGTCAACCAAAGTTGTCTTGATAGGGTCATCCTCATCACTCTCATACCTAATATCCATCCCAAGCTTGTTAGGTAGAGAAAACGAGTTCACAGCAACCACCTTAGCTGTCGCTGTTCTTGTTTTAGCACTTGTCGCCAGCCGTCTAAAGCGAACAAAATAGAATCGCCCTTGCTGTGGACATAGAATTTTACGAGCCGCCTTGTGTAACTCTCCATGGGAAGCTCAAATGCATGACCCGGCTCTTTCCAAATGTATCCAACTATCTCCTCACCGTCGACCAAAACCCTGTCGTTTAGAGCTTTGCATAAGACGTCGACGAAGACAAAATGTCTCCGACGGGACTTGAAATGCCGTGGATTAATCACTTCTTGCACAGCGATGACCCGTACAGGTTTGACCTTGAGCCCAACCTCCTCCCAAGCCTCCCTCACAACCGCTTGGAAAATCTTTTCCCCATGGTCAACATGGCCGCCCGGTATCGAGTAGAGGTATCCCCATTTTGGGCTGACGACAAGAAGAAGCTTGCCACTATCGTCTATGATGAATGCTCCGACGGTTAACTCAGGCGTGTTCAACCCACTATCCTGTGCATGGCTCGCAGGTCTTTCTCAAAAATCTTCAGCTCGGCTGGAATCTCGTAACTTATCTCATCCCTTAATGAGAGGTTGAGCGACTTTTTCTTTGCCCAGACGGCTGAGTTAAACTCTGTGAGTGGTTCAGTGTATTTTGTGAGGGTTTTCGGCCATGCGGGTTTTGGGAAACGCTCCAGATGAATGCTCTTCCCGCCGTAGAGCCTTCTCCAGATGTAGTCTGTTATGAATGGTGTAATTGGCGCAAGTAGCAGAAGCGTTGTTCGCAAGACTGTGTGCAGGGTGTAGAAGGCTGATTTCTGCTCAGACTCAGTGAATCCCTGCCCGTAGGCACGTGGCTTCGACATCTCAACATAGTGAGAGGCAAAAATGTTCCAGATGAATCGGCGTATCTCGTTTGAGGGGATGAAGAAGTTGAAGCCTTCGTAGCCGGCGAGGCAGGTCTCAACTGTTTTCGAAAGCTCTGCGAGAATCCATCTATCCGTTGGGGTAAGCGTGGCTCTACTGGGCTTCGGAAACATTGAAACATATTTTGCGAGGTTCCAGAGCTTAGAGAGGAATTTGCCCACGCTGGCAATCCGTGCCTCCGATATCCTGAAATCCTCTCCGAGACTCGCCTCCTGAGCGTTCCAGAAGCGGAAACAGTCCGCACCATACTTTTCGAGGATGGGCATCGGGTCAATCACGTTTCCCTTGCTCTTACTCATCTTTTCACCATGCTCATCCAGGCCGAGGCCGCTTATCCAAACTTTGTTAAACGGCCTCTTCCCAGTCAATAGATAGCACCGGAGCACGGTGTAATAGAGCCATGTTCGCACAATCTCCTTCCCCTGCGGCCTGATGGATACAGGATATAGACTCTCGTGAATTTTCCCCGTTTTTCTGTCGCTTATCACGAATAGCGGCGAAATACTCGAGTCCATCCATGTGTCGAATGTCCTCTCATCACCTCTGAATGATGTTGAGCCGCATTTGGGACAACGTTCAACAGGAGCCTTCTCTCTCCAAGGCTGATGATATTGCCCATCGTCGGGTAAAACGGGTGTCCCGCATGAATTACAGTACCAAACAGGGACCTCAGTAGCGTAGTACCTTCGCCTCGAAATAGGCCAGTCTATTGAGACTGAGTCAATCCAGTTGAGCAGAAGCTGGCGAGAATGCTCAGGCAGGAACTCCATTTCATGCGCGATTTTTCTCAAGTCATCGAGGAAATCCAGCTGATTTAGGTAGTATTCATCCATGGGTATTATCTCGATAGGTGTTTTGCTTCTTTCGCATACTGGTGTAGAGTGTATTATGTTCTCTGATTTGATGTAATAGCCCGCATCTATTAGTTTCTCCACGATTGCTTTGCGTGCTTCCTCAACCCTCAGCCCCTTTAGGAATCCGGCGTTCTCATTCATTCTCCCCTCCAATGTTATAACTATTTTCTCAGGCAGCTTAAGCTCTCTGAAGAGACGTACATCGGTGTGGTCGCCGTAGCTACAGACCATGACCGCGCCTGTTCCAAAGTCCGGCTTAGCCTCGGGACGAGCGATTATAGGCACTTTATCTCCGAAGAGGGGGGTGGTGGCGGTTTTGTTTTCGAGGTGGGCGTAGCGGCTGTCAGCGGGGTTGTAGATCACGGCTGCGCACGCGGGTATGAGCTCGGGTCTCGTGGTAGCTATGGGAATGTATCCTCCATTCTCGAGCGGAAACTTGACATAGTGCAGTGTTGAAGGCAAATCCTCGTATTCAACCTCGGCGTCCGCGATAGTTGTTCCACACATAGGGCAGTAGTTGTTTGGCCTCGAGGCCCTGTAAACGAGGCCGTTCTTCCAGAGTTTGATGAATGTGTTCTGTGTAAAGCGCCTATATTCCGGAGAGTCGGTGCGGTAACGGTTCTTGAAGTCGCCGCTAAGTCCAAGCCGCTTCATTATCTCCAGCATCTCGGCCTCGAGCTCGTCTAGAGAAGTTTTGCATAGCTCGATGAACTTTTCACGTGGCGTGTCGCGTATAGCGATGCCGTATTTTTTCTCGGTGTATATTTCCACGGGTAAGCCGTTGCGGTCTATTCCTATCGGGAAAAGCGTCATGTAGCCCATCATACGGGCTGTGCGAGCTATCATGTCGATTTGGCTATAATGCGCAGCGGCTCCTATGTGCCATGGCCGACCGCTGGGATAGGGTGGTGGTGTATCTATGACGAATTTTTTCCTGCGCGATCTTATGTTAAACCTGTAAAGGTCTTCCTTCTCCCACAGCCGTAAAATTTCTTTCTCGAACTGTGGGTTCCAAGACTTCTCCTGTATAGTTGGAGAGGACGCCATGCTGTTGAAAAACGGTTTCCAAGGTTGTTATAAACTTAGACTAAGCCCAGAATTTCCCTCGCCTCGTCACTCATCCTATCGGGGGTCCACGGCGGGTCAAAAACTATGTCGACGTCGACGCGTTCAACACCCTCCACAAGCGTCATAATCGCCTCTTTCACCTGCTCGGCAACAAAGGCTCCAACGGGGCATCCCGGCGCCGTCAGAGTCATCTTGACATAAACCGTCTTGTCATCAATAATCTTGACATCGTAAACAAGCCCAAGGTCGACTATGTTTACGGGTATCTCGGGGTCGTAGCAGTTTTTCAGAGCCTCCATAACCTGTTCAACGGTCGGCATCAACCTCAACTCTGTGTTAGACCTATATAAGCATGTAACTTCAACCATAATACGAGGAGTAGGAATCTTCATGGTTGAGATGAAAGCCGTTATTTTGGTTGGTCCCGAGTTCGAGGACTTGGAGCTGTTTTATCCCTTGATACGCTTGAGGGAGGAGGGCTATGCGGTAGAGATTGTGGGGCCCGATAGAAAAGCATACAGAGGTAAACACGGTATCGAGATAACAGCGGATAAATCAGTTGAGGAAGCTAAGCCTGAGGAATATAGCTGCCTCATAATACCGGGCGGCTGGGCACCCGATAGGCTTAGAAGAGACCAGAGGGTTGTGCAATTTGTTAAACGTTTCTTCGAGACTGGGAAACCGGTCGCCGCAATATGTCACGGCCCGCAGCTACTCATTTCGGCGAAGGTCCTCAAAGGATTCAAGCTAACTTCAGCCTCAGCCATCAAGGATGATGTGGAGAACGCTGGAGGAGTCTACCACGACGCGCCCGTAGTTGTGGACAGAAACCTGATAACATCAAGGGGGCCAGGCGACCTACATGTTTTCGTGAAAGCACTAATAGAGATGGTGAAAAAATGAGTCGTTACGTCATCGAGGAGAGATATGACCTCGGAGAACTTGTGACTTTTAAGCCAAATATGCGACTGCCCCGTCACAGATGGTTTTTTCTTTAAAGAAGGTTTCTCTTCACAATTCGTCAAACTCGTAGCCAATCAGCTGAAGCTATCCAGGGGCGACCTTGTTCTTGACCCATTTCTCGGTGTGGGCACAACCCTGCTAACCTGTCGAGAGCTTGGAATCAACTCAATCGGCCTTGATGTATCCCCCTTGTTTGTTTTCATATCAGTGGTCAAGCTTCGGGACTATGACGTAGATGAACTCCGGCGAGTTAGGGATGAAATTTTTTCCGTAAAGTTTGAGAAGCCGGAGGTGAATGTGTCAGGGTTTCTCCGAAATCTCTATCCCAAACCCGTGTTGGAAGACCTGTTTTTCTTCAAGAACCTCGTCTCCCAAATACCTGATGCGGAGGTGAGGGATTTTTTCACACTCGCCTTGATGGTCGCAGCCGAGAAATCATCTTACATGATGCGCGATGGAGCGGTGATAAAAATTGTCAAAAACAAGCCACGCATACCTTCCCTGAGAAAAGCCTACAGAATTACGGTTAACAAAATGATTGAGGATGTTGAGAAGCATCCCCTGACAGACGCGTCCGCCAAAGCCATGCTGGGAGACGCACGTCGTATGGAAAGCGTCGAGACCGAGTCTGTCGACGCTGTGATAACATCCCCTCCCTACCTGAACAAAATCGAGTACACACGCTGCTACTGGCCCGAGTATGAAATCTTTTTTCCGCATATTAGCCACACGGGTCTTAGGTCTTATCTATCTATGAGGCCTGAAGATGTTGAGTTGTCGTCTTTGGAGGAAGAGGCTCCTTTAGTCGCCAGGCTGTATTTTGAGGACATGGAGAAGGTGTGCGGAGAAGTTTACAGGATTTTGAGGCCCGGTGGAGCCGCTGTTATGGTGGTTGGGGGAGGTGTTTTCCCCGACAGAGTCATCCAGGTGGATGTCGCGGTGTCGGATATAGCTGAGCGATGTGGCCTATTTGTGGAGAGGATTGTCGCCGTTAACAAGCGGGTTGCAGCTGTTGACCGTGTGAGGAAAATAGGCGAGTCACGGGAGAGCATTATTTACATGAAGAAGTGAAGATGATTTTTTCATGCAGCTCACCTCTGGCCACTGTGTAGACACGGTTTCTCCAGCGTATGGTGGGGTTAAGCCAAGCCTTCAAAAAAGCTGTGCCTGCTGCGGCGAGGATAGCCGCTACCCCAATCGGCCACAGCAAACCGTTGAGAAAACTCGCCGCGTGGCGACGAGCCTCCCACCCCACGACAGCACCAGCCACAACATATCCCGTTGAGAGAAGCAGATAAGAACCAGTGAGCATATTCAAAACGGGAATCAATAAACATATGGCGGTAAGTGTTATGAAGACTGAGAGAGTCTTCACGGGGCTAATGATGCCCAGCGGCATGAATATCCTAAGCATACCATTCCAGAGTGAGCGGGAGTCGTCGTTCCATGAAGCGGTCACTCTATCTAACGCTCTGAAAAGACCCATCCTGAGGCCATGGCTACGAGCGTGTAGAGCCAAGGCTCTGTCTTCCAGCAAAGCGTCTCGAACAGCTGTATGGCCACCGATTTTTTCATAAGCTCCTCTCCTAAACAGCATGAAGCTCCCGAAGGCGAAAGCTGACCTACCGCTATGAACAAGATGAGGCTTGCCGAAAAGATAGAACCCTGTCAAGAGAACCGGCATAGCAGCTCTGTGAAGAAAACTTCTAAACCTGAACCTTGGGTAGAGGCTGAGAAAATCAAGTCCAAAAGCTTCAGCGGCTTGTACAGCATCTTTCAAAACTGTTGGAGCGAAATCGGTGTCGGCGTCGGTGAAAAGAAGCCACTCGCCCCGAGAATGCAGATATCCTATGTGGCAGGCGCGGCATTTACCCATCCACCCCTCCTCATCACCCACGACCCGCACAACAAACAAATCCTCCACAGCCATTTTCTCGACAACCTCCCACGTACCATCCGTCGAATTATCATCAACCACTATAACCTCCTTCTCAACATAATCCAGACTCAGCAAAGTCCGAACCGAATCATGAATGTAGGCCAGCTCATTCCTAACGGGCAAAATTATCGACACCTTTCCCCCAGGTTTGCCATCAACCCGCGGCAGCGCAGGCGTTGAGTTGAACGATTTTTCACGAACATAATGTATCATCAGCCATGCGGCGATAAAGGCGAAAGCGGCGGACTGTGCCAAAAGCTCTATCACGTTTTGCTCACCGACTTTGGAATACTTTTATATGGGTTTTGTAAAATATCTATCGGTATGTCCAGCGACTCATGGTTTGGAAGAAGACGGAGAAGGTTCAGCTTCTTCGAGGAATTTGACCGCATGTTTGAGGAGATGCAAAGGGAGATTATGGAGGAGATGCGCCGCATGATGGAGTATGTCCCCAAAGAGCTTGTGAAGGAAACTAGAACACCCGAAGGCATTAGAAGACAATACGGCCCATTCATATACGGATACTCAATAACAATAGGCCCCGACGGTAAACCTGTCATCCGCCAGTTCGGCAACGTGGTGCCCGGTGCTCTGCCACGGGGAGTGGAGGTTCGGCCTGAGAGAGAGCCGCTTGTAGACGTTTTTGAGGAGGACCAGAACGTCAAAGTTGTAGCGGAGATACCGGGTGTTCGCAAAGAGGACATAGACCTTACAGTCGACGAGAAAATGCTTACAATCAAAGTGGACACAGAACAGAGAAAATACTACAAGGAGGTTGAACTGCCGGTAGAGGTGTCGACAACAGGTGTGAAAGCAACCTACAACAACGGCGTCCTCGAAGTCACTCTTCCCAAGAAACAGGCGTCCAAACCCCGCGGAGAAAAAATAAAAATCGAATAAGTAGCGGTAACATAGTTAAATAAGACAAGGGAAAGTATCAACCCGAGGCAATGGCATCCACTAAAATATCTTGGATGATAGGGGGAGCACAAGGTACCGGAGTCGACTCCTCCGCTAACGTGTTCTCCAGAGCCGCTGCATCATATGGGCTGTATGTTTTTGGAAAGAGGGAATATTATTCCAACATCAAGGGTGAGCACAGCTATTTCTCGGTGGTTATATCCGATGGGAAGGTTCACTCCACCATGGATGAGGTGCATCTACTCGCAACCTTCGACTCTGAGACTGTTGTTAGACATGCGTGGGAAGTTGTTGAAGGCGGTGGGATAATCTATGACTCTTTGGCTGTCGGGGAGAAGATAACATCCATACCTACGCTTGAGAAACCTGTGCTGGAGAGAATTCAGATGAGGCTTTCTAAGGAGGGTGTAGGGGATACAATTGGGGATGTTCTTGAAGTGGCACGTAGGAACGGGGTGAGACTTTATCCAATTCCCTACATGGAGCTTCTGAAAAAAGTCGGCGACAAGACTGGTGAGAAACAGCTGAGCGCGTTGGCGAGGATGACAAACACGCTTGCCGTAGGAGCCTCGTTGACCCTTCTCTCCATCCCGTTAACACATCTCGAGACAGCTTTTAGCCAAGTTTTCCGCGCCAAGGCCAGTGTCGTCAAATCCAACGTAATCGCAGCAGAGGCCGCCCACGAATACGTCATGAACAATTTCGCCTGCGACTTCCCATACAGGGTGGAGCCGAAAACAAAGCAGAAGCAGCTCTTCATCTCTGGAACTTCAGCCGTTGCACTGGGCAAAATAGCCGCAGGATGCCGTTTCCAAACCTACTACCCCATAACCCCCGCCAGCGACGAAAGTGTCTACCTGGAGGACCATATGGTCTTCAACCTTCGGGAAGAGTATCCGCATGTTAAGGAGATGGAGGAGCTCGACGGCCATGGGTCAATAGTTGTAGTACAGACCGAGGACGAGATATCGGCTGTGAACATGGTGTCTGGAGCGGCGCTAGCAGGAGCAAGGGCCTCGACAGCCACTTCAGGCCCAGGCTTTGACCTAATGGTCGAAGGCATAGGATATGCGGGGATGAACGAGATACCCATCGTTGTAACACTGTATCAACGTGGGGGGCCGAGCACAGGTCTGCCGACGCGGCATGAGCAGGGTGAGCTTCTCTTCTCAATTTTCGGTGGCCATGGAGAGTTTCCGCGGATAGTTATAGCGTCTGGCGATATTGAGGAGGCGTTCTACGACGTGGCTAAGGCGTTTAACTACGCAGAGAGATACCAGACACCTGTAATCCACATACTTGACAAGGCACTGGCCAACAGCACCATGACCGTAGACGTCTTCGATTTGAGCAAAATCGTAATAGACAGAGGAAAGCTAGTAACCTCCTGGGACAACTCCCTAGGAGAATACAAGCGGTTCAAATTCACGGAGGACGGCATTTCATACAGAACTGTATTGGGTGTGGAGAACGGGATTTTCTGGAACACAGGCGACGAGCATGACGAACTGGGCCACATAACCGAAGAGCCTTCGACGAGAGACAGGATGATGGAGAAACGTATGAAGAAGCTCGAAATAGCTGATGCTGAGATACCTGACAGCGAGCGCGTAATTCTTTACGGTGATTATGACGCCCCGTATCTGGTGCTGAGCTGGGGCTCTACCAAAGGCGCAATCATAGACGCGGTAGACTATCTGGCGTCCGAGGGCCTGCGCTTCGCATTCGCGCAAATAAAGGTCCTAAACCCGTTCCCGACAAGATTCCTCCAAAACCTCATACCTCAATACAAGCGGACAATCGTGGTGGAGCAAAACTTCACTGGACAACTCGCGACCCTAATCAAGGCGCGGACAGGGATTCACACAGACCATCTCATAGTCAAGTACAATGGACGGCCTTTCTCCTTTTCCGAGGTGCGAGACGGGTTGCGCGAGGCTGTGATAAAGGGTACACCCAGAATAGTTAAGAGGAGCGGGGGGTGAGAAATAGGAGATGACAACAAGGCTTTCGATTGTTTCTTACAGGACTCCAGTGCATAATGACTGGTGTCCGGGATGTGGAGACTTCGGAATACTCTCCTCTATACAGATGGCCTTAGCCGACCTTCAGATACCGCCTCACAGAGTAGCGGTTTTCTCGGGTATAGGATGCTCAGGTAAAACACCTCACTACATAAACGCATACGGAATACACACCCTTCACGGAAGAGTCCTGCCTTTCGCCTTGGGCGCCAAACTAGCCAACCCATCTCTTACGGTGATTGCTGTGGGCGGAGACGGTGACGGGCTCGGAATAGGAGCTGGACACTTCGTAAACACAGGTCGTCGAAACGTTGACTTCACCTATGTTTTGTTCGACAACGGCGTCTATGGACTGACCAAGGGCCAGGCATCTCCTACGCTGCCCCGCGGCATGAAGACCAAGTCTCTTCCGAAGCCAAACGTCAACGACGCCGTTAACCCAATAGCCTTGGCTGTGGTCAGCGGCTACACCTTCGTCGCCCGTGGATACGCCTATGACACACGTTATCTTAAGGAGCTGATAAAGAAAGGTATCCAGCACGAGGGCTCGGCTTTCATAGATGTTCTCCAGCCATGTCCCACATACAACGACATTATGACAAAGGAATGGTACGGAGGCGAGGATAGAATAGTTGAGGGCAAACCTCTTCCCAGAATCTATAAACTCGAGGACACAGGCTACGACGGCGAGGTCAAGTCAAACGACCCAGAAGAAGTAAACAGCAAGAAGCTCCAAGCAATTGCAAAGTCGTTTGAATGGGGTGACCGAATACCGGTGGGCGTCTTCTACCAGAACAAGTTTATCCCAAGCTATGAGGAACGCATATCCGCCAACATCAAAGACTACCGAACAAACTACCCATCAAAACAAACCATAGCCACATCCGACGGAAGAACAATAGTCTCCCTCGACGAAATATTCAAAGAGTTTCTCGTCTGATAGACCATTCATACATCCCCCTTTTATATCCGACACTGGATGTTATTGTTGATGAAAAAAGCAGTTGTTGGGTTGTTGGTGTTAGCCTCGCTGGCGGCTGTCGTCGCAGGCGTTGGAGCGGCTTATTCGCTGGCGCAGGCGCCTATGCATCGTGGAGGATTCGGATGGGGCGATGGTGTACGAGGGGGCCATGGATGGGGAAACCAGACGCAGGTGACGACCTCTGAAACGCTTCTGGAGGGCACGTTGTCTGACGCTGATTGGCGGTATATCGAAGTAAGCTCATCGAGCGGTGTCACGCGTATCGCTGCTCCGGGGCTTTGGCAGGTGAACGGCCAGACAGTCACATTCTTTAAACTCTTCGCCGAGGACAAGCTCAACATAGGCGACAACGTCCGAATAGTCGTGGTCACGGTAACAGCAACCATGCCCAACGGCGCAACCTACACAGTATCCTACGCCAAGCAAATAACAGACCTCACCACAGGCCTTGAAGCCACTGCCTTACAGCCCCAGCTTAGACGCGGGACAGCCGCCTAAAACCCTCTATTTTTCCCATGTTGTCGATAATTGTTAGGCTTGACATAATTTTTGAGGCGATAAGCTTCTTCATC
Organism: Candidatus Caldarchaeum subterraneum; assembly: GCA_000270325.1. Taxonomy (GTDB): domain Archaea; phylum Thermoproteota; class Nitrososphaeria_A; order Caldarchaeales; family Caldarchaeaceae; genus Caldarchaeum; species Caldarchaeum subterraneum_A. Next base: position 1,565,338 of record BA000048.1, on the reverse strand, counting down.
AGCCTTGCTATATTCGCGGTCGCGTTGGCGGCGGCACGGAGAACAGGCTCCCGCTCCCTAACGCTCCTTGCTCTCGGGTTTCTGCTGATGGCGCTGGCCATGTTCATCCGCGTGGCTTTGACGAGCTGGGCCCTCAACTTTCCCATGACAACCCCTCCAAGGCTCAGAATTTTTCCCACGGTGGTGCTGCAAATACAGGAGCTTGTCTACTCCGTTGTCCGAATAAGCGGCTACGTTGTCTTTCTCTATCTCTACAGCTCCTACCCATCTTCAAAAAAAGAGGCTGAAGGCCTATTCGCAGTAGCTCCCGTGATTATCTATAACCCGTTGTTTGAAGCCGTTTCAGCTCTTCTCCTCGCTTTCGTGGTTTATCAACTGGCCAGGAACAGGGTGTATGGTGGATCTGGCTACGTGTTGCTGGGCTTCTCGCTGCTTCTCTTCAGCCACCTCCTCTTCCTTTTGCTACCGCTATCTTTTGCGATATACTTTTTGGCTCAGTTCACCCAGCTCCTATCGCTCATACTGTTTTTGACCGCCGTTCTCTCGGTGCTTTTGGATGGTCAAAGACTATAGGTCCAAGACAAAGATTATCGCAGACATCCTCGAGTCAATCAACCAGCAGGGCCATGCCAAGCCCACCAAGATTCTTTTGGACGCAAACCTATCCTATGACAGGCTGGTCAAGTATCTTGACATGCTTGTGGAGAAAAAGTTAGTGGAGCGTGTTGAAAACTCCGAAACGATGTATGTCTTGACTGAGAAGGGGTTGGAATTTCTCATGGAGTATAAGAGGTTTGAGAGGTTTGCGGCAGCATTCGGTCTGCGTCTCTAAGTTTTTTGGTCGGTTCCCTGACTTTTTCGCTTAACTATCCGTATTCTGCAGAGAAGAGAGTCACCATCCTTGATTTCAAAAATTTTCCTAATCTCCTCCGGTATGGTTATTCTTCCGCCTGCAGTGACCTCTGCGAAAAAAGGTATATCCTCCTCGGAAATTTCAACCATCCTACCACCTTGAATAAAGCCCACAAGGGTTCAATATAATTTCTACTCTGTCTTGACAGGGCCACCTATCTCTGAGACTACACATCGGTAGCCTGCATCCGCTACCCTTGTGGCGACGTATTCAGAGTCTTCGGGTAGGCAGTTGATGAAGACCGTTGGCCCGGTTTGCATGGAGAAATAGCACTCGACATTTTCTCTCCTCATGTCCTGGACGAGCTCAACGATGCGCATGCTATCCTTGGTTGCTAAAATCATCCTCGAGGGCCCTGTCGAGGTGACGCCGTGAAGCTCAAGCGCGTCAAGCTCAACAAGTTGACCAAACCCTGTAAAATCACCGTCTTTAATAACCTGCTCCAGCATGTCGCATCTCTTCTGAGCAGCTTTCACCCTTGCCTCAAAAAATGCCGATAACTCAGCTTCTCGGTGTGCATCCTCTGTCCTGAAGCCGAGGCTCAGGGGCACAACCACAATCCTGATGTCGAGGTCTTTTTCATCTGCGAATGAGACGGCGTAGGAGGTTTCGTCAGAGAATCCTGTAAACCATCTCGCATACCATCCAACCACGCTTCTACAGGCGGATCCAGCCAGTCTCCTCGCAATCCGGGAAACAAGCCTATAATCCCATCCATACATCTTATCGAGCCCAGCGGCTCTGTATGCGGCGGCCGCGAGAGCCGCTCCGGCCGATGAGCTAAACCCTAGGCCTTTCACGCTTCCCTTAGGCATCGAGTTGCGGGAAACCATTCTGAACCCTGCTTCTATGCCTGCGAGTTTTCTGACATGGTCGATGACCGCCTTAACCCTCTCCAGCTCCCGCCCCTCAAGAGCTACCCCGTCGACCATCGCCGAGTCCTCAAAATCGCCGAACTCAACTTCCGTCACGGTGTTGAAGGCTTTGAGGTTGACAGAAATACTGTCGTGATAGGGTATTCTCAGCCTCCAGTCCTTTAACCCATGGTATTTGACCAGGCCCTCCATAGGATGTGCGACAGCCTTCGCTTTCATTCTCGGCTGTGTTTATGTGTATTTGATGGATTTAAACCGGTTAGCCAGCGTCACAGCATCCCTCTTCACATCCTCGCCCCTGAGAGCCGAGGATACAAGCTTGGCTATCTGCCCCATCTGCCTCAAACCCATCCCTCTTCTAGTTACCTCGCATGTTCCAAACCTTACACCGATGTCTGCGATGATGTGGTTCTTCTCAAGTACGTTGCAGACATGGGCCGCCTCGTCAACCGAATAGGGTAAATAGACTTGGTGGCTGAAGGTGTAGCCTAGCCTGTTTCTGAAAGGCTTCAGCCCCGCTTTTTCAAGAGACTCGGCCAACGTCCTCGCGTTATCCACAACCCGTGTAGCATACATTTTTCCGTGTCTACGTATCTCGTCGAGGGCGACGGCGAGCGCGGCCACTCTGTTGAAATGAATGTTGTCGACGAATTTGTGGAAAGTGTTTTCCTCAATCTTCTTGGCGAGATGTGTGTCGTTTGTTAATATTATGCCGCCTTGTGGGCCGAAGAAGCTTTTATGTGTTGAGCCGATCATGATGTCCGCGCCCTCTTTGAGAGGCTGCTGGAAAACTCCTCCGGCGACGAGGCCGAGGACATGCGAGGCATCGTAGACTACAACTCCTCCGTAGTTGTGAACTGTTTCAGCCAGTTCCCGTACGGGCATGGGGTATAGAATCAGGCTCGCGCCCAGAACCACGGCATCAGGCTTCTCTCTCGAAACCATTTCGACAGCCTCTTCCACATCGATGCAAAGCTCCTTCTCCGTCAATTTGATAACAGAATAGCCCATTACTTGTGGAATCTTGTCAATTTCTAGGCCCGGGTAGCCTGCGAACCCCGGGTCAACACAAGCGATTTTACCTCCACGAGGCACACATGCGTAAAGAGCCATCATCAAAGCCACGTGACCGGAGAGAGGAGCCACGCTGCAGAACTCCGCTCCAAAAACCAGACGACCAAGCTCCTCAGCCAGTCTCCAAACCTCCTGAATATACCTTGTGCCGCCGTAGAACTCAGGCCTAAGCGAATACCGCGAACCCATGTCTGACCCGAGAGCTCTCCGCACCGCAGGGCTGAGAACATTCTCACTAGCAACTAGGTTTACACAGCGCCTGCGAAACCTCTCATGTTCACGCACAGCAACCAGCGGTGAAACAACCACATCCAACACACAACAACCAGCCATATATCCCTATGCTAGGTATAAAGTTGCCGTAACATCGTGATTCAGTAGACACTAAAGTGGATTCTCTTAACGTATGTTGGCCGCCAGAACCATTTAGGATAGATTGAAGAATGAGATGTAACGGGTTTTAAGGTATAGCTTATTGTTAGGTCGCGGCGTGTTAGACGAGTCCGTAGCGTGTGTCTGTTTTAACGACCCTAAGGGTTACCAATGTGTTGACCGAGATAATGCCTGGGATTTTTTTTATCTGCTCCACTATTTCCCGTATGTGGTCGAGGTCGCGGCCGTAGGCAACTGCTATGGCGTCGAAGTCTCCTGAAAGCTGGTAGATGTTCGCGATTTCGCGCAGCTGTTTTAGCTCATCCAATACACGGTTTATTTTTGTGGGGTCTATTTTGAGCATCAGAGCGGCGGAGTTCTTCAGCCCCAGCTTAACATGGTCAACCAGCACGGTAACCTTCCGGATAACACCCGTCTTCACCAACTTCTGAAAACGAAACCTGACGGTATTCTCGCTAACACCAAGTTTGCGCCCGATGTCGGCGAAAGAAGCTCTACCATCCTCGAAAAGAATATTCAATATCTTAAGGTCCAGTTCATCGACCATCAGGTCGCCACCTCACGAAGAGACCTGAACCTGGCTCCGACTTGCTTAGGTCTATGAACTCCCAGCCTCTTCCCACAAACCTAACAGCCGCCACAGGCTTGGGATGTATCTTGCCCCCGCAGTGTGGACAAACAATCATAAACCTTTCCACAAATTTTAGCAGCCTCCCCACCTGCTCGGCGGAGAAGGCGGCATAATCCTTGCTGCTGCTCTTCACCTCAATAGCCAGAAGCTCTCCTTTATCGACCGCTATAATATCGGGCTTAGCCATCTTACCTGTTCCACTGCCAGGTGTCCTCACGGCGTAAAACCCGTTCTCCTCCACTTCAATAAACCGTCTCAGCAAACTATATTCACCTTCGTACCCAAGGCGTGACTTGTACCTAGGCGAGGTAGGGTCGGCGGGTTTCCGCGGCATTATCTCTTGTCCTCGAGCTGGATGATTCTACGCTCGCTTTTTTCAGAAGACTGTGTGGAATGGCGCTCCATGTCGTTAAGCTCTATCAACAGCGGGCTTAGGTATATGCTTAGGGTGGAGGCGTTCTTCAGCCACTTGCGTTCGGACGGCTTCGTCAAATAGCCGATCTCAACCAGGTTGGAGAGAAAAGTGGAGACACTTCGTCTTTTCTTCTCATTTTTAGAAATAGAGTCGGGAAGCTTCTCAGTCAAGTCCGTCAACGTAAAGGGGTTACGGTCTATTCCACCGATAGCAGACAGTATCTGGATGATCTCTTCCTCGCTGAGCAGCCGAGTCTTCCATTTCAGCATCTGAACGATAGGATGGCTCTTCCGCAAACTTTCTCACCCTTTGAAAAATCTGTCTATCAAAAACCGTGGGTCGATGGGTATGTCTTTGCCGCATGAACCACATGTCGTGACAAGAACATCGTTTGAAGATGCTGCCTCCTCCAGCTCCTGTTTGTTTGGAAGAATCATCAGCGATGAGTTCTGGCAGTAAACACATTTTAGCTTTATCTTTATGCCGCTGTCTGTTGAAAGCTCGGTTTTCTTTTTCAGGAGCTGGAATTTTCTCGGCAGCTGAGGAACAGCCTGCACAGCGGTCTGCGGCTTGGTCCCCCGGAGCTGGTTGAGCTCGTTCCTAAGTCTCTCGTTCTCCTCCTCCAGCTGAGCCTTTCTGGCGGCAACCTCCTTAAACTCTTTTTCAAGCTTCTCGAAAACCCAGTGTGGGACAAGCTCGGACCTGATGACTGGCATAACCAGCTCAACAACCCGTTTCCGAACGTTTTCAAGCAGCGAAGGCTCGAGAGCCTTAAGCTCAGGCATCTGACCTGCTTTGATGTTCGAAAGGTTAGCCAGCTGCCTAGAAAGTGTCTCCAAATCCTCTTTCTTCACCAGCTCCGGGTTCTGAAGCAGCAGAAGCAATGACCTAGCCGACGCGACTTCTTCCTCGAGAGTTTGAAGTGTATCCCGCACCCTCGCCAGCTCTTCATCCAACCGGTTGAGCTCGTTCCTCTTTTCCTCAATCAATTTCAGCAGAGAGGCGGTGTCTGTTCTGAAGCCAAGCAACGCCTCATACTCTCTAGCAAGTTCGTTGTTTTTCTGCCTCAGCTCCTCCTCTCTTTTTTCAAGCAACTCTACCTCTGTTCGAAGCTTGCTGAGTGTTTCGCTCAGTTTCTCAATGTCTGGCTCAACCCCAGAAACTTCTCTAAGCCTGGCAATCTTTCTCTGTAGCTCGGTCTCAACCTCCTCTAGCCTTTTTTCGTTTTCCTCAATCATGGCTTGTGTTTCTTTCAGCCTATTCTCAGCTTCCTCGAGCTTTGCAAAGGTTTCAAAAACCTGTTTAAAGTCTGTGCCGGTCTCGGACACTTTTGCGGCAACTTTTGCCAAATTCTCAAGGTGACCTATGTTTACGCCGTATTTCTCGAGGCTGCGGATTATGTTGTTGACGCGGTTGACTGTCTCCAACGTAAGCCTTTGCTGCTCCATGTATACGCGGAGGTCTTCCTCGATTTTACGCCGTTTTTCCAGAAGCTCGTTTATGCTGTATTCGAGTTTGACGCTGTCGCGGAACCTCTTCTCATATTCTCTGAAGAGAACTTGGAACGGTTTTCCATATTGTTTTTCCAGCTGTCGCAGCTTATTGACACCTTTTATGTATCTTTTCAGCTGTGTCTGCGGCACACCCGCCTGCTTCAACGCCTCCTCCATTTGCTGTAGGTTGACCTGTTCTACCTCACTGGGGATGGGTGTTGGCTGTGTTTTTTCCTCTTCCATTTTACCGTTTGTAATTCAATCAGCAGCGGTATAAAAGCTAACTCAACCCATGGTGTCAAAGCTAGTCTGGGTATTAACTGGGAGTTATGTCTGTATTGTTTTGGAAACATGTTCTTATATAGCCACGTGGCAAATTTGCTATGGACATGTCTCCATCGAGTAACATGTTATTTGTTTCAATAATCACTCCGGACCTGCTTCTCCCACTCTCCCTAATATTGCTGCTGCTGATCATCATATTGTCGGCTTCGATAAAGGTTGTGACAGAGTATGAGAGGGCGGTGATATTCAGGTTAGGACGTCTTATAGGTGTTAAGGGTCCCGGGGTGGTCGTGATTCTGCCAGTAATTGACAGGAGAAGAATTATCGACCTAAGGCTGGTTACCTTCGATGTCCCCAAGCAGCGGATTATAACAAAGGATAACGTCACTGTCGATGTCGACGCAATCGTATACTTCAGGGTCACGGACCCGATGATGGCTGTTTTGAAGGTGAAGGATTACTTCACAGCCTCTGCTCTTTTGGCGCAGACCACCTTGAGAGATGTGATTGGACAGGTTGAGCTGGATGATCTTTTGACACGACGGGAGGAGCTGAACAAGCGGATTCAGCAGATACTTGATGAGGCAACTGAGCCTTGGGGTATCAAGGTCACTACCGTGGCGCTGAGGGATGTAGTGATTCCGGAGATGATGCAGCGTGCCATCGCGAAGCAGGCGGAGGCTGAGAGGGAGAGAAGAAGCAGGATAATTGCTGCGGAGGGTGAGCTTATGGCGGCTGAGAAAATGGCTCAGGCGGCTGATTACTATGCACAGCACCCGATTGCGCTTAGGCTCAGGGAGCTGCAGACTTGGAGCGAAATCGCCCGCGAGAAAAACATGATTGTCGTAACCGAATCCGCCACGAAGGAACTCGGCACAATACTCGGATTAACCTCTCAGAAGAAAGAATGAGAATAGCCGCTCTCCTGCTTGTGTGCAGCGTCCTACTGTTGTCCAGTTATAGCGAAACTCCTCAAGTTCTCTATCTCACCATAGATGGATACATTTCATCAGGAACGGCTATGTATATTGAGCGGACGCTGGCATCGTCTCGCTACGAAGCAGTGGTCATCACGATTAACACGCTGGGCGGAAGCGCGGACGCTATGCTTAGGATTGTAGAGGCGATTGAGAGGTCTCCGACCCCCGTCATAGGATTCGTTTACCCAGTTGGAGGAAAGGCTCTATCAGCCGGGACATACATCTTGATGTCGACTCATTTCGCGGCCATGGCGCCCGAGACCTTGATAGGCTCAGCGCAGCCCGTAGCAGGTGGAGAACCTGTAACAGAGAGCAAGGTTCTGAACTTTTTCGCGGAGAAGATGGGGACTTTGGCAGAGTCGAGAGGCAGGAACCGTGATGAAGCTGTGAAAACCGTTTTGGAGAACAAGAACTTTAACCCCTCCTCGGCTCTTGAGGCAGGACTGATAGAGGCTGTTGCCTCTGATATGGAGGAGTTGCTGGCTCTGGCGGATGGACGCACCGTGCGAACAGTCACGGGTGAAAAAACTCTCAACCTAAGAAGCGCGGTCTTAACAGAAATAAGGCCAGGAGTAACTGAATCTCTTGTGTCAGCCCTATCAGACCCTATTGTTTCGAGCATCCTCCTTTTCCTAGGAATATTGATCTTGTTGGTTGGTCTCTCCACCCCGGGATGGGGTGGGGAAATCGTAGGTGGGTTGATGATTGTTCTCGGCCTCGTAGGCCAGGGCCTCAACATAAACTGGGCGGGAGCGTTTCTCGTTGTCCTCGGCGCCGCCCTCTTGCTGTATGAGCTTCTTAGCCCAGGTTTCGGTGTCGCAGGGTTCGGCGGACTTGTTTCACTGACCGTTGGAATGATTCTGATCGGTGGGTATCCGCCGACACCGTCCCTCGTATCACCAGAGTGGACAGGAACGCTGCTGACAACTGTCATTTCCACCTCTGTATTCGTAGCCGCTTTCCTAGGGTTTCTTATTTACAAAGCATTAAAAGCCCAGAGGAAAAAGCCGATGGGCGCGGAGCCGAAACTGGGAAGGGCGGCTGAAAACATAGAAACTGGTCAAATCGGGTACGTTTTCGTCGAAGGTGAATACTGGCGCGCTAAAGCTGTCAAACCTGTTAAAGAAAACGATAGAATAAAAGTTGTGGGAAAAGAGAACGGTGTGTTGTTAGTGGAGCCTTTAGAGGTTACCTAAAGCGTCTTCTTCCCTGAAACCCACGGGACCTAAACCCGCCTCCACGAGGCCTGTCCTCCGATCCGTATGTTTCTTTCTGGGATAGGTTGTTCTCGGTGTTTACTTCTGTCACAGGCTCCTCCGATGGCTCAATCTTACCGAATTTGCCGAGGTTTAGCTGCATTTTTCCCCTGAAAAGCTTGATGAACCCGTTTACAACCTTTATCGAGTCGCCTTCGTTTACAAGGTCGATGTTGTCGTCCCAGAGAACAAGTGTGATGGCTCCTGTTTCGTCCGCTATCAAGGCCTCTGTCAACCGATGCTCTGACTGGTCGTACTGCGAAGAGACAACGCGTGGCTCTGGTTTTTCGACAATTTTTGCGACGAGGTTTACGCCCCGCGACCGCGGGGTCAGGCTTCCTATCTTAACCAATTCGCTCAAATCCTTTCTTCACTCTTTTGGTGTCCATATTCTGTTTTTGCCGTATATAAGCCTTGTGAGACACGTTTCAAAGCCTCGTAAGCACGTTCCACACCGTAGTCTTCTATTATGAAAGGCGCCAGCTTCGGGCCGCTGTCTTGTCCAATCAAGATTCTGTACAGTGTTTGAAAGAGCTGGGGTGGGTTTATCATGTATCGCCGCGCAATTTCGAATATGGTTGACTGGAGTGTATCGGGGTTGGATGCGTTTCTAACGGCTTCAGCGACCTCGTCGACAGCTCGTCGCATGTTGTCGTCGACAACAACAGGCTTCACCTCAGGTCTTCCGAAGACTTTTTGATAATTGACAGCGTACTCAACCTTCCTCAAAACTTCTTCATCCACTTTGTAGCCATAGCGTTTCAGCCTCGAGACCACGAAATCGGTCTCCCTGTCTTCGGGGGCGATAGAAGCCAGAAACACGAGAAGGCTGTAGGAGATTTTTGTCGGAGGCTTTTCAGGGGGTTTAAGCATGTATGCATAGACATATAGACCTGTTCTCCTCGGGTCGCCGGTGTTTCTGCGATGTTGCTCTCCCAACGCATCGAGCTCATCCATTAAAGCAGGTATTAGCTGTGGAGACACCACTCTCGTTCCCTTGATGCGCTTCAGGAAAAGCAGTACAAGGCTTTGAGGAGAGCCGTACTTGAACCATTCATGGGGTGTGAAGACTGAGACGCCCTTGGATTTGGAGATTTTTCGCCGTGACTCGTCGAGGAAGAGCTCGTACTGGACATGTTTGGGCGGCTTGTATCCGAGTATGTTTTCGGATACCCAGTCATTCACCATTACAGAAGCCGCCAAATCCTTGCCGTAGGCCTCGAAACGCACATCGAGCGCGGCCCACCTCGCAGCCCACTCGACCTTCCAGGAAAGCTTGCCATCTGCCTTGGAGATATCCGCCTCACCCTCATATCCGCATCCCTCAAACCATCTCTTCTTAATGCTCACTCCTTTGCAGACATAGTGTACACGGCCCGTCTTGTGGTCGAAGCTCTCAGCATGAGTAGTGTAGATTCTTCCACATGAAGCACATAGCGGGAAGTAGGGCAGCGTCTCAACAAACTTTTGCTGCCCAGTGAGCTCTAAGATTTTTTCGCCGATTGTTTTTGCATTCTCCAGTATCTTCGATATCTGGTTCTTGAGCAATCCGCTGCCGTAGACGTGAAATCCTCTATAGAACTTGGATTCGACGCCTGTTTTGGCTAGTGTGTCAAGCAGCATCGTCTCCATGTGTTCTGCGTAGGATTCGTGGCAGTTGAATGGGTCTGGGATAAGCGACACAGGCTTCAGGAGATGTTTCTCATATTCTTTTGGGATTTCGGCGGGGACGCTTCTAAGCCCGTCCATGTCATCGGCGAACTGTATCATCTCGGAGCCGTATCCGAGATTTTTTATGGCGAGAGAAACAGCATAGGCCCTGACCGAGTCTGAGAGGCTTCCGATATGTATGAAGCCTGAGGCCGCTATTCCTGCCTCTGTTCTTATGTTTTCAAGGCTTCTACCAAGCTGCTTCTCCCTCTCAATAATCTCCCAAGCCAGCTTGTCTATCCATGTGCCGAGGCCTATCCTGTTTCTCTCAACCATCGCAGCAAAATGCTCCAAGCCATTTGTTAAACCTTCACAGCTCGGACACAGAAGCATTCAGGGATGTGGACGGCTTTAAACCCTGCTTTACGCATCCTCTCAACCACCCCTCGGTATAGAGCAAATCCCCTCTTCACACCCGGTTGACCAACATAGTGAACAACCACCCCTCCACGTCTCACAACCCTGTATAGAAGCCTATAGAACTCGGTTGAATAAAGCTCTCCAGCTACTCTGAAACTGGGCGGGTCATGCATAACCACGTCAAACTCCTCACCACATTTTCTGAGAAAATCCACGGCATCAGCCACTATCCTCTCTATTTTCTCCGTGAAAAGTTGTCTGGACCACGGGTTTAGGGTGGCCATCTTCACTATGTTAGGGTCTTTCTCAACAGTAACCACTCGGCGTGCCCCATTCGCTAACAGGGCGATGGCCGTGTAGCCCAGTCCGGTGCAGATGTCAAGAGCCTCCGCTCCGCCGAGTTCTCGCAAAAGCATCACTTTTTGACGAGCATCATCCATCGGATTTACAACGACCGTCCTATGCATTCTGACACCATTAATCTCAACGGTTGTCGGCTGCCTCCACCCCGGTGCAACCAATCTATACATCTTTTCCTCAAACCATGCAAGCTTAGGGAACCTCTCCTCAACGACATAAACATCCTCAGGCCGTGCAGCCGCCTTCTCAAGCATCCACCGACTAACCCTCACATCATCTATCGAAACACCTTCATTACACACAAAGCCTTTCGAAGTAGAAACCCCCAAATCAAGAGAGACATCCACCTCCCCACATCTCACCAGACTTAGCAGATACTTTGCCTCATATCCCGACAGTAAAGGAACCGCGACAGGCTCGGAAAAATCCCGCATCCATGTTTTTATCACCCTTCATCAATTAAAATGTGTTGAAAAAGGTTGTGATGCTTTCGCTCGAGGACACAGCCGCTGTAGAGATACTTAGAATTCTCGTGGAGAATTATGGTTTCGCCGAAAGTGGCGGCAAAATCTTCCATAAAAACGGTGTACCGATAATTTGTCTTGACAAGTCGATGCTCTACGCCGACGATGAGGTGGCATCGATTGAAGCTGATCTTGTTATCGTTCCCTCGAAACATGTGTCGGAGACGGGGAGAAGATGCCTTTTGGTGCATTCGACTGGCAACTGGGGGGCCACAGCTCCTTATGGCGGCAAGCCCAGGCAGCTCTCTGAAACATCTGCCGCCGCTGTTTACCGTGCACTGATGGGGTTACGCCAAGCCGTTGAAAACAGTGGGGTACGAGACGTGGAGGTTGGCATGGAGGCCACACACCATGGCCCCCACTCGGAGAAACCGCTTATCTTCGTAGAAGTAGGCTCAGACATCAGCGCTTGGAGAGACAGCAAAATGGCTGAAGCCGCTGCAGAAACGGTCTACCAACTCTGTTTCGGAGTGGAAACAAACCTCCCCGAGCCTGCCGTCGGGTTCGGAGGAGGACATTATCCACGCGATATTCTCAAACCAGTTTTCGCTGGAAGCTACATGGTCGGCCACGTAGCATCCAAACATCATTTTCCATTGGATGAAGAGGTGATTAGACAGGCTTTTCAAAGAACCGTTGAACAGCCGAGGACCGCGTTGATTGACTGGGATGGGCTCCGCTCAGAACATCGAACGGCCCTAATAAGGGCTTTATCAAGTTTCGGCATAGATGTGGTGAAGGTTTAGGACCTTAGCGCTTATATATAGATAAGAGAAAGTGAAATGTAGGAGATGATGCTGCCAGCGGAGATAGAGTCGAAAATAATGATTCCTCTATTGAGGGCTATGGTGGCTAAGAGACTCGTATACGAGAGAGGCTACACTCAGGAAAAGGTTGCTCAAGTCCTCGGCGTGACACAGGCCGCTGTGAGCAACTATCTCCGCGGTGTCCGTGGTATTTCCTCCGATCTTGAAAAACATGATGAACTAGTGAAATGGGCCGATGAAGTTGTGGAAGCTGTCGTAAAAAATGAGCCACGGCAGGAAATTGCTCGCCGTATAAACGATGCCCTGAAAAACATCAGAGTAATGCGAATCCTGTGCGAATACCATAAAAGAGTAGAGCCAGATATCGATGTTGATTCTTGCCACGTCTGCGACTAAACCCTTGAACCAATGAGAAGAACTCTCTCGACCAGGTCGTCGAGGGTTTCGGCGAATAGATAGGTTATCGGCTCGTAGCCTATGCCTCCTCCATGAATCAGGGCCTCCAACTTTCCCCCTTTTCCTTGAATGCTCTCGCAACGTCTTCAAGCACAACATCGTCAGAAATCGGCTCCGCCCTAGCACCTACGACAGCAAACTTCACACCTACCTTCTCTAGAACCTTCCCCATTTCGGGAAAATGTTTTAAGTTGATGGCGGCGCGTATACGTTTGTTGAAGTTTCGCGCAGTCAACAATATGTTGGCTAGGTGTCGGCTTCCGCCGAACATGGGCCTGCCTACCGCCTTCACCTCGTCATCAGCTAAGACTATTCTGCCAGCTACACCGGCCACATCGTATTCGGTGGATGCGTCGGCGATGCAGTAGACAAGGTTGGCACCAACCTGTGGAATAAGACGTTTGAAGCCCGGGCTTGTCTCCAGCTTCTTCAAGCTATCCTCAAGTTTCTTGAGCACGCGTGTTCTTTCCTCATCGAGGCCTCCGAGTTGGGTGGTGCCGATGCAGATGTCGCATGCAGCGAGCTGTGGATACATTTTCCTATGGTATTCGCAGAATCTACCCTCCGAAAGCAACCCCCTCCAAAAGGAGTATAGAATAGCGGTGGCCGCCGCGGCGTTTTTGACTACTTCGTTGCAGAGCGTTTCGACAAGTAGTGACGCCTCTTTCCTGCTTAAGCCCATCTGCTCAAGGGAATGGTAAAAGATTTTCTCGTCCTTGGCTAAAATTTGGCTAACCGCCGACTGTGTTATGCCGAGGACCTTCGCGACCATCGTCTGACCGAATCCTTCACTTTTTAGACGATGGGCTACGAGTCCGCGGACGGCTGGAAGAAATTTCCGCGTCATCATTTCGCAGGGTGGAAACATGTATGAGATGTTTTTCCGAGGTTTATAAGCAACCCGCCTCAGCTAATTCCAGATGCATAAACACGAGATGGAGCTCCCTCACTTTGTCGTAATAGGACACGACCTCGCCCAAACAATCATCGAGCATCTAAAGCTACACGGCTTCAAGGCACCTCTCATGATAACCTCCAACACACCGTACCGAGTCTTCGGCTCAAAAATCGAGGCGCTAATGGAGTCGGGAATAAAACTCTCAACTATTGATGTTGAAGAGGTTTACGGTGACTTGGAGAAGTTGACGAAGATGGGTGGGTTCGATGTAATACTTGGGGTGGGCGGCGGCAGAGTTATGGACATCTCCAAAGTGGTGGCTGAGAAAACCGGGAGACCATTCATTAGCATACCTACCGTCGCGTCACATGACGGGATTGCAAGCCCCATGACATCCTACCGACAGAACGGGAAAGCATACAGTCGCAAATCAGTCATGCCCCTTGAAATATACGCGGATATTGATGTGATATCGAGGTCGCCGAGACGCTATCTCATGAGTGGCTGCGGTGACTTGGTTGCTAAACACAGTGCGGTGAGAGACTGGTGGCTCGCCCACCGGGAAACAGGAGAATACTATGGAAGATACGCCGCGCACTTGGCTTATCTCAGCGGCTCCGTCATAGTCAGGTCAGCGAAAGAGATTAGGAATAACTCTATTGAGGGTGTGCGGACTGTTGTAGAAGCTCTGATTAGCGCGGGTGTCGCTATGGGTGTGGCCGGAAGTAGCAGACCATGCAGCGGAGGAGAACACCTCATAGCACATGCTCTTGAGACGCTAATGGACAAGCCCGCTCTCCACGGCGAGAGATGCGGCATCGCAACCATATTTACACTAAGGCTACATGGCGCGAGGTGGGAAAAAGTGAAGGAAAGCCTCAAAACCATAGGCGCACCAAACACCCTAAAAGACATTAACGTCGACGAGGAGCTGTTCACAGAAGCGGTTAAACTCGCCCCCAACCTCAGAAGAGAAAGATACACAATTTTACACAAAAAGCAATTGGGCAAAGCCGATATTGAGAAAATTATTCACGAGACGGGGCTGATTTAGTATAAATCGCGCCGAGGAATTGTATATACGATGTCTTTCAGAATCGAGTCGGATACCTTGGGCGAGATGCGAGTCCCCGCCGACGCACTCTACGGTGCCCAGACGGCCCGAGCCGTGGATAATTTCCCCATTTCAGGTCTCAGATTTCAGAGAGCGTTTATCTGGGCACTGGGGCTGCTGAAACACGCGGCCGCTGAAGCCAACATGGCTCTCGGTCTCCTCGACAAAAGAATTGGAGAAGCCATCTCAAAAGCCGCTTTGGAGGTGGCGGAGGGTAAACATGATAAACACTTTGTTGTCGATGTCTTCCAAACAGGGTCAGGAACCTCGACAAACATGAACGCAAACGAAGTCATAGCCAACAGAGCGTTGGAGATACTTGGACTCAGTAGAGGTGACAAGAAAACCATCCATCCCAACGACCATGTAAATATGGGGCAGTCGACCAACGATGTCATTCCAACCGTGATGAACGTGGCCGCAGCGTATCAAATAGTCAAGAAGCTTCTTCCAGCTCTCGAGCTACTGGAAACAGAACTGATGAAAAAGGCTGAAGAGTTTAAAGACTTTGTCAAATCAGGCCGCACACATTTCCAAGACGCTGTTCCCGTTACGTTCGGGCAAGAATTCTCGGGATACGCCACCATGGTAAGAAAGGGTCGTAGAAGGGTTTTGAACGCTTTGGAGAGTCTCTATGAGCTGCCCATCGGCGGGACTGCTACAGGCACGGGTTTGAACGCACATCCCGAATTCGCCCGACTCGTGGTGGAGAAGCTAAACGAGATAACTGGACTGCGTTTCAGGATAGCTGATAACAGGTTTGAGGCGATGGGAACGAGAGACTGCTGTCTCGAGGCATCAGCGGCACTGAGAAGCCTTGCCGTCTCCCTTCTCAAGATTTGCAACGACCTCCGCATACTGTCCTCAGGCCCCAACACTGGAATCAACGAAATCGAGCTACCCGCAGTCCAACCCGGCTCATCCATCATGCCTGGAAAAGTCAACCCCGTCATACTTGAGTCAACGATGCTTGTTGCCGCTCAAGTTATCGGCTACGACCGCGCCATTATGGAAAGTTGTAGAATTGGCGAGCTGGAGCTAAACATGGGTTTCCCACTGATAGCCTACGACCTTCTTGAATCAATAGAGATAATGTCCAACGCCTGCACAAACCTCGCCGTCAAATGCATCCGCGGAATCACCGTCAACACCGAAAGGGCGAGGCAGCTTGCCGAGAAGAGCCCTGCTCTGGTAACCGTGGTTGCGCCGAGGATTGGTTACGATAAGGCGGCCAGGGTTGCGAAGAAAATGCTGGCCGAGAACAAGACCATCAAACAGGCCCTTATCGAGGAAGCTGGCCTCAGCCCCGCCGAAGTAGACGAAATTCTCGACCTGCTCAAGATAGCTAAAGGCGGCATCATCCGCTAAAAACAGGGCCCCACTTGGAGATGTCGGCGGAAGCCAGTTTTTCAACCTGGCCAAGAACATGCTCTCTAACCTTTTTCGCGTCTGGCAGGTCTGACACCAGCTTCCCTTTCGACAATATTTGCTTCACCAGGGGCTCCACCGGCCCGCCACAAACCACGCATTTCTCAACCACTTTATCCCATGGCACCACAGTGTCATGCAGTTTCTCACATCTGTAAACCTGCTTCCTTCCAGGCAGCTTGCCTCTCTTGGATAAGGGCTCGCCATCTTTTTCGACGATGTCGAGAGCTAGGTCTATGGACGGTGGAAAGGCAATAGATGTGCCTACGCCGAAACCATCCACTAGGTCAACGAGCTCCATGACATTTTTTTCGTCGAGCCCTCCGCTCACGAATATTTTGACGTGACGGTGCCCATGTATGTCAAGTGTCCAACGAACCTCTTGAACAATCTTTCTCATGTTGCCTCTCCTAGAACTCGGAGTGTCCAGCCTCACCCCGTAGAGATTCTTTCCCAACGTCTCCGCCGCCTCAAGAGCCTCCACCCGCTCATCAAAAAACGTGTCAACCAAAGCTATTCGGGGAACATTTTCAGGCATTACTTCGTGGAAAAGTTTCCAAGCTTTCTTCTCATCCCCGAGAACCAGCATCAACGCATGCGGCATCGTGCCCGTCGGCTCAAGCTCGAGCATTACGGCGCCCGCCACACCTGAGACAGCGTCGCATCCTCCGACATAAGCCGCTCTGTCAACCATAGGCGAAATAGCTGGGTGGACACATCTTATTCCGAAAAAGAGAACGGGTTTCCCGTTTGCTGCGAGTTTCACTCGTGCAGCCTTTGTCGAAACACTTGTTGAGTGTCTAAGCATGCCAAGAATCGCCGGCTCGTAGACGCCGAAGTCTCCATATGCCCCCTCAATTCTTGCAACAGGCTCCATCGCCCGGAACACTGTTCCCTCAGGCATCGCGTAAAGGTCAACCGGCACCCCCTCTAGAAGATACACAACTTCCTCAAGACCTGTGAACACAGCCCATTCATAGCCCTCAGGTAAACCATAGCTATGAATCTCAGCTACGACCCTCGTCGACGAAGCCCCAGTTTTCTCAAGAATTGTTTTTGCACGGAGAAAATAGATGTCGGTTGCTTCACCGGACTTGATTGCTCTTTCGTCCGCTATGTAAAGCCTCGGCATACGCCTCATTTCTCAAACTCTAGTAGCTCAGACCTTGTTAAAATACCCCTATAGAGGAAGCTTACCTGACGAAGGGTGGCTCGGTAATCGAAATCATTCAAAGCCGAGACACAGTCTATGGGTAGGTAGACTTTGTACCATCTGAGGGCGGCGCTTCCAGCCGTGTGGAGGACGCAGATGTTGGCTACCGTGCCCGTTACAACTATGTTCTCTATTTGACGTAGTCTGAGGATGTGGTCGAGGCTTGTGCCGTAAAAGGCGTCGTATCGCAGCTTCTTGACCACGACATCGCCAGCCCGGGGCCTCAGTTCATCAACTATCTCCGCCCCCCAGCTGCCCTCCAGCGCATGCTCCCCCCATATAGCGAACTCAGGGTCATCCTTCATGTGCCAATCCTGAGTGTAAACAATCATGACATCTGATTGCCGGGCCTTCTCCAGAACCTGCCCAATTTTCGGAATTGTTTCGACAGAGGCTGGCACGAACAGCTTGCCAGAAGGCTTGCAAAAGTCATTCTGCATATCAACCACAATGACAGCGGTGTTTCCACGATGTAGCCTTACTTTCACCGGCTCCGGTATAGATTCACCAGCCACATCAAGAACAGTAAATTCATAAATAATAATTTTCAGGTTTCTAACCGATGAAGGAACAAGGACTTCTCCACAGATTTGAGGAGCATGTGCAAGGTAACTGGAGCAGAATCTTCGGCGCGCTTAAAGAGTTGATAGGGATTCCGAGTGTTTCGGCTAAAAACCAGAGCATCTCCGAATGCGCGAATTTTCTCAAAAATCTTCTAGAGTCCTATGGGTTCTCCGTCAGTTTTCTCGAATCTCCTACGGGTAAGCCAGCGGTCTACGCCGAGAAGAAAGGTGAGCAAGGCTCCATCCTGCTTTACAACCACTATGATGTCCAGCCTCCCGAGCCGCTGGAGGAGTGGAAGACTGACCCGTTTCAGCTGGTTGAAAGGGATGGGCTGTTGTTTGGGAGAGGAGTTTCGGACAATAAGGGGGAGATTATCGCGAGGCTCGCGGCGGTAGACTGTGTTGAGAAGGTTTTGGGTGAATTGCCGGTGACCGTGAAATGGTTGATAGAGGGGGAGGAGGAGGTCGGCAGCCCCGGCATTCCAGACATCGTGTCAAGAAACAAGGGCCTTTTCAAAGGTGTGCCTGGCTGTATGTGGGAAGGCGGGGACATAGACAGGAGCGGGCCCAACCTATACCTCGGAGTAAAAGGCATGCTCTACATAGAGCTCACACTTAGGACAGCGAAGGCAGATGCACATTCCATGTATGCCCCCATCATCGAGAACGCCGCCGAAAAAATGCTGAAAATAATTAGGATGATCAAGGATGAGAGAGGCCGTGTGAAGGTTCCCGGATTCTATGAGACCGTGGCCAAGCCTACTGCTGCTGAGAAAAGATTGATGAAGAGCCTGAGGAAAAGCGCCCGAGAATATGCCGACAGCCTTGGCGTGGAAAGGCTCGCTGTGGAGGGTGGCCAGGTCGCCGAGAAGCTTGTCTACGAGCCTACGTGTAACATCGCAGGCCTTTACTCAGGCTACACGGGGCCTGGGTCAAAGACAATCGTCCCCTCGACAGCGACGGTTAAAATCGATTTTCGACTCGTCCCCAACCAAGACCCGTTGAAACTTCTCAAAACAATTAAGAAAATTCTCCCGAAAGATGTTGATGTGAAGGTCTACACAGTCTCTTATCCCGCGAGAATAAGCCATGAGAACCCGCTTGTGAAAGCAGCTGTCGACGCCGCGGTACAGGTTTATGGAAAGAGGCCGAGTGTTTTGCCAAACATGGCTGGCACGGGGCCTCTATACCATTTTGTCAAGGCGGGGATACCGACGGCGATGCTTTCAGCCCTCGCTCATCCTGGCTCCAAGCTCCACGCACCCAACGAAAACATTTACCGCGAACATTTCATCAAATCGATTCTGCATCACGCTCTCGTTTTCACAAAAGTTGGCGGGCGAGCTTAACCGCCAGCACAGGATGGCTCAGAAGTTTTTTCGCCACCCTTCCTATGTCCATTCCGTTGGCGAGGTCGAGTATGTCGTCGGCTTGGAAGATTTTAGCGAGGGTGTCGAGCTCCTCGTCGGTGAGCTTCTCCACAGCCCTCATCGCTTTGAGGCTTTTCTTTATCCGGTTTAGCCAAGGCTCATAAAGCTTGTAAAACTCTGAGAGACGGCGTTTAGACGTGTCGCCTTCCTGCACAGCGGTGGCGGCAACTTTACCCGCCGCCAGTCCAGCCGAGACAGAGGAATGTATTCCCGCCCCTGTCAAAGGAATGACATGCCCCGCCGCATCACCAATAAGCATCGCTCCGTCAAAAACACTCTCCGATATAGCTCCGCCTATGGGGACGGGTGCCCCTCTATAGTCGATGATTTTCGCGTTTCCAAGCTCGTCGCTGAAAAGTTTGACGAATGCGTCTAGGTAGTCCTTTGCGACTGCTCCTCTAACGCCTATTCCCACTTCGGCCAGCTTCTCTGTGCGCGGAAATATCCACGCATATCCTCCGGGTGCTATTTTGTTGCCGAGATAGAACCTGACGGCGTCGGAGTTCTTCAGCCTACAGTTTGCCATTATGTATTGGACGGTTGGTATGGGTTCGGGCCTCTCTGTTACACCGAGGCTGCGCGCCACGG
Source organism: Candidatus Caldarchaeum subterraneum (assembly GCA_000270325.1). Taxonomy (GTDB): domain Archaea; phylum Thermoproteota; class Nitrososphaeria_A; order Caldarchaeales; family Caldarchaeaceae; genus Caldarchaeum; species Caldarchaeum subterraneum_A. The sequence continues at coordinate 1,545,612 of BA000048.1, read as the reverse complement.
TTGAGTTGTAGCCGTCTGCCCCTATCACAACCTTCGCTTTGTAGGTGTCCCTGTTGGTTTTCACTAGAAGCTTAGAGTTCTCTCTAACAACTCCTGTAACCTCCTCTCTAACATGTATGTCGGCCCCATATTCCGCGGCCTGCGCAGCAATCTCCTGAATAAAGAAGGATTTGTTGATGTTGTAGCCTATCTGCGGAATCTTCACCTCTATCATGCTCGGAGAATATACAAGGGCGTAAGCCTCATGCATAACTATGCGGGGGCTGGGCTTAACACCCGCGGTGACAAGCGTCTCCTTGCTACAGGCCTCTCCACAAGGCTTGTTAGCCATTATGGTCGGATGCTTCTCAAGCAGGAGAACGCTGACGCTGTTCATGGCAGCGGCCTTCGCCGCCGAAACTCCTGCAGGCCCACCGCCTACCACCACGACATCGTATTCATTCATCACCCGTCGAGAAGGCGGATTTTATATAAGGTTTCCCCAACCAACTGGATGTTTATAAGATGGTTAAATGCGTGGATTGCTGGAAATGGGCGATCCGAAGCGGATACGGAAGAAGTATGAGACCCCTAGGCATCCGTGGCGAAGGGAGATTCTTGAGGAGGAGCTTAAGCTGATGGGTGAGTATGGTCTACGGAACAAGAGGGAGATTTGGAGGGCGGCGAGCCAGCTGCGTAAATACAGAGCTCTCGCTCGGAGACTTTTCACAGCAGTGGGTGAAAAAAGGATAGCCGAGGAGAGTAAGCTCATCGGCAGACTCAACAGGCTTGGCCTGCTTCCGCAGGGCGCCACACTCGACGACGTCCTAAAGCTCACTGTGAAAGACTTCCTCGAAAGAAGGCTCCAGACAATCGTCTTCCGGACAGGCTTAGCACGGACAATTTTCCATGCTAGACAGCTCATTACACATGGTAAGGTGCTTGTGGGCGGGAAGAAAGTGAGGGCACCAAGTTATCATGTCAAACGTGGCGAGGAGGAGGAAATAAGGCTCACAGAGCCAATAAAGGTCCAGAGCCAAGCATAAAAGACCATATAAGCTAAGCCACGGATAACAACTAAATACACCGTGTGGACTGGTGTGGAAGGATGAGCGCAGAACAGCAGTCAGCCGAGCAGACCCCACAGCAGAAGCAGAAGTGGGGAGTTGTCCACATCTACTCCTCCTACAACAACATAATCGTGCATCTGACCGATTTAACTGGGGCTGAGACAATAGCGAGGGCTTCAGGTGGAATGTTTGTTGACGCGGGAAGGCTGGAGCCAACTCCCTACGCAGGTATGAGGGCTGCTTCCTTTGTCATGGAGGCGGCTAAGGCCGCTGGAATAACAGCTGTACACATTCTCGTCAGAGCTCCGGGGGGCGTGAAGTCGCGTACACCCGGGCCCGCTACACAGGCCGCTATCCGTACTATAGCTCGATCAGGTTTGATGATTGGGAGAATCGAGGACGTCACACCAATCCCACACGACAGCGTCAGGAAAAAAGGCGGCCGAAGAGGCAGAAGAGTGTAGACGATACCATTTTATACCTTGACGCCTAACCATCATCATGAGCATTAAGCAGGTTGACGTGTCCGCCAAACCTGTTCAGAAAAGAGAAGCCGTCGCGGTCGGCCGCATCATTCTCAAGCACAGCACCGTTGAGATGATTAGAAAAAAAGCTGTTGAGAAAGGTGACCCACTTCAACTAGCTCATGTAGCAGGCATTCTAGGTGCAAAACAAACCCCAACCCTCCTACCTCTCTGCCACCCCCTCAAGCTCGAGCATGTAGAGATTACTGAAGAAGTTGGAGAAAATTACATAGAAGTCAGGTCCAAAGTTGTTGCCTATGAGAAGACGGGTGTCGAGATGGAGGCCTTGACAGCCGTTGCCACAGCTCTCCTCAACATATGGGATGTTGTGAAGCAGTATGAGAAGGACGAATATGGACAATACCCTACCACAGCCATCACGGACATAAGAGTGGTTTCGAAGGTGAAGACAAGTGAAACCGCATGAACAGCACAGGGCTGAGAGCCCGCATAACCTAAGAATCGCCGTCCTCACGGCCAGTTCTTCACGCTACTATAAGAAAATACGGAATGAGGCTTATGTTGACGAGTCTGGAGAAAACGCGGTCCAAAAATTGAGAGACCTCGGTCACAATGTTGAGTATCTTGGGGTGGTGAATGACGATATATTGATGATAAGGTCGACGGTGTTGACTGCTTTGGAAAAGGGGTTTGACGTCGTCGTAATCACCGGAGGCACGGGTCTTTCTCCGCGGGATGTCACGATTGAGGCGTTAAGGCCCCTGTTTGACAAGGAGGTTGAGGGCTGGGGAGAGCTCTTCCGCGTAGAGAGCTACAGGGAGATAGGCTCAGCCGCGGCCCTATCCCGCACCACCGCGGGTATAGTGAACGGCCGACTAATTATCGCGCTTCCCGGCTCACCCGAGGCTGTCAGGCTCGCCCTAAAGCTCCTCGGCCCAGAAATCCCACACATCATACACATAGCCCGTAAAACATGACTCGGATAACCATACTCGGAGCAGGCAGCATAGCTCCCTCGGAGAAAAGATTCGGCAGCGGCGTCTTTATCGAGGCAGAGGAGACCAGGCTTTTGATAGACCCGGGCCCCGGCACAATCTACAAACTCATCAGACTCGCAGTAAACCCGTTGTCACTGACGGCTGTGTTGATCAGCCATTTTCACCTCGACCATATCTCAGACCTCTTGCCACTGATAATGATGTGGTGCTATGACGAAGAGGGGAAACCTTCTTCACAGCCCAAAAACCTGCACCTCATCGGCCCATCGGGTCTGCATAAACTCGTAGAACAAGTCATATCCATCGATGCTTTTAGCTACCTCAACAAACCTATGCAAGTCAGACGTTTTCTCCAGATAGATGAGATGCGTCACGGAGACATGAGACAGGTGGGTGAATGCAAGATAACCGCTGCAGAGGTCGAGCATCTAAACGGCTTGGCCTACAAAATCACACACCGCGGAAAAAACATAGTCTACTCGGGTGACACCGTACCAGACAAGCATCTCATAGACCTCGCCAAAAACTGTGACCTCCTCATACATGAATGCAGCTTCCCCCATCAACAGCTCATCGGAAAACACACCTCCGAGAAACAACTCGCAGAAATAGCCGCGAAAACCAACCCAAGAAAAATAGCCGTGACACATCTCTATCCAACATGGAGCGGTCGGGAACATGAGATAACAGAGGCGCTGAAGCAAGCAGGTATACCCCCAGAGAACATCACCGTCGCCGAGGACCTGACGACTGTGGATGTTTAAATTATTGCAAAAGACATCAAATTCGTGATTCTATCCGACTTCGACCTATGGAACTACATCCGGAACGGGCGCCTCAGGATTGAGCCGTTTTCAGAAGACGTGGTGCGTGAAAACGGCCTCGACCTCCGAATAGGCAGACAGATAGCCAGGTTTAACAAAAACAGCAAAGTCTTCGACACCAAAAAAAGCGACGCAGCCAATTTCTACACCATAGAAGAAGCAGAAGAATTTGTGATAAACCCTCATGAACATGTGCTGCTCCATACCCTCGAGTATCTGGCTCTTCCGAAGGATTTGATGGGTTTCGTTAACCTGCGGAGCAGCTATGCACGCATCGGATTAACCATTCCACCAACAATCATAGACGCTAATTTTGAAGGAGAGTTAACCATAGAGCTAGTGGGAGGAGATTTCCCGGTCAAACTATACTCGGGCGACAGGTTCCTGCACGTGGTCTTCGCACGTCTCTCCTCCATAGTGGAGAAGCCCTACACAGGAAAGTATCAGGGCCAGCGGGGCGTGAGGCTGCCCAGCTTCAGGTAACCGCCAGCGATGGGTGGCAGGACGACAACCACGTCCCCGTCTTTAAGCCTAGTAGAGGCCCAGAGTTTTCTATCAAGGCTTTCACCGTTCAGAGCCAAAGCAAACCCAGTCCTCAACCCATCTCCCTCAAAAAGGTCGCCCAAAACCCCGCCATACACTTGACGCAACTTTTCAAGAAAATCAATGACCGTCGAGCCCTGCGGAAGCTCAAACTCCTCAGAAGCTTTTCCAACACGTTCCCGCAGGACAGCATAGTACTTGGTCAGGATTTTCAAGCGCCCTCCAGCCATTTTTCCGTCCCATCGATATAAACTTCCTTTTTGAAGAGGGCTGGTTCACGCTTGTAGCGCTCGACAGCCGTCCGTAGGCCTCTGAAAACCTCGTCCCTGCTTTCGCCAGCCGCAGCCACGAAGACAACAGGCTCACCCACATCAAGCATGCCCACCAAATGCCAAATGCCCACAAACTTCAGGCTGTACTCAGCCATCACCTCATCACAAATTCTTTTCAGGGCTCTGTTAGCGTGCTCCTCATAAGACTCCATGAACAGCTTTTCAACCCCTACTTCACCACGGCCCCTCCTCTTCACAATCCCCAAGAAAAAAGCCGCGGCTCCGCATGAACCATCCGAGACACGGGCGACAACAAGCTTAAACAACCTACCGAAATCGAGCTCACCTCGTCCATACACACCGGGCTCAGGAATATCCATAAACACACCTGCATACATCGAGCCAATAACCTTTACTTGTGGCCAAAAATCTGAGCCGAAAAAATAATCGTAGACAAACGTATTTTTCAGGTAGAAAAAAATAGATTTCGTCAGAAAATGTCAGACAAAAATTATGTCAGAGAAGGCAACTGCATATAATTTATATGTTGTTGTCTTTTTCCAGAAACCGAGGTTCAAAGACAAGAAAATGCTCGAAAGTAGAGTTGCACAGGAAAAAATAGTGGGCAAACACGTCTTCGGAAACCTCTACAACTGTCCAGAAAACATCATCAGTGACGAAAAATACCTGCGCAAGATAGTCCGAGAAGCCATCAAGCAGGCCAACATGACTCTGGTTTCCCTGAGGTCTTGGAGCTTCGGTGGAGAAAAAGGCGGAGTATCCGTCATCGCGTTAATTACAGAAAGCCACGTAGCCGTTCACACATGGCGCGAATACAACTACGCGACAGTAGACATCTACACATGCGGAGAGGAAAGCAACCCCGAAAAAGCCTTTGATTACATAGTTCAGCACCTAAGACCCGAAAGCGTCACACGATATTTTGCTGACAGGTCCTCTGGGTAAACCGTATAAGGTATACCTTATACATCCTTTTTTGTTGACGAATTATTTTTTATTATTTCCCGGAGTTCGATTTATCGAACAATCTAGCTGAATAATGCAAAACCCCCACATCAGGCTCTCGCAATGGCCGTTGAATTAGTGAAACATCTGTCCGATACCCCAACCGATTCGTTTACTTCCACCACCATTAAGCCCTCCAACATCCCCGAAAAGGGGTAGAGCACCCGGTGAAACACTTCTAATACATCATTCGTTGAGTTACATAAACATCAATAACCCAACAGGCGTTTCTATACAACATCAAATGAAATGGGGCGAATAAGGGGGTTTCTCAATAATTGTTCAAAAAATCGAACACTAGAAACATGCCATGCGCACCTCCTGTAAAGTAAAACTTATAACTTAAAAGTTATACGTTAAACACATGAAAAAGAAACAAGAACAAATAAACAACGTACAACTAAAGAAATCGGTTGAACAGGCTATCCAACAGCCGAGACTGGCCTTTTACTCACCTCTCTCGGCGGCTGTTATGAATTACTGGAAAAACGCTGTTCCCCGCTATAGTATCAGCGATGAGTTGGCGACGATTGTCGAGTCCGCTCTTGCGAAAAAGTACCCGGAGCTGACTAGGCGGGTTATGAAGATGATGAAATCTGGAAAAACAGGTTCTAAATCCTCCGGGTCCAGACGTGCTCGACCTTCAAAGGAGGCTGGCGGGGAGGTGGCTTGACTCTGTCAGGCGGCGGGTTGAGTAATGCGGTTGAGAGATGCTGTAGGGCATGGGCGGCGGCCTCGAAAGGGTTTACCCCGTCTGTGTATAATGTGAGGAAAAATCCCGTGAGCATGTCTCCCGCGCCTGTCAAATCATGTCCTGAAACGGGTAGACGAAGCAGAGATAAGGAGCCGCGATGGGCTATGTAGAGTCCATCTGCCGAGCCGACCAAGACAACGGCCTCGGTGCCAAGTCCAAAGACCCGTGTAGCCGATACAACATCATCTTCCCCGGTAACGGCCAGTGCTTCCTCGTCGCTGCAGTGCAGGACGTCGACGGATTCCAATATTTCTGAGACATCGCGGCTTTGTAATCTCACCCTCCCTTGGTGGTCGATTTTTCGAATGAAGCCTTGTAAATCAGCCGCCAACATCGACACGTTCTTTCTCAGCAGCCGTAGATGCTCTTCATCCGCCTCCCTGTACACGGGTGAGAGTAGAGCCGTTTCAGCGTCAATGTCACGGAGAATATCCACGGGTATGCGGGGGCCCTCCACAGTTATTCTCGAAACTCTTTCTCCTCTGATGTATCTGTGTTCAAATGTGTAGGTCCTCGCGCTACCTATTTTTACCACTCTGGAGATGTTGAGTCCACGCTTTTGCATCAAAGTGATGAAGTTTTCTGGAAAATCATTGCCGACGGCTGAGCAGACTGATACTTCATGGGAAAGCGATGCGGCTGCGGTGCCTGCATACCATGGGGAGCCCCCAATGTAGTTTCTTTGGTTTAGGATGTCTATGGTTAAGCCTCCAACGATGGCGAGCATGCCGTGGGATGTTTGATAGGGGAAAGATTAAATCATTGCCGTATTTTGGGTGACTGGATTGACGCAGGTGGTTCCTCTCAACGAGGTTGAGAAGCCGAGGCGAGAAGGTGTCAAGGGTGTTGAGAAGTTTAGCAACGCTGGATACCGGATTGTGGGTCGTCACTCTGCTGTAAAGGTTTGTCACTGGACCAAATCGGCGCTGAAGGGTGGTAAGATGTGTTACAAGAGCTGGTATGGGATAGCGAGCCACCGCTGCATACAGATGACGCCTTCGGTCCAATACTGTAACATGATGTGTGTTTTTTGCTGGAGGTTTCACACCTTGAACAGGGTGCAGCCATATGATGGTGAATGGGATAAGCCTGAGGAGATTTTGGAGAGGATGATTGCGGAGCAGAGACAGCTGCTCTCAGGGTTTGGCGGTAACCCGAATGTTTCCAAGGAGAGGTTTAGGGAAGCCATGGAGCCCATGCATATCGCCATCTCCCTCGACGGCGAACCAACTCTATACCCCTATCTGGCGGAATTCATCCAACTCGCGTCAAGCAGGGGCATGACAACTTTCCTGGTCACAAACGGAACAATGCCTGAGAGGCTGGAGGAGCTCCTACAGAAGGCTCAGCCAACTTCTCTCTACATTAGCCTATATGGACCTGACAAAGAGACACACGTCAAGACTTGCAAACCCCTAATCAAGGATAGTTGGGAGAGGCTGCTCAAATCCCTTGAGCTGATGGGGCGGTTTAGCTGCAGAAAAATCATACGGCTTACTCTTGTTAAGGATGTTAACATGCATAGCCCTGAGAAATACGGTGCGCTGATACGGAATGCTTCACCCGACTTTGTGGAGTGTAAGGGCTACACGCATGTGGGTGAGTCGCAGTTGAGGCTGAAAAAGGAAAACATGCCATCCCTCGAAGAGATTAACAAGTTTGCCGCAGAGCTCGCAGCCAGCATCGGTTTCATCAAGGTTGCCGAAGATGAGGTGAGCAGAGTTGTGCTGCTGGCAAACCCTAGCTCGCCACACTATTTAGAGGCAATTAAACAGGGAAGCTCTGCTTAGCGTTGAGGAGTCTTTCATAGGTTTGGTCAATGGTCTCTGGTAGGACGCGGGTATCTGATATTACGGTCATGAAGTTTGTGTCTCCACGCCATCTTGGAACGACGTGAAAATGTATGTGGTCCTCGATGCCTGCTCCAGCTGATTTGCCGATGTTCGCCCCGATGTTGAAGCCTTCAGGCCGCATGATGTTGCTGATTACCTTCACCACCCACTTTATCTGCTGCATCATCTCCAACATCTCATCGTCGTCAAGCTCCTCAAGAGACCCGACATGTCTAAAAGGCGTAACCATCACGTGACCATTATTGTATGGGTAGATGTTCATGATTATGAATGACTTCTTTCCACGGTGAACTACATACCGTTTTCTATCGTCTTTTTCTTCAGCCGCTAGACAGAATACGCATCCCGAATCGCCTTTTCCTTCCTTGATGTATGCCATTCTCCATGGGGCGTAGAGCCTGTCCAACTCAACGCCACTTCTCCAGACTCTGATTTAAGTTATCCCGTTCCAACCATGTCGCCCAAACAGGTTTAAGATACGCTGAGTAAACGGCGCCCGCCAAGACGTTTTCGACCGAGGTAAGAAAACCTCGAATACTGTGGACAGGCACAACGAAGACACCTGACACAACTCTCTCCGAAGGCTCATAGAGAGAGATTACGACCGGTGCGAGGAAAACGAGATGGTCTCCTCCAAACCTTCTCTCAAGATAATTTTTTAGAAGCTTGGTTCTGTGGAGAGACTTTTCCACGATTTCTCGCAAAGTTTTTCCCGAGAGCCTTTTACTCCATCTCTTACAGTCCACGGCGAGACAGATGCTGGAGCCCGCCGCCAAGACATCCACCTCCCCCTTTTTTCCCTCCACCGAGAATCTAAAGCCGGTCCGGCATAGAAACCCGGCTCTTCTACAAGCCTCTGCCACAAAGTCCTCCATCTCTCTCCAACTCAAAAAACGTGCAACAGTCTGCGGGTCGGAGCCGTTAGCTATCGCCTCGATAGCTAGAAAAACCTTCGCAGTTGAAATGCCTGTCTCGGAAGAGATGCTTGAGACAATGGACTGCACTTCCTTGAGAGCGCCTTCCGCCATGTCTGCCGATTCCCTGATATCCAATTCTCCACGATGGCTGATGTGTGCAAGCGCTGCTTCGTATATTTTCGACCTATCTGAAGAGGTCTTCATCTTCTTCTCTGATGACTGTTTTCGCCGGTATGTTTGTTTTATCATAGATCAGGCCTTTAACAATAGCTGCTGGTGTTCCCTCATCTGCTTCTCCCATTACCAAGCCAGCGGCCGCGGCAATCTGGTCAGCCACGCAAATTATTTTTGAGCGGAGAACTCGGCCGTAAAGGTCCTTTCGCCCTCTTAGGTCGATGAGCGGGTTTATGCCGCTGCATCCTATCGCCACGTTTACAGCTCCTTTCCTAAACGGCCTACCCCAGCTGTCAGTAATCACCACGGCCACATCCACCCCCGCGAGTCTCCTCAAACCGCTTCGAATGCGATGGGCCGATGCATCCGGGTCGTCAGGCAGGGTAATCAAAAAAGCCTCTCCTCCTGAGTTTGAAGCGTCGACCCCTGCGTTGGCACACACAAAACCGTGATGGGTCTCGCAAATGATCACTCCGTGGCCAACTCTGAGTATTTTTGCGGCGTTGCGGAGAACGGTTTCCACGTGGCGGGGGTCTTTTGCCGTCGCCTTCGCTAAATGTATAGCGTGATGAGATGGTGTGACCTCGTCGAGCTTCACGATTTTCCCCTCGGCTTTGGAGACCAAGGAATGAGCCACAACAACCACGTCACCGTCCTCTAAAGTTAAGCTGGATTTCTTCACCCCATCCATAATCAGTTCTGCTACATCATCCCCTTCCTTCGCTAAACCTATTCCCCGCACGGGAATTATCTCCAATCTGTCAATTCTTTGCATCAAAGACCGAGCCTGTCCAGCTTCTTCTTCGCCTTGGCCGCCGAGACAGACGACAAGTCGAGAACATTCTCTTGCTCAACAGTTTTTCTCTTGACAAAAAGGCCGCATCTACCGTCTGGTAGGAGCTTGACCTGTATGCATTGTGCGTATGGGCATTGATAGCCTATGCATGGGGCGTCGACCCAGTTACACCATGGCGGGTTTCTCCGGTAGTCCAGCACTTTCTTACCGCATCGGAAGAATCGGCAGAGAGGATTGCAAATCGGTGTTGGCTCTTTACTCAGCGTCCAGTTCGGCAAACCCGAACCTCACTCTACGAAATCAAGGGGGGATGGTGGAATTTTAACGTTGTTTTCTTGAACGGGTTGTGATGAATGCGGCGGCCAGCAAGGCGGCGAGAACGACTGCCAGAAACACCGATGCAACCAGCTGAACAGGTAGTAAAACATCGCCCAGCGCAACCGTGTCAACGAACCTTATCTGAACATCCTCAGGCCCAGCGGCATATCTTCTCTCCCTAGCCAACAAATTCTCCCCGCCGAAAACATCAACAACAACCTCCGCAGGAAGCTCCAAAGTGATTTTCACAGGACTCGGGCCTGAAACAGTGCTGAGCAACTCTCTCCCGTCACCATAAACCTTTACCCGCAACCCTCCGACATTATTTCCCAGAGAATCTAGAACAGATATGGTTACGGGAAAGTTGACGGATGTCACGCGTATCGCTTGAGGCTCGCCCGACAGCTCTAAAACTTTTTGAAAAACAACCCTGTCCTTGTAGGTCACCGATACCTCGTTGGATCCAGGGAAGAAATCAGCCGAGGCCTCTCCAGCTGCGATGGTGGTGTTGACGGTTCTTCCCGTCACTGTGTCCTTTATCGACAACATGGCCGACGAAAGGGGCGAACCCGTGTAATCAACTATTCTGAAGGATGTTTTTATCAGAGTGAGCTTTACTTCCTTGGTCACTCTGGACTCGCTCAGAGTCAGCTGCTCCACTTGGATGCGTGATCTTCCGCGGAATAGTGAAAGCTGATAATCACCCACCACTTTTGAAAGTGGAACAATTCCTACAGAAAACTGGCCTTCCTGGTCTGTTACACCGCCTGTGAAGTTTCCGTAGCCACTGGCTCCCACGAGTATGCCTACACCCTTGACTGGTTTGCCTTCTGGGTCAAGCACCTTGATGACAAGCTCGCCAACGTCCGGTGAAAGCGTAAAGGACCCATACGCGTCTATGTTGAGTAGAGAGTTGTAGACGACCACGTCTTTGTTGGAGAGTTTGATTGATAGAGACGTGTTGTAGCTGCCGACTATCGCCGAGCTTATCAGCTGGGTTACGGATGCGAATCCGTCTACCACGTCAACTCTTTCAGTAACGTTGCCTGCTCTGAGGGACAATGATGCAGAGAGCTTGATGCGCACACCTTGAGAATCTACAAACGAGAAGTTCGCGTTAACAAGCCCGGCGGAAACCGCCACCTCCTCAACAAATTTTTCAACCAATTTTTCTACGCTGCCAAGGGTTATGCCCTGCTTAACAGTCGATAACCTGTAGGCGCCGCCAATGGATGAAAGGTTGGAGAAGGGGATGTCTCTGAATACTGCGACTCCGGTGCCGTTGGTCCTCTGAGACACCGAAATCAACCCTGTTGGCGAGAGAAGGTTCACAAAAAAGTTGGAGACAGGCTTACCAGCTGTGTCAACCACCTTCGCATAAAGCGTGGAGAGAGGTGCGACCTCTCTGATGAAACTTGTCTCGGGAAAAGATATGGTTCTCCTGATTAGCTCAATGTTCTGAAGCGATACAGTTACTTGATATGTTCCGGGTGAAAGCTGTCTCAAGACGGCGTATCCCGTCGCGTTTGTGACAGCGGTCTCTCTGAAGTTCTCGCCCTGAACAGTAACCGTCAGCCCTGACCGTGGAGCTCCGTCTCCAGTTGTCACAAGAACTGTCAATACCTGTTGTTGGGATTGCGAAAGCGTTACATGTGGTAGCATAAGGAGGATTACCAACAGTGTTAGTGTTGTTGTCTTCATTGGGTTTCCTTTGCTTGGTCTGGTTTTTAAATTTGAATGTTGTTTAGACGTTTTCTGAGGAAGCTGTCTGCTTCGAGGAGGGTTTCTCTGGCTGTTTTGAAGGTCAGCCTCTCAATAGCTTTTTCCAAGGGGAGCCAGACAAAGTCGAGATGCTCCTGTGAAAGAGTCACCGCCCTGTCGAAGACTTCTCCCAAGTAAAAGACCACCTCTTTCCTCACCAGCTTCCCATTTTTCATGAACATGTAGTTGATGACTTTGCGGAAACCCTCAACCAACTCCATCCTCTGTATTCCGGTCTCTTCCCACACTTCGCGAACCACCGCCTGCAGCTCAGACTCATTCCTCTCGATGTGGCCCTTTGGAAAATCCCAGTGACCAGCCCCATACTTGAGCAAAAGATACTCCACACCATTTCCCTCCCTAATGAAAAGCACAGCACCAGCGCTTCTCTCATCTACCCGACGCTTCAACCCAAACTATTTCTCTGTTTAGGTCGATATATGCTTAAATTCGGTCGGATAATTTTTCTAAACTGAATGCAGACCCTACACAAACCAGAGTGGATTCGAGCCACCTTACCGGGGCTCGGAGCATATCCAAAGGTTAGGGGAATTTTGAGAAAATACGGGCTTCATACAGTCTGTGAAGAGGCTCTGTGCCCCAACCTTGGGGAGTGCTGGGGAGGAGGAACCGCCACAATCATGATTCTCGGCGACATATGCACGAGAGGTTGTAGGTTTTGCGCGGTGAAAACAGGTAAGCCGAGTGGTTTTCTGGATGCTAAGGAGCCTGAGAACGTGGCAAGAGCTGTCAGCGAGATGGGATTAAGATATGTTGTTCTGACATCTGTATGCCGTGACGACCTCGAAGACGGCGGCGCAGGAATCTACGCCGAAACTATCAGGAAAATCAAGCAGACGAAACCCGAGGTATTGGTGGAGGTGCTGATACCTGATTTTAACGCCGAGTCAGAGGCGCTGAAAAAAGTTGTGGAAGCAAGGCCCGACGTAGTGGCTCACAACATAGAGACTGTGAGACGCCTGACACCGCTCGTGCGTGACCCACGTGCATCTTATGAAAAATCCTTGAGGGTTCTTCAACTGGTTAAGCAAATGAGCCCCACAACCTACACAAAGTCGTCCATCATGGTTGGGCTTGGTGAAAGCTTTGAAGAGGTGGTTGAAGCGCTGCGAGACCTTCGCTCAGTTGATGTAGATTTTGTGACGATTGGCCAGTATCTTCGTCCGACGCTCAATCATTTGCCGGTCAAAGAGTATGTTCACCCTGATGTCTTTAAGATGTATGAGCGTGAGTGCTTGGCGATGGGGTTCAAGTATGCAGCATGTGGGCCGCTGGTGAGAAGCAGCTACCGCGCTGGCGAGTTTTATCTGATGTCTATGCTGGGAAGGTGAATGATTTGCCTCAGTTAAACATGGCGCAGGCCTTGAATCTGGCCCTGCGTGAGGAGATGAGCCGCGACGAACGGGTTGTCGTGCTCGGTGAAGATGTCGGCCGTAGAGGTGGAGTTTTTCTCATCACAGAGGGGTTGTATGAATTGTTTGGACCTGAGAGAGTAATTGACACACCTCTCTCCGAGGCGGGAATAATCGGCGTGGCCGCGGGCATGGCCATGAACGGATTAAGGCCCGTTGCCGAGATACAGTTCGCCGACTTCATCTTCGGCGGATTTGACCAAATAGTTTCTAACGTCGCGAAAATCAGGTACAGAACAGGCGGACAATTTTCTGTTCCTTTGACGATAAGGGCTCCGGTAGGCGGCGGCGTAAAAGGTGGAATGTTCCACAGCCAGAGCCCTGAAGCATATTTTATACACACGCCGGGGCTTAAGGTTGTTACTCCATCGACCCCCAGCGACGCGAAAGGTCTCCTAATCTCATCGATTAGAGATGACGACCCCGTGCTTTTCTTCGAGCCCAAGCGCATTTACAGGACGTTTAGGGAGGAGGTGCCCGAGGGCGAATACACGGTGCCTCTCGGGGTTGCCAGGGTTGCGCGCGAGGGGTCCGATGTCTCACTTATCACCTACGCCGCCACTGTACATGATTGTTTACGAGCCGCTGAGAAGGCTGAGGCCGAGGGCATAACCTGCGAAGTGGTTGACTTGCGGACGCTTCTGCCTTTTGACAAAGATGCTGTGGAGAAGACTGTCAAGAAGACGGGTAGGCCTGTGATTGTGCATGAGGCACCGAAGATGTGTGGCTTTGGGGCGGAGCTTGCCGCCTTCATAGCGGAGAGGCTTCTATACGATCTAGAGGCCCCTGTTCTCAGAGTGACGGGTTATGACACCCCATTCCCCTTTGTCCACGAACACCATTACATGCCCAACGAGTCGAGGATACTGAACGCAATACGCAAAGCCGCAAGCTTCTAGAGAGGTGTCATAGATGAAGTTTGATGCAGTGATTGTGGGAGGAGGCCCAGGTGGATACGCTACGGCGATAAGGCTGAGCCAGCTTGGTGTAAAAACCGCGCTCGTAGAGAAAGAGCACCTCGGCGGAGAATGCACCAACTGGGGATGCATACCGAGCAAACATCTCATCACACATGCGAAAAAAATTCATTCGCTTATGGAGCTATCGGCCACAGGCCTTGTCACAGGCCAGATGACGGTAAACATGTCAAAAATCACAGCTTCAACCCAGCAAGTTGTCCAGAGACTTAGACAAGGCATCTCATATCTTCTCAAAACATATGGGGTGAGTGTTTACGTGGGTGAGGCGGTGTTAAAAGGCTCCGGCGAGGTTAAAGTCGTCGGAGAGGGCGGCTCCGAGTCTCTTGAGGCCAGAAACATAGTTATCGCGACCGGCACCGTGCAATCCAGCTTGTCTGCGGCCCCATATGATGGGAAGAGGATAATCGGTTTCAGGGAGGCTCTCTACCTCGAAGTGGTTCCGAAGAAGATGCTGGTGGTGGGTGGTGGGGCGATAGGTGTCGAGCTCGGGACAGCTTACCGGCATTTAGGCTCAGATGTCACTGTTGTGGAGTTAATGGACCAGCTTTTGCCCGGCATGGACCCTGACGCGGCTCGGCTTCTCAAACGAGGAATGGAGAAAATAGGTGTAAAAATCCATCTCAAGACAACTGTTGAGGAAACACGGTATGTCGACGGCGGCGTTGAGGCTGTTTTGTCAAACGATGTGAAGGATGTTTTCGACGTCGTCTTGGTTGTTGTGGGTAAGAGGCCTAGTGAATGGGTTAGGATGCTGGCTGACCTCGGTGTTAAACTCAGCGAGAAAGGATATGTTTTGGTGGACAGCCGTATGAGAACATCCCTTGACGGTGTTTATGCGGTTGGGGATGTTACGGGACCGCCTTTCCTCGCCCACAAAGCATACAAACAGGCAGCGGTCGCTGCTGAAAACATAGCAGGGAAAACAGTAGCCTATGACGGGCTTGTCCCATTCGGGGTGTTCACCACGCCGGAGGTTGCGGCTGTCGGGCTATCTGCCGAAACTGCTCGCGAAAAAGGATATGACTCTGCTGAGGCTAGGTTTCCCTACGCGGCTCTAGGCAGGGCAGTTGCGGAGAATGAGGATGGGTTCGTGAAATTGATATTCGACAAAAAAACAGACAAGGTCCTTGGAGCAACCGTCGTCGGCCCGCATGCCACCGAAACCGTCTCCATCCTAACGACCCTTATCAAGCTTGGCGCAACAGTGGAAGAGGCCTCTGAAACAATATTTATTCATCCAACATACTCCGAGGCGGTCGCCGAGGTTATGCACCTTGCTCACAAGAGGTCAATCCACTATGTCACGCGATGAGATTGTCTTCCTCGACCTTGGCCTCCTCGACTACATTGAATGCCACGCCAAGATGCTGAAGCTTGTTGAGAAGAGGATTGCTGAAGAAGTGGGTGACACAGTCATCCTCGTTGAGCATCCGCATGTGTATACTTTGGGTAGAAAAGGAAGGGAAGAGAATATTCTTGACAGGTCTGTCCCGGTTTACCGTGTGGAAAGAGGCGGAGACGCCACATATCATGGCCCGGGTCAGCTCGTCGCCTACCCTGTGATAGACCTCAACAGACTCGCGGTAACGGTGGCTGGCTTTGTTCATCTACTCGAGGAAGTGGTGATCAAGGTTTTGCATGATTTTTCTGTTGACGCTGAACGGGTTGAGGGCTATCCCGGTGTCTGGGTCAAGGGTAGGAAGATTGCGTCTATCGGGCTGGCTGTTAAGCAGTGGGTAACCTACCACGGCGTCGCCCTAAACGTCAACACGGACCTCTCAAAATTCATGGGCATTAGGCCCTGCGGAATGGACGGCGAGACCATGACATCGATGGAGAAAATACTCGGCCAAAAAATAGACATGGCAAAGGTCAAACAAAGCTTCGTCAAACACCTCTCCCAAAAACTCCGCAAAAACCTGGTTTATCTCCAAGCAGTGTCCGCTGAGACGGCCAGCCTATTTAAATCCTTATAAAGTATTTAAACCCCATGAGGCCGTGCCAAAAGGCCCACCGCCGAAGGTAGAGATTCAAAACGTCGTGTCCAGCGTAACGCTTTTCCAGAAACTTGACCTCGCGCAGATACAGAGAACTTTCCCCGATGTGGAGTACAAACCGGCACAGTTTCCGGGACTCGTCTTCAGGCTTGCGAAGCCTAAGACGGCGACGCTTATCTTCAGCAGCGGGAAGATGGTGTGCACTGGTGCGAAAAGCGAGGAGGAGTCGATACGCGCTGTTAGAACTGTTGTGAAGGCTTTGAAGAAGGAGGGGTTCGTGATACGTGAAGAGCCGCAGATTGAAATTCAGAACATCGTAGCCTCCATAGACCTTCACGGCCGCATAGACCTCGAGAGAGCTGCCACTACTCTCGAGAACGTGATGTATGAGCCTGAGCAGTTTCCCGGACTCATTTACAGGATGAACAGCCCCAAGGTGGTTATACTGATGTTCGCAAGCGGCAAACTCGTATGCACAGGCGCGAAATATGAGAAAGACGTCTACGATGCTGTTAACAAGCTTCAGCAGCTTTTGGAGGAAAAGGAGCTAATAAGCTACGACTAGGAGGGGAAAAACGTCCCGAGAAGGGGCAGGGTCTTCACAGGCTCGATGCCAAGCAACTTCACCGACAAGCCGATGCTAAACAAAACGAGAACCACAGCTAGGAAGAGAATATCTTTCTTACTCATGTTTAGCTGCTTTAGGCTTGTTCTCTTGCGAGATGCCCCAAAGCATTTTACCTCCATGGCTTCAGCCAGCTCATATGAACGGCGTATCACGTTTACAAGCAGGGGGACGAGCACAGGTATGAGGTTACGGATGCGTTTGGTGAATGGGCCCTTATCGACCTCCAGCCCCCTAGATCTCTGAGCGTCCAAAACAACCTGCAGCTCCTCAGCCATCACGGGTGTGAACCTTATCGCCGAGACAAAGGCGAAAGTATACTCATATGGGACGCGGAGCTGCTGCAGTGTCAAAGCAATCTCGTCAGGTGTCGTCGTGAGAAAGAAAAGCGAGAAAGATGATAGAAAAACCAGCAGACGAAGAGAATATGTCAAAGCATATCCCAGACCGGTGCTTATCACAGGCTCCCTGCTGTACTGGGAAAAAAACGTGATTGCGAAAACGATTGCGACAAGCGGAAGCGCTCCTCTGATGGTCTTTATCCACAGGTTTTGAACCTTGGCAGATAGAATCACTAGGCTCTCGAGAATTAGGAGGAGCAGTATTATCACGATGTCTATGTGTATGACCGCTGTAATGAGCACCATGGTCGAGGTGGCGAGCTTTACCCTCGGGTCGAGCCTGTGAATGAATGTTTTTCCAGGCCTGAACCTCAGACCCTCAAACAGGCTCATGCCGCAGCACCTTCAAAACCTGTCTAACACCCTCGTCCACGTCGAGAACATGGCTGTCGAAGCCAAGGTCCTCAAGCCTCTTAAAAGCATACACCAGCTGAGGCATCAAAATCGATGCTTTTTTCACAAGCGTCTCATCAGTTAATATCTCCTCACACTTTCCGTCCGCGACTACTTCGCCTTTTGACAAGAGAACCACACGTGGCCTCAGTTCGGCCACGAACTCGACATCATGGGTGGCAAGCAGAACCGTCCGCCCCTGAGTGTTAAGCATCTTTATCATGTGTTTCATCTTCTCCTTCTGCAGGCTATCCTGTCCAATAGTCGGCTCGTCGAGACAAATGATGCGCGGGCTCCAGGCGAGGATAATGGCCATGGCGAGCCTTTTCTTCTCACCTCCGCTAAGTAAGAAAGGTGATTGGTTAGCGTATGCGTCAAGCTCAAAGAACTTGAGAGCCCATTCGACTCTTTTACGCACAACCTCTTCACCGTATCCAAAGTTTCTGAGTGCAAACGCGACCTCGTCGAAAACATTTGATTCAAAGAACATGTCTTCGGCGTTTTGGAAAACAAGCCCGGCAACCTGCGATAACTGTGCGACAGAGGCTGTTCTTGTCTCGACCCCCTCCACGATTACTCGGCCTTTTACGGGCTTGAGTAGGCCGTTTATGTGTTTGAGGAGTGTGGTCTTGCCTGAGCCGTTTTCACCCATGAGGGCGACAAGCTCACCTGGCCTAAACTCGAGTGAGACGCCTCTTAGGGCGTGAACGTTAGATGGATAGACATAGTGCACAGATTCAAATATGGCTGACGAGTCTCCTCACCTCGGCTTCAAACTCCTCAGCACTCAGACAAACCCTGTTCCACTTCTCCAAATGTGTTTTGAGCTTTTTGCTGACGCTGGTGACCTTGGGTGCGGAGACACCATAGAGATGCGATTCATAGAGTTCGAAGAAGTCGCGTGGCGGCCCGTCGAAAACCACTCGACCGTCCGATATGACCATTATTCTGTCTGCCTTTGCAGCGGCCATCTCAACCCTGTGCTCCACGAGCAACACGGTTAGCTGAAGCCTCTTTCTAACATCATCTATGAGGCTGAGGAGCTGCGCCGCCGTCAAAGGGTCGAGGAATGAGGTGGGCTCATCCATGGCGAGTATTTTGGGCTTCATAGCTAGGACGGATGCTATCGCCACTCTCTGCTGCTGGCCCCCCGAAAGCTCGAACGGAGACCTATCTCTTAGATGCGCAATGTTCAGTAGGCCCATTGTTTCTTCGACGCGTTGAATTATCTCCTCTCTGGGAAGCCCGAGGTTCTCGAGGGGGAAGGCTATGTCTGCTTCCACGGATAGTGCGAAGAGCTGATTCTGCGGGTTTTGGAAAACCATGCCAATAACTTGGGACATCTTGTGCGTGGGTGTCTTGTCTGGCTCGAGTCCATCGACGACAACTTTGCCACTGTATTCGCCCTCGTAAAACTGAGGAACCAAGCCATTTAAGCAGCGGAGGAGAGTGGATTTTCCACCGCCGCTCGGCCCCACAACCAGAACAAACTCCCCTCTCTCAACAGAAAAGCTGACATTTTTTAGAGAAGGCTTGCTGCTTCCAGCGTAGGTGAACGATAGGTCGCTTACCTGAATGATCGTCATCGGTTACTCGGCCAGCTCCACCGCGGGAGTCGACAGCAGCGTGGACAAGCCCTTAACAGCCTCCTCGATAACCTTCTCGACAGGCGCTTTGAGACGCAGCCTCGCGGCCCCAACATGTCCGCCGCCGTCTCCCTCAAACCGCCGCAGAAGATAGTTTACGAGGTCATCTCCCAGACCTACACCGGAGAATTTCTGGAAATCATAGGATCCGCGCGCAGCCAATATCGTGTACTCCCCCTTTTCACCAGCGACCAACGCAACATGGGCTCCGGCGTTAACAAGCGTGCGCGCCACAGATGATAGATAGCTGTTGACCCGTGAGACGGCCAAAAACCAGTCCCCTAACCTGTAAACAGTTGCGCGCCGCAGCCCCTTTAGCCTCGCAATCCTCTCCGCATCATCACCGCGCGGCTCAAGCATCCCAAGCACCGTGTAGGGGTTGATTTTTTGGAGAAGCCTCGAGGCCTTGGAGGCGATTTCTTCATCACCTATCGAGAGCCTAACGGTGTCATAGTATATTCCGAGGAAAAGCGCCTCTGCCATTTCCTTGTCGATGACGAGGTTTAGATATTCGACGAGGTCGTGTACTATCTCCGCTGTAGCAAGATACTTTGTAGAAACTAAAGTGATTGTTTCACTGTTCTCCGCGGTTTTGACGTGGTGGTCTATCGAGATGATTGGTTTGCCGGAGCCGTAAACCTTGTCTTTGTATTCTCCGAGGAGGTGAGGTGAACCGACGTCGACCAGCAGATACACTTCAGGTGTCTCCAAGAGTTTCTCATCAAACCTGAGATGCTGCATAATTGCTTTGACGTGTAGAGCCGATTCCTCTGGGATGAGAAACCCCGCCTCCGAGGCCTCATAATTCTGTGTGAGAAGCCTAGTCATCACATAAGCGGAGCCGACCGAGTCAGCGTCCCCACCCCAGTGGGAAAGCACCTGAACCCGCCTGCCCCTAACGTGATCCTGTAAGGTCTTGTGAACCTCAGAGATGAAGCTGTGGTCTCTCATTTTCCGTGTCAAGAGATGAGTGTGATGTTTTAAACTCTATGGCTCTACTGCTCTGTAGCCTGTCCGCCCGACAATAGTTTCTGAACCTCTTTCTGTAGCGACTCTATCTGCGCCCTGGCCCTCGACTCCTGTCTCTCTATTACCTTCAGCCTCGTGTCGGCCAGCTCTTTCCTCTCGGTAAGCTCAGCAACCATCTTCTCTTTGCTTGTTTGAACAAGAACTGGCCCCACCGCTTTGAATAATACAGCCGAGTCGTCCATCTTGTTTATCTCCTCAAGAGCGGCGTTTACCTCGGCGAGCTCGGACTCGATTCTCTGTTTTTCTGTGAGAAGAAGGCTTAGGCTTTGCTGAAGCTGCTGAAGTCTGAGAACCTGTTGCTGAACGTTAGGAGGAATTGTCCTTTCAGACATTTTCCAGCACCTCCATCGTTGCCATGGAGACGTTTAACAGCCTTATTACTGTGTTGGCCGCTGCACGGGCGGCCGTGATGTCATCTGCCTCAAGCTTCACAGAAACCTCGCCGCCTCTTTTCTCTATGGAGGCTTTTGACCTCTTCGACTTGATGGAGTCTGTCTCGGGTTTTAGACTGTTTAGAAGGGAGGATGCTTTGTCGGGTTCGGTGGAAAACTCGATGGAAATTGTTACTTGAGCCATTTACTTCTCAGCCTTGGGTGCATAGGCTTGGCCGGCGAACTTGTAGCCGCATCTCCTGCACTGCCAGACACCGACCGATACTCTCCGCACCCTCTTAGCTCCACATCTATCGCAGACGTGGTTCGCTCTTGCTACCGACACCACCTCGGCCCATTTCTTTCTCAGAGTTGAGCCGTATCGTGGTCCAAGCCCCTTGGCAATCGCTTGTCGACTTTTAACCATCACCAACACCCTCTACCAGCCTTCTCCTAAGCATATTTGAGGCGTCGAGCCCAATTTTAACCATCTCCTTGAACATGTTCACGGGAAGTAGGCCAGGAGAGCTTTTCTGAATAGCTGACAAAACACCGTCGCTGTCGTATCCGATGGTCACGACCGTGTCGGCGACATCCTCCTCCGCCGGCAGAGGGTCCACTATAATCTTGTCACGGATAAGGGCCATCGTCACGCTTACTGGCAGCGTTCGCATGGGCAGCTTCATCTTCTCACCAGGCACCGCCTCTACCCTGCCGTCAACCACACGGTACACGGGGAGCGTCATCGTCCTAAGCGCGGCCACAGCAGATAGAACAGATGCGTCAAAGTAGTTACCGTCATAGTCCAAAACATAACAGTCTATGAAAATCATGTAAACCTTCTGGCCCTCGACGATGCATAGCTTCTCCACCTCGATGGCTTTGCTCTCCCTGATAACCCTGTCCACAATCCGCGATAGCTCAATAGCTCTCTCGTCCGGCGGCCCTGGCTCAAAGGTCTTCGACGCCAAGGGCAGCAACTCTGCGTTGACAGTGAAAACTCCCTCGTTCGGCCGATCTGGGTAAGGTGTGCCGACTTCAACCTTGATGCCTGTCAAAATCTTTGTCTTGCCCAGTGAGACGAGAGCCGAGCCGTGAGCCTTCTCCACAACATTTGTCGCTATCTCGATTTTTCTGTATTGAAGTGGTTCGCGTTCGTCTATTCTTTTTCCGATTTTCAGCAGTTCGTATATCTTGTTCTTCATTATTTTTATTCCGTATCCTCGTTTCTCCAATCCGAGGCTCATGTCTCCAGCCCCTCCGGCTCAACACGGTATTTTCTCTTGAGTGCCTCTATTTGCATATGGTGGATTTTCTGAACAGCTTGCTGCGCCATCTCGAGGCCTTTGTCCACCTCCTCGGGTGTCATCCGCCCGTTTAGCTGTAGAAGAACTATCGAGTTTAGATGCGGCGCTATGGCCACAGGCATGTCTGCTTCACCGTATTTGTCCTCCTGCTCGTTGATGTCGAGGACTAGAACTCCGTCAACCTTGCCCACCGCTATCGCCGCAATCATGTCAGCCATCGGTATGCCGGCGTCGGCCAGAGCCAGCGAAGCCGCAGTTATTCCCGCTGTCCTAGTCCCACCATCCGCTTGAATAACTTCGACGAAGATGTCTATCATCATTCGGGGGAATTCTTCGAGGAAAACAACTGTTTCAAGGGCTTCGCGTATGACTTTGGAGAGCTCTATTTCTCGTCGCGTCATGCCGAGTGGTTTCCGCTCGTCTACACTGAAGGATGCCATGTGGTATCTGCAGTTTATGACGCCTTTGTCGGGGAGTTCAAGGTGTTTGGGGTGGACCTCGCGGGGGCCTATGACGCCCGCGTAAATCCTTGTCCCACCCAACTCCACGTAGGCTGAGCCATCCGTCTTCTCCAACACGCCGACCTCCATCCTCATCTTCCTCATCTCATCGGGTCTCCGGCCATCCACTCTCAAACCATTTTCATCAATTAGACGAATCTTCATCACCTCTTCCAAGCATTTTTCTAAGCATCTGGATAACTCGCTCAGTTAACCCAGACGTGTGCGCTTCTCTCTCAATCATGTTCACCGCCGCCACTGCGGCGAACTCGTGGGCGGGGTCTGGGCCGTTGACCACTATTAAACCATTGCGACCCACCCAGAAGTCGCATCCTGTCTCACGGCGGAGAATCTGAAGCATGGAGCCTTTTCTCCCGATTATGCGAGGCACCTTAGCGGCGTTGACGGAGACAAGAATGCCTGACGGTATTTTCTGCAAACCCTCCGTTGCCAGAACTATTCCCTTTAGACCTGTGGCCTTGACCTCCGCGAGCACGCAGTCTCCTATGTCTATTTTGAGCGGTGTGGTTTCTCGCTCATGGGGCTTGATGACCGCGGTTGTTTCTCCGCCGATGTCCACTTCGACCGCGTTTGGTTTGACGTCGGAAACTATTCCAAGAACTTTGTCTCCCCTCTGAGGCCTGTATCTGCCGCTGACTGGAATGATTCTGAGGACGCCGTTTATGGATTTGGCGAAGCCCATCACCGATGCGTATACCTTGCCATCGCGAACGTATGTGCCCAAACCGCTTTGCCTCGGGTTGTCGGAGAGTAGCTGACCCGGTACAACAAGCTCGTTCTCGCTAAAGTACAGCATATCAGCCCACCGGCTTTACCTCCACTCTTCCTCCGCAAATCTTGTTAAGCCTGTCTATTAGGTCTGCCTGAACGCCTGTCGGTATCTCGGCCACGCATCTCCAGCTTCCATCTCCCAGCCAACCCTCCTCAAGCATGGTGCCCATGCTCCGTATCAGTCCGTAAACTTTGCCCATGAACTCGCCCGCCACCCTTATCTCCACCTTCATGTTTCCAATCTTTATGGGGAGAACTCGTCTAAGCTTCTCGACAGCTTTCAAAGCCTCAACCTTGGGGTCTGCAAAAGGCTCCACCGAGAGGCCCACTTGTTCGAGGGCCAGCTCGATTCTCTGAGGTGGATGCGGGGTGTTGGTTCTGGGGTCTATGGCGTTTCTCGCTATGAAATCAATTATCTGCCGCTTCTTCTCCTCTATCAGCCGCCTCCTCTGCTCTGTGGTTATCAACACTTCGCCCTCGGCCATAATCTTCTCAGCCACCACCCTAACGTCCGTTGTTCCGAAATTCTTTTTCAACTCGCTCTCCGAAGCTCTTACACCCTTCTTCCAATCCTTGAAAACCTCCTCATAGGCAAGAATTTTAGTTATCGGAATTTTTTCACCCATTTTGTAGCGTAGCGCGTTCTCAGGATCTACCAGAACCTCGTAGGTTGTTCCACCGATACCGAGCCTAGCTATCGTATAGTTTTCACGTTGTTTAGGCATCCTTGGCTCAACTACTGTTTCTTCGCCTTGATGAATTTTTCGAGTAAAGTGTTTAGCTCGGGCTGAGGCTTCATGGAATATTTTCTTGTTGAAACCGGTATGGTTACTAGCCGCACCGTCCATCCTTCCTCGATTTTGTCAACCGAGTCGACCAGCGCACTGAGTCCAAGCTCGACAGCGTTGTCAAGCGACATGTCGACTTTGTAGCTGGTTTCGAAGATTTCCCTCACCTTGTCAGCTCCTCTTCCTATGGCCCATGCGTTGTATTCGAGGATGAGGCCGCTTGGCTCCGCGTAGAAAAGACGTGGCCCGGTCTTGTCGACGCCGCCTATGAGAAGCGCTGTGCCGAATGGCCGTACACCTGCGTGCTGTGTGTAGAGCTGCATGATGTCGCCCACTCTTCTCGCCACAGCCTCGACTAGAGGCTCCTCGTCATAGGAGAGTCTAAGCGTCTGAGCATACACCCTCGCGTTGTCGACAAGCACTCTGGCGTCTGAGTTGAGCCCCGCCGCCGCCGCTCCTATATGCTCATCTATCTGGAAAATCTTCCAAGAGAAATCGGGGTTCTGCAGCTTGGTATGCATGCGTTCCTCGACAGCAAGCACCACACCCTCTCTGCACGTGATAGATAGAGCTGTTGAACCAGATCTTACCGTTTCGAGAGCATATTCGACCTGGTACAGCCGGCCCTGCGGTGAAAAAACTGTTATCGCCCTGTCATATGCACCAGTCATTCCCAGCGCCATAACTCAACACACCTATGGGTTGACTGGATGCTGGGATTAAATAAAGTTACCGCGGGATGAACAATTGTTTTAACTCTATATAGGACGGGTTAGATGTAGACCCATGCCTTTATGCACAGAGTGTGGGGGAGCACTTTTCTACGACCGGGAGCTAAAGACCTACACTTGCAGCTCATGCGGCGCAACCTACACCTCTCAAGACCTTTTGATCGAGAGGGAGAAGAAGTTTAACGCAAAGTTCGAGGAGGAGAGGAAAAAACGGAGAAGAGAAGAGTATCTCGAGTGGTGGCTCAGCTCGAAGCAGTGAAAGCTTTCTCGACGGCGAGAGCTGTTCTGAGAAGCTTCAGGTCTTCTCCATATGGTCCAACGAGCTGGATGCCTACAGGTAGACCCCGAGCCCTTTCTGCCGCGGGTAAGCTGATTGCGGGAACGCCGTAGAGGTTGAATGGCTCGGTGTTTTTTAAAGATGCTTCTCGGACAGAGATTAGTTGCCCATCGATTTCGACGTTCTCCTCGTCAACCCGATGAGCCGGTATCAAGGTTGTCGGTGTTGCCAAAACATCCACCTTCTCAAAGAGTTTTCCAAAGTCTTTCACCAACCTTTTCCTAGCCCTCAAAGCGTTAAGGTAAGCGGCTGCAGGTATGGCAAGGCCGCGGACAATGCGGTCCCGGACATCCTGACCATATTCATGGAGTCTTCCACGGGATAGTTGAAGATGATAGGCAGCGGCCTCTGCAAACGCTATGACAGACCTGCATCGAGCGGCTTTCTCAACGTTCTCGACAACAACTTCCTCCAAAACAGCTCCCCTTTGCTCCAGAGTTCGCAGACCCTTCTCGAAAGCTTCCTCAACATGTCTGTCCAAAAGGTCTAGAAAATAGTTACGTGGCACACCTATCCTAAGGCCATCAAGCGGTAAAGGCTTTATCGCATCCGGTTTTAGGGGTTTGTCGACCAGAACAGAGTAGACGAGGATTGTTTCCCACACGTTTCTAGAGAGTATGCCTACGTGGTCCATGCTCCAGCTCAGCGGTATGACTCCATCCGTGCTTAGTTGCCCCGATGTCGGCTTAAACCCCACGACTCCGCAGAAGGCTGCAGGCACCCTCACAGACCCAGCGGTGTCAGTCCCAAGTCCAATATCACACATGCCTAGCGCGACGGCAACAGCTGAGCCTCCGCTGGAGCCGCCCGAAACACGGGAAGTGTCAAAAGGGTTGAGACACGCTCCATAGAAGGGATTAATGTTGGAGACGCCAAAGGCAAACTCGTGAAGGTTTGTTTTCCCGTTTACAGCACCGCCTGCCTCTAGAATCCGCGACACAACAGCCGCGGTCCTACTCGAAACCATGTTTGACAACAGCCTTGAACCAGCCGTGGTTGGATAACCCTTAATGTGAAAAACGTCTTTTACACCGAAGCTGATGCCGCGCAAAAACCTCCTCCGAAAACTTCTTTCGACAACAGGCTTGGGAAAAACCGTGATGTATGCTCTGTAAACATCATTCTTCTCTCCAATAACCCTGTATTGTTCTCTCCACCTCTCCTCTGGATTATAATTTCTTGATGAGAAAAGTTTCCGAAGCGTCATCTGGTTAGAAAGGCCGCTCCTCATCCTCAACCAACTCCAGCAACTCCGCAAGAATCTCTATATTCTTGTCATAAGCCTGTCTGAAAACCTGATGAACATCCTCACCTGACAACCCTGCGAGGCTGAGAATCTTGGCCTCACGCTCAAGCATCTCAGCTCACCTTCAACAGCATGCTATTATAGTTATGTAGGCGGCAAAGTCTAAATAGCGTCTGTAGTGTTTGGCTTTGGGAGTTCTGAAGATTGACGAGGACAAGAGTTCTCTTCGTGGTTGGAACAGCTGGCTCCGGCAAATCTTCGCTGACAGGTGTCTTTAGCGAGTGGCTAAGGGACCATGAACAGTCAACTGCAACGGTTAACCTCGACCCCGCAGCCCTATCCCTTCCCTATGATCCAGACGTCGACGTCCGCGAGTTTGTCGATTACGAGCGAATAATGTCGACAAGAAACCTCGGGCCCAACGGCGCCTTGATCGCTTCGGTTAGAGAGGTAGCTAGAAACATCGATGAAATAGCGGCGTTGGCTGAAGAAACGAACGCAGACTGGCTTCTGGTGGACACGCCTGGTCAGCTAGAGCTGTTTGCTTTCAGGAAAGAGGGGCGGATAATAGCGAGAAAAATCTCCGACGGAAGAAAACTTCTACTCTTTTTGCTTGACTCAGTCATCTGCGCTCATCCAAGAAACTACGCCGCATCACTTTTCCTATCCGTATCAACCATTCTCTCGCTCGGGTTACCTGCCGTGAATGTTTTAACCAAGACAGACGCTGTTCCGCCGAGAAACTTGGCCAGAATATTTGGATGGCATGAATCAGAGGAATCCTTCGCGGTTAGCTCCAGCGGGTCGATGAACGAGCTTCAGATGACGCTTTCCCGGGAGATTGTTCAAACTGTTTGGGAAATATCCAACAGTATTCCGCTTGTAGCTGTCTCCGCAAAAACCTATGAAGGCTTCACCGAGCTCTACGCAAATCTTACCCGAATTTATGACGAGGGGGAGATGGAGCTGAGATGACTGAAGAGAATGTCGCCGCGATAGAGGAAGAGATTTTCCAGATAAGGGCGAAGCTCGCTGAGTTGAGGAAAAAGAAGCTCGAACACGAGGAGGAGGCTCAAAAATACTACGAGAAGCGGGAGAGCCTTCATGCCAGGATTAGGGAGATTAAGGAGAAAAACGCCGCCACATTAGAACGAGTAGCACAGCTGCGGAACGAGCTTGCAGAATTCAGGGCGAGGCTTGACGAAGTCACAGCCAAGATAAATGAGAAACGTAGCCAGAAAGAGGCCATTCTTTCTCAGCAGGTCGCCGAAAACGCGAAAGGGTATACGGGTCAAGAGATTTTTAGAAAAATCCGTGACCTCGAGCAGAGAATAGAAACTGAAATTCTTAGGCCCGAGGAGGAAAAGAGAATCTATGATGAGCTTCGTCAGTTGAATAAGCTGTTGGCGGAGGTTCAGAAACGTGAGGGTGTTGCTGAGAAGCTGCGGGAGCTGAACAACTCAGCAGCCCCGCTTTATGAAGAGGCCAGAAACCTTCGTGAACAGATTAAGAAGAAGAAGGAGGAGATTCAGGCGGCTCGTGAAACAATTCAGTCGGTGAAGGACTTGATTATGCAGCTGAAGCCTGAGGCGGATGAGTATCACAACGCCTACCTCGAGGCCAAGAAAAAGGCCCAGATGTGTGAAGCTGAGGAGATACTTTTGACGTCGAGGCTTGTTGAGCTGCAGGAGTTTGTGAAGAAGAGAAGGGAGTTCGAGCTCAGGGCCCGCGAATACATGATGAAGGAGAAGATAAAGACGAAGGCGATGGAGAAGCTGTCAAAAGGGGAGAAGCTGAGCTTCGAGGAGATGAAGCTGCTTTTCGAGGACGACGCCGCCTGGATGTCGGCTACGAAGCAATCGAAGTCTTAGGACTCACTCCTCTACGAACTGCTCTATCGTGGGTATCTCGAGAGGTAGTCCCTTTCTCTTCCGGATTTCTTGTATGACTTTATCCCTTAGAGAAGCAGGCACGGGTTTCCATTCGCTGAACTCCGTTGCCCAAAAGGCTTTGCCCATGGTGGCGCTCCTCATGGCCTCGCTGAGGTCAAATGTCTCAGATGCAGGTATCTCGCCCACCACAACAGTCACATACTCTGCCTGCTTAACATCCAGAACTCTTCCACGTTTGCTGGTGATGGTGGATGTGACGGCGCCCATGAATTCCTGCGACACCTTTGCCTCAATCTTGAGAACAGGCTCGAGCAGCACCGGCGAGGCTGAGAGAACGCTGGCGTAGAGGCTTCGCCACGTCGCGGGAGCAATTTGTGCATAGCCTCTGTGGACAGGGTCTTCGTGAAGCTCAACCTGTGTGAGAACGGCTTTCACTCCGCGCATGTTCTCCGCTGCAAGAGGACCCTCCTGCATTACCCGCTGAAAACCTCCCAGTATCATCATCTTAGACTCCTGCAGATATTGTGCTCCCTTTGTGGCATCCACCAGAATGTTTCCACGACCGTCTATTGTCCAGACGTTCCTAGCCTCGTCGGCATCCCAGCCATGTTCTCGCAGAATTTTCGCCACCTGCTTCCTATCCATTTCGTCGAAGAGCTCTCCCTTGCGTATCAGCTCGATTATCTCAGGCTCAAGAGGCTCGACACGTGTGTAGATGCGGTTGTGTCTGTTAGGGGATTTGCCCTCGAACTCTCTGCCCTTTGATTGGACAGATTCCCTGTACAATATGATCGGCCTGCCTGAGACAACTTCCAGCCCAGCCTTCTGTATCCATGTGAGAGCAATCTCGAGGTGGAGCGTGCCCATTCCACTGATGAGGTACTCGCCTGTCTCTGGGCGGACGACTGTTACTAGTGTTGGGTCCTCGATGGTGAGTTTGTTGAGAAACTCTACGAGCTTGGGCAAATCTCTGCTGTATTTCGGCTCTACCGATATGGTTACCACGGGCTCGGACACGTATTTGAGGGATTCGAAGGGAACTGTCTCAACTGTTCCGATGGTGTCTCCTGCCCTGACGTCGGCGAGGCCGAGGACCGCGGGTATGTTTCCAGCGGGTATGCTGCCAACTATTTCCCTAGATGGGCCCATGTAGACACCAACTTGCTGAACGCGGCCCGATATGTTGCGTCCCACTATGATGACGCTGTCACCCTCTGATATAGTGCCGCTGAACAACCTGCCTGTGGCCACGACGCCTGCTTGAGGGTCAACACGCACGTCCGTGACAGCCATGACTGTCGGACCGTTTTCATCACAATCCAGCATAGCTCGTCCAACCTCGCTCTCGAGGTCTCCTTTCCAAATTTTCGAGATACGGTATTTCTGAGCCACATGAGGTGGCGGATGCTTTGAGATAACCATTTCGAGAAGGGCCTCGTGGAGCGGGGTCTTCTGCCTCAGCCACTCCACATCCTCTCTGCTGAAGGCATCTATGACGTCGCTGAACTTGATGCCTTTTTGCTGAGCTTGCTTGACAGTGAATCCCCACCTATCCTTCGAGCTACCTATCGCAACAGTGTTATCCGCGAAGCTTATCTTCCATTTCTCACGCTGCTCAGGCTCACCATACATGTCTATCAGAGTGTTGACTTCACGCACTATGCGTGCAAGTGTTTCCTGTATTTTTTCAGGCGGAAGCTTGAGTTCTTTTACGAGTCTATCGATTTTGTTGATGTAGAGGACTGGTCTGACTCTTTCGCCGAGGGCTTGTCTGATAACGGTCTCTGTCTGCGTCATCACACCCTCCACAGCGTCGACTACGACTATCGCGCCGTCTATGGCTCTCAAGGCTCTTGTAACTCTTCCGGAGAAGTCTACGTGGCCAGGTGTGTCTATGAGGTTGATGATGTAGGGTTTTCCATCCATCTCATAGTAGAGGGAGACGTTCGCCGCCTTGATTGTCATCTGTCTCTGCTGCTCCTCCTCAAGATAATCCAGTGCAAGGGCCCTGCCAGCGAGCGAAGGCGAGAGCAGCCCAGCCGCAGCCAGCAGAGAATCAGACGTGGTTGTTTTGCCATGGTCGACATGCGCTATGATGCCAATGTTTCTTATGCTCTCCTTATTCCTCAGAATGTCTACGACTTCAGATATTCGCTTAACTCTTGGCATGACCTATCCGCTGTAAAATAAAAGTTCCGTGTTTTAAAGATATGTGGAAAAAAATCTATTTCTTCTTTTTCTTTCCGCCTTCCAGCTCTCTCTTCAAGCCTTCGACGATCTCCTTCACCTTGGATTTTGTGGTCGATTCCATCAACCTGCTGCCAACGCTTGCCACCAGTCCGCCCACAGCCACGTCGGCGTCCCATGCAACCTCAGTCCCTCCGTCGGCGGCGTTTAGGTTCAGGTTGAGAGTGAGGTCTGCTGTGCTCTGCATGCCTGAACCGTGTCCAGAGATTTTCACAAACTCGGGCTCACGCACCTCTTCAAACCTAAACGCCATGTTGAGGTTTCCCTTGATCATGCCCAGCCCGATTTTGAAGACAACCTTGAAGTTTTTGTCATCAACCTTCTCATAGCTCTGAAGGTCTGGAATAAGTTTCACGAAGCTGTCGGGGTCTGTGACAAATTTGAAAACTTTCTCTCTAGGTGCTGAGACCACGAATTTGTCGCTGAGCTTCATCCTCCTATACCTCTATCACAGGTTTTCCTGAAGACCTTATCTCTTCAGCCGCCGCGAGAATTGATTTCACGATGTTTACGTAGCCGGTGCATCTGCAGAGGTTGCCCGATATGCCGTGACGCACCTCCTCCTCAGTCGGGTTGGGGTTAATCATCAGGAAGCCGGCGGCCGCCATGATCATTCCAGGAGTGCAGTATCCGCACTGTAGACCATGGTTTTCCCAGAAAGCTTTCTGAAGCGGGTGCAGCTGGTCGCCTTTGGCGAGGCCCTCGATTGTGATTATTCTTTTGCCGTTGGCTTGGACCGCGAAATGTGTGCATGACTTGATGGCTTTCCATTTTCCATCCACCTCCATGAGGACTGTGCATGCTCCGCAGTTTGTTGTGTCGCATCCGATGTGAGTGCCCGTCAACCCTGCGTATTCTCTGATGAAGTGTACGAGCAGAAGCCTCGGCTCGACTTCATAAGAATATTTAGTGCCGTTAATGTCTATCACAACCTGTTTCTTCGACGGTTCCAAAACCTTAGATTTTCTAGACGCCACAACTCATCACCTAAACCGCTACACCTGCTCTCTCAAGAGCCCTATTTAAGCTGCGTCTTGTAAACACTTTCGCCATCTCACGCTTATACTCGGCCGATCCCCTGAGGTCGGAGGACGGGTCAGCCATCGCGGCAGCAGCCTTTGCGGCCTGCTCAATCAAGTCCTTGCTCGGCTTCTGGCCCACCAGCAGCTCCTCGGCATCTGTTGCCCTGAATGGGAACGGGTTAACTGCGGTCAACGCGATGGCAGCCTTCTGTATCACGTTTTCTCTATTAAGCGTGAGAAGTGACGCAACGCCTACGATGGCGTAGTCTCCGGCCTTTCTCTCAAACTTGAGATATGCTTGCCCCACCTTCTCTCCCCTAGGAACGGGAAGAACGGCTTCTACAAGCATCTCCGTCGGCTTCAGAGCCGTCTCAAACGGCCCTTTGAAAAACTTCGTCGCCTTAATCACCCGCTTTGCAGTACCTTGTGCAACAAGCTCGGCATCTAGGGCGAGAGCCGACGCGGGCCAATCCGCTGCCGGGTCTGCGTGAGCAAGTGCGCCGAGGAATGTCCCTAGGTTTCGGACCTGCATATCTGCGATGTGTGGAGCGGCGTCGGCCATCATGGGGAACTTCTCTTTGATGATTGGTGAATGCTCTATGTCGGCGTGTCTGACCAAGGCTCCTATGCGTACGGTTTTTCCTCCATCCTTAATGTAGTTAAGGCTCTTTATGTTGTTGATGTCGATGATCACCTGCGGTGAAAGAACCCTGAGCTTCATCATGGGTATGAGACTCATCCCACCGCTGAGAATCTTTGCACTGTCCCTATATTTTCGGAGGAGTGAAACAGCCTCAGAGACGGTAGTCGGCGCGAAATACTCAAACTTTCGAGGAATCATCGGGTTAGGTTATTGTTGACTGCCTTAAAAATTTTTACCAACTTAATTGAAGGAACCATAATTTAATTAAATGCGGTGCAGAAAAATCGTCGGTGTTGCTGGAAAACCTTACCCCTGAAATACTTGTCAAGGAGATGGAGAAGGAGCTCTATGTTGCGGATGAACCTCTGGCGCTCGCGGTCTACCTTGCTCTCAAGCTGGAGAAACCTCTTCTGATAGAGGGGGAGCCTGGCTGCGGAAAAACAGAGGTCGCCAAGGTGCTGGCTCGTCTGCTAAACACCGAGTTGATTAGGCTACAGTGCTACGAAGGAATCACTGCTTCACAGGCTCTGTATGAATGGGATTATCCGCGTCAGCTCATTAACATAAGGCTGCTCGAGGATAAGAAATCGGTGGATGAAATCACTGAGGAGATTTTCAGCGAGAAGTTTCTGTTAAAGAGGCCTCTGCTCGCGGCTCTTCTATACGAAGGCCCCAACCCACCTGTGCTGCTGATTGACGAGATAGATAGAAGCGACGAGGAGTTCGAGGGCTTTCTCCTCGAATTTCTTGCAGAGTTTCAGGTAACCATACCTGAGCTCGGCACCATAAAAGCCAAGAAAAAACCCGTAGTCATAATAACATCAAACAGAACGCGTGAAGTCGGGGACGGGCTCCGACGCCGCTGCCTATATCTCTACGTGACATATCCATCGCCTGAGAAGGAGATGAAGATTCTCTCCCTGAAGGTTCCGCAGCTCTCGCCCAAACTGGCCGCCGAAGTGGTAAACTTTGTTCAGAAGCTTCGCCAAATCGGTGAGCTTGCGAAAAAACCCGGGATATCTGAGACTCTTGACTGGGCGAATGCATTGACTGTCCTGGGGGCGAGGGAGATAAATCCCTCAATACTTTCGTCGACACTAACCTGCTTGATAAAGAACGAGGATGATCTGCGCATAGTGCGCGACCTAGGGCTTGTTTAACTATGTTGGAGCGGCCTTACCTGTTTTTGGTCACGGAAGTTGCCCGGCGGCTACGGCTTGAGGGAGTGAAATGCGGCACAGCCGAGACCCTCGATGCCTACAGAGCTGGCGAGTTTGTGCAAATGCGGACAGTGGAGGACCTGAAGAATGTTTTGAGGCTGTGCATGGTAAAACGGCTTGAGGATTACGAAATTTTTGACAAAATATTTGATGAACTAGAGAAACAGAAAACGCCCCAAGAGCAGCCGAAGAACGAGACGCAGGGAGATAAGGCGCAAGCGGTCAAGACCGTTGAACGTGGTGAAGCCTCTGCCGACAAACGCAAGGAGATGACGGTCTATTACAGCCCTGTCGAGGTTTTCATGAAGAGGGAGCTACCCACACCGACGCTCGCGTTCATGAGGGAAAGCAAGCGGGTCATGAAGAGGCTGCGGAGAAGACTGGCCCTCTTACCTGGCCGCAGATACACAAAAAGCGCAAAAGGATATGTCGACTTCAGGGAAACCATCCGCACAAGCTTGAGAACACATGGAGAAATTCTCCGCCTCCTTCACATGAAAAGAAAAGTAACCAGATGCAAGCTCGTCGCAATTTTCGACGTCAGCGGCTCTATGGACACTTACACAGAGTTTCTGATGCAGTCTATGTATGCGTTGGCTAGGCAGAGCGTGGCTGTGGAGGTTTTTGTTTTCAGCACTCGTCTCCTTAAGGTTAGCTCTCTCCTGAAATATTTTGGGCCGAAAAAGGCCGCCGAGCTAATATCTAGAGAGGTCAACATCTGGGGAAGCGGCACGAGAATCGGCAACTGCCTCGCCACATTTATTGACAAGTATCGAGGCATCGTCAGCAAGGGGACGGTTGTCATGATTGTGAGCGATGGATGGGACACAGGTGACCCCGAGGTGCTTGACCGGGCGATGAGAAGCTTGAAGGAGCTTGTGGGTAGAGTTATCTGGATTAACCCTCACGCAGACAAGCCAGGCTTCAAACCACGTACAATAGGCATGGAGACGGCCATGCCCTATATCGACGTGCTCGCAGGAATGAATGCCTTGAAGAGCCTGAAAGGGTTCAAGACATATTTTGGAGCTGGTGTTCAGCCTATGGGTAGGAGACCTATCAGCAGACGGGCCCGACCCGTTCTCCAGTAGCTTCCGAGATAATGTCCTTCAACTCGGTCTCGACTGATTTTACCTCAGCCAATTTCTTGCCTGTGCCGCCCTTCTCGCTGCTAATGATTTCAGCGAATATGCTTAGAGCTATTTCCTCCGGCTTCTCAGCACCTATATCTATCCCTGCTGGAGAGGAAATGCGCCGGATGCTTTCTTCTGGGACACCTAGACGAAGCAGCGTTTCAAAAACTATTCCAGCTCTCTTCTTGCTGGCGACCAACCCAATATAACGTGCTCCACCGTCCAAAGCTATCTTGAGATACTTGTGGTCAAGCTTATGCATCGTTGAAACCACGACAGCGGTGTTGCCGTCAATTGTGACACCTTTGAGGTCTGGGTCGACAACATATTGGTCAACCATGGAAGGGTCTTTGAACATGCCCTCGGGGTCAGCCACCACAACTTTGTAGTCAAGCATCTTGCCTATTTTTGCGAGGCTTTCAACTATCCCCCCGTGACCCACCAACAGCAGCTGTTTTTTTGGAAGAACAGGTTCGAGGTATACCTCCATGGAGCCTCCGCATGGGACCCCGGTTCCCCTGAGCTCGTCCTCCATCTCGAGATAAATTGTTCTGCTTCTACCCTCCTTGATGGTTTTCAGAGCTTCATGTAGGACGGTTGTTTCGACACATCCTCCGCCAACCCATCCAAACAATCCTTTCCCATCCTCGAGTATGATGGCCTTGGACCCCACCTTGCCCGAGGTATGGCCTATGGTTTTAACAACCGTCGCTATACAGAATTTTTTGTTCTCAGCGATGAGCTCCGCGACTTTTGAGTAGAAAGTTAAATTGTCCAAGCCATGAGGAAAAGGGATTCACCTAAATATAAGCCAATCGCGAGAACTATGGGCGTTTGTATAGGAGAATTACCAAGTTTACGGATGTATGGGATGCTCAGAGGCTTTTGTTGGAGCATCTGAGCCCTATCGGTGATTATGAGGTTGTTCCGGTTTTTCAGGCTTTTGGTCGAGTGGTTTATGAGCCTGTTGTGTCGCCTGCTGACCTGCCGCCGCACAACGCATCACACATGGATGGCTACGCCGTCAACTCATCCTTGCTCCAAAACGCCTCGCCCAGCAACCCAGTCAAGCTGAAAACAGTTGGCGTCTGCTATGCCGGTAAAAAACCCGAGTTCAAGGTGGGCGCCGGTGAGACTGCCCGCATACTGACGGGTGCCTATTTACCTGATGGGTGTGACGCTGTCGTCCCACAGGAAAATGTCACGGTGGAGGGGGATTATGTGGTTTTCACATCACCGGCCACACCTTATCAGTATGTTGACATGAAGGGGTTCGATGTCGCCGCTGGGCAGACGTTGTTTGAGAGGGGGAGAGTTCTGAAGATGGCTGATGTGGCTTTGGCTGCTGCCCTCGGTTTTGAGAAGCTGAAGGTGGTGAGGAGACCTCGGGTTGGGATTGTCGCGGTCGGTGACGAGTTGACTGATGATTTTTCAGAGGCTAAGCGCGGTAAAGTTCTCAACACACATAGCCATGTGGTGGCACGGCTTGTAGAGGCAGCGGGCGGCGAGCCACTGTTCCTCGGAATAGTTCCCGACAACCGAACAGCCTTTTTGCAGCTACTTGAAAACCAGATACGGCGGCTGGACCTTCTTCTATCGATAGCAGGGTCATCGGTCAGCGAAAAGGATGTCTCATCAATTCTCGCCTCCGAGAACGAGCTGTTTGTCCACGGGTTAACTCTTCAGCCGGGGAGGGTCGGAGGCTTCACTTTTTTGGGAGACAGGCCTTTCATCTTTCTACCGGGGTTGATTATGTCGACTCTCAACGTCTTCATGTTTCTCGCCTACCCCGCGTTGAGGAAACTGCTGCATCAGGAGCCTCGTTATTATCATCACAGAGTTAAAGCCGCGCTGGCTGAGGACATAACTTTCAGGAAATACCATGACTTTGTAAAGGTTGTCTGGGTGCGTGTAGAGGAAGATGGCGAGGGGTTGAGATGCTACCCTGTTCTGGGAGAGTCAAGCGGCATGAGTATTCCATCACGTTCAGACGGGTTCATCACAGGACCGCCGGGAACAAGTGTTCTCAAGGCGGGGGAGATGCTTTGGGTCAACTATCCCCCGACTCTCTAAAAAGGGGTCGGCTCGGCTCTTCCTGCATCACATCTCAGTCTGGGGCAGCGGCCTCATCCCCCACACAGAGGTAAAACCCTCAGCTATTATGCTTTGACGAGGTTTCAAAAACCTTAAAACAGGGCTGTTTTCCTTATTCGCCGCGTGAATAAAATGTTGGGCGAAAAAATCCTCTGGGCTGAAGAAGAGGAAGAGTTCGAGGAAGAGTGGGAGGAGGAAGATTTCGAGGAGGAAGAGTGGGAAGAAGAGGAAGAGGAGGAGTTTTAGTCACTCCCCCGTTTCTTCTCCACCTTTTTTATGCGTGTAGAGGACGATGCTGGTTACGGCGCTCTTGACTCCCTGAACAGAAAGTATCTTGTTTTTCAGAAATTCACGGAATCCCCTGATGTCGCTTGTTTGCACAAGCAGTATGAGGTCGAACTCTCCCGTCACCTCGTAGACATCGAGAACCTCATCGAGCTTGCTCACCTGTTTAGCCACCTTCTCTATCGAGTTGCTCTCCACGAAGATGTGGACGATAGCTTTTACACCGCCAACACTCAACCTATTCACCCACCCTCTTCAGCGAGATGACCCTTCCGGGATACTTGGATAAAAGGTTGTGTATACTAGCCTCATGCCCCTTCTCCAGGGCAGATTTCTCGGGCCTCCTCTGGATGTATGCGATGAGGTCGACTTTCTCGCTTTCCAGCAGCTCCGAAACCTTTTCCTCAAACTCGCCCACCGCAGCCACCCGGTCGACGACATACTTATCATGCTTCAGCCTCTTCTCCAACGCTTCTAAGTCGTTTACAACATCTTCACCCACCTTGTCCAACTCTCCACCGAACCATCTGCTCGGCTCCACTACGGTGACTAGGGTAAGGTCGAATCTTCTGTCAAAGGAATGTGTTATTGAGCGGTACGCGGTCTCAATGTTTTCGTAGGGCCTTATCAAAACGCCGACCCTTATCCGATAGCTAAGCGGTTCAACAAGAGCAGCTTCGTCTCTGCTCAAAACATTCATTCCAGCCCTTTTTCTATAAAGAGCGTAGAACGTCAATCCGGCACCAACCCATAGAAGGGCCATCACTCTCCCAACCGCGTGAAACACAGCCATCAAGCCGAGGATAACAGCCATCCCCGAGACCTCCATCAAGGCCAGCACAGGAACCTCACGTCCACGGAGATTAACACACAACGGCATGCACCAAGGCCTATACACCGTTGTCTCCAGCCTCCTCAGCCTAAAGTATGAAAAGCCCAGTATCAGGTAGCTGATGACAGCTGAGAAGGCGTAGACGCTTGCGAGAAAAGTTACGTCGCCGAGAAAAGCCAAGCCGACGCCTATTCCTCCGAAGACGGTAATGGTTCTCACAGGTGTCCTGAACCTGGGGTGAATGGCTTGAAGCCATGCGGGCAAGAGCCTAAACCTACCCATGCTAGCCGTCAACCGAGAGACGCCAACAACACCCGTGTTAGAGGATGAGTAGCAGAGGATGAACGCCGCTAAAGCAACCAGAGGCATCAATAGCTCACCCACATATGGATATGTGCTGACAAGCGTGTAGATGGGGTTTTCGTAAGCAGCGGCTATCACACGCCAGTCAGTCGACCCTATGGCTAGAACAGGAAAGGCTATTGCGGAGGCGGCCACAACTACGACAACCATTTTTGCGGCTTTGGGGAGGGAGATATGAGGCCTACGTGTTTCCTCCGCGGCCTGAGATATCGACTCTATGCCGACGAAAGAGGCCATGGCGAGAGTTATGGCGTAGAGGAAGTTGTTTGTCTCGACCGGTAGAAACGGCAGGTATGCGACGTCTCTTTGAAGCTGCGAGCTTCCGAACTCGGTTAACTGCCTAAGAAACAGCTGGGGGTCAAATTTGAGAAGAAACCCGGTCGAGAGTATTAGTGCTTCGATAAAGAGCCCCACGAAGACGAGGGCGGAGACCATGAACGCGGAGTACTTGATGCCGACGATGTTGAGCAGAATGAGAAGGGATGCGAGAAGTCCCGCCAACACACCTATAGACGGAATAGTCACTCCCATGACGGTTATGTCGGGAAACATCAAAACCGGGAAAAGCTGGCGGAGATAGCCCGCGGCTGCCACGGCGAACAGGGAGATGCAGACAATGTAGGCAAGCAGCATCGCCCATCCCGCTACGAAGCTGACGACGCTATTGAAAGCCTTCAACCCGTAGACATGAACCCCGCCGGAATAGGGGTAGGTGGGACCCAGTTCGGCATACATCAGCCCCACAGTTGCATACAGTAGGGCGGCTATGGCGAAGGCTATCGGCGCCGCTCCGCCTGCGTAGAGAGTTATGACTCCAAGGGCTATGAATATGTTGGGCCCTACGTCTCCGTATCCGAGGGCGAAGGAGCCGAACCAGCCAATCTCCCGCCTATAGCCCACCTGACGCCCCTCAGACAAACAAGTCGCCTACCGTTGACCGCTGGAAAGCGTGAATATAAAGCAGAAAACTGTTTCAAAAAAAGACTTTAAAACAAGTTTATGAAGCGGTCTGAAACCCTTCCGGGAAGCTTTCGAGAGAAGGTCGTCGACATCTGACAGAGATGAAGCGGTCAGCACTAGGATAGCTTGGTTACGCAAGGCTCTCGACGAATGCTCCATTATTTGCTCCGCCAACTCGACTCCTCGCGGTCCTCCATGTATAGTAGGGTCGTGGAAGCCCGGTTCATCAGGCAGGTAGGGAGGGTTGGCGACCACCATGTCTAATGAGCGGGGGCGAAGCGGCAGAAGCGAGGCGTTAAGGAGGTGTAGACGGGGTTTTAGGTCTTTGAGTTTCTCGGCTGCAATCCGTAGAGCTTCTGGGTCTATGTCTATCCCTATTATGTCATCGGACTTCTCGGCAAGGGCCTTCAACACCTCGCCTGTCCCACATCCTACCTCCGCCACCATCTGGACATGGGATGTTTTGGCTACACAGTCTATTGTTAGAAAAGTGTCTTCACGAGGAGTGTAGGGCTCGGTCATGGATAGGTCCGGGTCATGGTTCTCGGAAACATGACTGCGGAGCGGATGTTCTTCAGCCCGAGAAGCCACTGGACAAGCCTCTCCACACCCAGCCCGAACCCGCTGTGAGGAACGCTACCATACTTCCTCAAGTCAAGATACCACTTGTAGTCAGACGGCTCCAGCCCCTCCTCCACAATCCTCGTCAAAAGCTGTTGGTAATCATGTATTCTCTGTCCACTTCCCACTATCTCGCCGTATCCCTCGGGAGCAAGCAGGTCAGCGGAGAGTGTTAGCTCGGGGTTGGCTGGGTCGGGCATGTGGTAGAAGGCTTTGGCTTTCTTCGGGAAGTGGGTGAGAAAGAATGGTTTGTCGAATTCCATGGTTAGGATTTTCTCTTCGTCGGCTCCTAGGTCAGAACCCCATTCCAGTTGGACGCCCTTTGAGGCAAGGATGTCTAGGGCCTCGGAGTATTTTACACGATGGTATGGTGGCTCAACCGATTCCGGCGACCTCTCCCGTCCCAGCAGCTTCAATACATCCCTTGAATTCTCCAAAGTCTCGGCGCTCGCCTCCCCCACCAGTCTCTCAACAACCTTCATCAAGTCATCCAACCCGGCGAAAGCCATCTCGCCCTCGACATGCCAAAACTCGGTCAAATGCCTACGTGTCTTGCTCCTCTCCGCCCTGAAGCTGGGCTGAATGCTGTAAACCTTGCCCAGCGAATAGATTGCCGCCTCCTGGTAAAACTGAACACTCTGGGTTAGGTATACTTTTTTCCCGAAATAGTTAACCTCGAAAAGGGTGGCGCCTCCTTCAACAGCGGCTGTTATGAATGTTGGGCAGTGAACTTCGACAAACCCTTCTCTCTCAAACCAGTTTCGGATGCTTTTGAGAAGGTTTGAGCGGAAGCGCAGTATGGCCGCAGCCTTGGGACTGCGTATAGCTAGGTGTCGGTGGTCGCT
Organism: Candidatus Caldarchaeum subterraneum; assembly: GCA_000270325.1. Classification (GTDB taxonomy): domain Archaea; phylum Thermoproteota; class Nitrososphaeria_A; order Caldarchaeales; family Caldarchaeaceae; genus Caldarchaeum; species Caldarchaeum subterraneum_A. The sequence continues at coordinate 1,505,109 of BA000048.1, read as the reverse complement.
GAGGAAGCGGGGGCCTACCCCTTTCTTGATGGGAAACTCTTCGAGGGAGGCCGATACCAGCTCAACCTTTCCAGCCTTCACCTCGGCGCCGCCTGGAGCCCTAGGGTCGTGAACAACCACGCCCCGAACAACGAGGGCAGACTCTCTTCCAGCGGATGACACAGCCTGGAAATCGGCTTCAGGCACCTCGGCAGCCTTCAACGTAACCTGCACAACACCCGTCCCGTCTCTCAGGTCTATGAACATCAATCGGCCGTGATGTCTCTTGGAGCGTATCCATCCCCGCAGCTCCACCTCGGAGCCATCGGGAAGACTTTTCACACGTCCGCAGTCAGCCAACATCCCCGTTCAAAAGCATACATGCCATATATAGGGCTACATTATCACGGTTCCTTCAGCAACCTCGCCCTCGGGAACAATCGGAACAATCTTTTGCTCGCTTTCCACCGCCGTCAACAGCATCGCCTCCGAAACCTCTCCCCTGATTTTCCTTGTCTCAAGGTTGGTGACGAAGACGAACAAACGACCTGTGAAGTGGTCGGGGCTGTAATACTCCGCTAACCCCGTTAACACCTGCTTCTCAACGTCGCCGAACCTCACCCTAAGCCTCAGCAATTTGTCGGAACCCTTCAACTTCTCTGCATGCACAACCCTGCCAACCCTCATCTCAACACGCTTAAACTCATTTATCGAAATCATGGCCGATACATCAGTTAACGCATCAAAAATAGTTATGCACAAGAATTTTCTACAAATTTTTCAGAAAATTTTTTAAACATGCAAAACATCTACAACGTGAGCAAAAATGCCGAAGGCAAAAAAGAAGACAGCAAAGAAGGGAGGTAAGAAAAAGAAAACAACAAGAAGAGCTAAGAGAGCCAAGCCCGCTGCAGCCCCTGCTGAAGAAGCAGCCCCAGCAGCGGGATAAACACCCCATTCCTTTTTATTTTATTCTTCTTCGCTCCACTCCCAGAACCTTCTCGGCCTATTAACCCGATAGACATGCTTCTTTGGTGTTAGAGATTCTAGGAAAACGGCTGAAATCATGGCGGTGAACAGGGGGAGAGCGAAGAGAAACGCGAAGTCGAGGGGCCCGTCTATAATGATCTGCTTGGCCAAAGCCGTGAGATACACCTCCCAGCTCATCGCCCCCGGAACCCTGGGCAACACGTATATGGAGAGACCCAAAACCAGTAGATATGTCAGGGTTGACGCGATTAGCGGGGGGATGACTGACTCTCTCGCTCTTCTCGTGATGAGTGCCACTGTTAATCCTGCGAGAAACCATGTAAACAGAGGCCACAGGCCTAGGTGGAGGGTTGTCCCCATGGGTGGCATGACTGTTGACCCGCCGAGCGCTGAGGAAAGCGGTGTGACGACTGCGGCGAGAGCAGTCAGCATCACAGCGAGGACAGCTGTCTGAAACCCGAGTGGAGGTATGCCTTCGAAAGCCGGCCTTGCCACAACCCCTCCCAGAATCAGCAAGACGGCGAGAGATGTGAGAGTCGCCGCTAACCCCTTCATAATGAATAGGGGCCGAAATTGGCGATTTAAGGGTTTGTGGCCCCTTCTGACTTTATGTAACCTCGCTTAATACGATTGTATTTTACGGGGATTACGTTGGCTGTTGTAGATTTTCTCGATATCGGTTAATGTGTTGACTTCGTCGGGCTGTTTGTCGGTTCTTATCGCCTTTATCCGCGCAAATCGGAGTGCGTATCCGCTAGGGTAGGTTGGGCTTCTCTGCACCTCGTTAAACTCTATCTCGACCACTATCCTCGGCTCTACAACGACCCCCCATTCCTCGCGAGACTTTGCAATCCCGAGAAGAAGCTGGGTCATTTTACGGAACTCGTCGTCGGTCAACCCCTTGAAAGTTTTTCCGACGGGTGTGAAGCCTCCGCCGCGGCTTTCCAACACCGCTAAATGATAGTTGCTCAGCCAGCCTCTTCTCCTACCGTGCCCCCATTCAGCCGCTACGACCACGACGTCGAGAGTAAGTGCTTTCTTCATTTTTAGCCAGTGTCCTCCCCTTCTGCCGGGGGTGTAGGGGCTTTTGGGCGACTTGGCCATCAACCCTTCGTAGCCCAGGGATGTCCAGGTTTCCAGAGCCTCCTGAACCATGTCACGGTTATCTGCGATAGTTAGAGGATTTATCAGCGGTTGTTCCACCGTTTCCTCGAGAGCTTGTCTCCGTTCATCCAGCGGCTTTTGCCAGAGGTCTTCCCCGTTTAGATGAATGATGTCAAAGAATTTTATCCGCAGGCCTAGTTCTTTCAACGCCTCATCCACGTTTTTCTCCCTTCCTATCCGACGCATAGTTTCCTGGAAAGGGGTTGGGCGCCCGTTTTCGTCGACGCAGTAGCCTTCCCCGTCGAGAATACATTTCTCAGCACTCAAGGCCTGGCGAACCATTTCCACGATGTCTGGAACAGATTCGGTGACGTCCTTCAACCCCCTCGTGTAGACTTTGACCATGCCGTCGCCCACGTGGACCTGAAGCCTTACGCCGTCGATTTTCGGCTCCAAGTAAACTGGTGGACTCAGCTTCTCGAAGATTTCCTCGGGGCTGTAGGCGTATTCCGCCAGCATGGGTTTGACGGGGGTGAAGAGTTTCAGCCTCGTCTCATGTAACCCGCTTTTAACCGCGTTTTTCACAAGGGTATCAAGCCTGCCCAAAACCATTTCCGCCGCCTTCACCTTCTCGAGAGGCATGTTGAGGTATTTTGCAAGCGATTCCACCAGAATGCCGACGCTTGCTCCATGCCTCATCTCGCCCATGAGAATTCGGGTGAGCCATTCCCGCTCTTTTTCACTGGCTCGGCTTAAGAGGTTTGATAGCAGAGCTTTCCTCGCTTCGATGACGCCTTTCCCTGTGAGGGAAGAGGCTTTTTCTATGGTTTCCCAGACCTCCGATATGGTGAGTGACGTGGGCGGCGTAAGAACCGACTGCTGCTCCCTCAGAGCCCTGTAGAGGGTTGCTGGCCCTATGTTTACGCCGAGCTTCCTAACCCCTGAGGAGAGGCCTACGAGAAGGTTTGCGGCAGCGGCTGCTTCATCCGCCTCCTCGGGACCAAATTTGCCGAGAAAATCGGATATATGCTTTATCTTTTCTCTTCTGGACTTAGTGGACTCGAGTTTTACGCAGAGGTCGGCGAGTTCGCTGAATAGCCTTGGCATATTCTAATCTACTGATATCTTGACGCCTCGGGGTTTGGCTATCTCAGCCCTTATGAACAACAGCCCTGAGTCGTACTTTGCCTCGACTTTGGAGGGGTCTATGGCCCGTGGCAGTCGCAGCACTCTGTGAACACCTTTGCCGCGTGTGAAGGGATACAGCCTGCTAAACTCTGGAGACGGTGGTGAAACAAGCTCGGCGGAAACCATGATTTGGTTTTCTTGAGCCGTCAGCTCGATTTTATCCCGTGGGCATCCCGCGACCTCGAAGACGGCGTATAAACGGTCGCCGACATACGTGTAGTGAACACCCTCTCCTCGGATGAATGGCTCAAAGCCAGCCCCCAGCTGGTCAAAAGCCTCTCTCAAACGGCTCTCAACATCCGCCCTAATCATTTTGAAAAACTCATCCCAATCAACACCGGCGCTCATACGTAATAGTTGTCTTGCTTGGAATATAAGTTTGGGAAACTATAAAAACAAGATGCCTAAAAAGCCGTTGAATTGGGCAAGTGCGCCGTATGCGGAGCCGAGGAGCTTTTACCCTTCATATGCAAATACTGCGGTCAGAGTTTCTGCCCCGAGCATAGGCTGCCTGAGAACCATGGATGTGGAGGCATTACATTGGCGCGGAGGCCTGACGAAATAAGGGTTCGGACATGGAAAGTTGATTATCTGAGTAGGACTCGGGGCCCTTTCTTCACAAGGGACGAGATTGCTCATCTTTTGGTTGCGACGCTTGTTGTTGTCCTCGCGGGTGTGAGCCTGCTCGGGTTCGTTTTTGCTCCGACGCTTTTCTACGCTGCTCTCTTGATAGGGTTTGCGGCCTCTTTTCTAGGCCATGAGCTTGCTCACAAAATTGTGGCGCTGAGAAAGGGTTTCGGCGCAGAGTTCAGAGTTTACTTCGCAGGTCTTCTCGTGACTGTTCTGACCTCGGTCCTCCCTATTCCTTTTAAGGTGATTATGCCAGGTTCTGTTGTTATACGTGGTATCCAGAGCTTGCGGGATATGGGGCAGGTTGCTGTTGCGGGGCCCTTGTTCAACATGGCGGTCGCCGCTGTCTCCCTTGCCGCTGGGAGGATTCTGGGCAGCGGTGTTCTGATGGCCGTTGCATCACTCAACGCGTTCCTGATGTTTTTCAACATGCTTCCCATAATGCCGCTCGACGGGGAGAAAGTGTTTATTTGGAGCAAAAAAGTATGGACGGTTGTTTTCGTTTTGTCTCTCGTTGTCCTGACTCTGGTGCGTCTCCTATAGTAGCGGGGATAGCAGCATCCATAACCCTATAGCCGAAAAGCCCAAAGAGATGGCTGTTTTCAACTGTTTCTCGGATAAACCTATCTGTATCCTGCTTCCGACAAATCCTCCCAACAAGCCTCCCGCGAAAGCGGAGCCGTAAAGGCTCGGGAAAAAGCTGCCTTGGAGAAGATAGGTTGCAAGCCCCGTGGCTGATGTGAAGCCTGTGATAAACTGGCTGACGGCCACCGACTCCCTCGAGCTCATTTTAGAAAGTAGAATGAAGCCCGGCACCATCAACAACCCTCCACCGACTCCCAGCAAAGATGAAATAAATCCTGCGGCCACCACGACAACCAGCCTTCTTCCAGCAAATCCCCTAGAATGACCCTGTTCCTGTTCTCCCCGGGTTTTCAGCAGTAACAGAGAGGAGCCTAGGAGAAATGTTCCAAACATTATTTTGAAGACCGGCGCTTCGAGACGAGCCGACGTGAGGGCGCCGAGCACAGATAACCCCGACGCAGGCAGAATCAGCCAAAGATTTGGCCTCAAGTTGAAAGCTTTTTTCATCAGCCTTGTCAGAGTTGCTGAGAATGCGTTTGACAGCACGAGAGAGAGGCTTGCCGGAACCGCTACAAACGGCCGAAACCCCATGATGCCGACAGACACGGGAACAAAGACGAAGCCCCCTCCAACACCGAGCATAGAGCCTACCAAAGCGGAGAAAAAAGCCAGAAGAACTACAGAGGCTTCAGCGCCAAAAACCATAGGCAAAACATCTTATTTTAAGGTGTTTTTATTAAATCTGAGTCATGAAGCGGCGGAAACAACCCACTAAAGAAGTAACACGGGCGAGGGTTGAGAGGACGAGGATATACAGGTACAGGGTCACTTTGCTTGAGGAGCCTCCGGAGACTTTGGACGGGTTCAAGATATTCGGTATCGAGGTGAAGCTGGGTAAGGGGCGGCATGTTGATTTTCCCCCAGACAAACGTGTTCTGGAGGTTGAGACAACTCAGGAGCCTTTGCCCATGGATGTTGAGGTCAACGCCAAGTATCAACGAGTCGATAACAGAGCAACTATAGTGCGACGCCGTTCCCTGCTCTTCAACATGGAGAAGATAGAGTCGGCTAAGCCGCCTTAACCTCCAACACGCCCCCGTGCTTCTTCAAGACCTCTCCGCATTTCTCCAAAACCTTTGACAGAAGCTCCTCAGATTTTTCACGCGTCGACGACTTGACAAGGACGCCATAGACAGGCGCCCCCTTAGTCCTAATCTCAACAGTTTCCCCGGGCCCGGCAAGCTCCTCCGCCGCGGCGGCGGCCTCACGTATAGCCATCACGCCTCTCCGAGCCTCGCACCGCATAATGATATCTTTCTTTATTTCATGCTCACGCACCCTTATTTCGTGCTCTATGGCGCGGCGGAGAGTTTCCGACTCCTTGTCATCAAGCTGTGGGAAAAACTGTTTAACGGGTTGGTCTGCAGATATCTGTTCAAAAATGTCATACAAAACATCTGTGTCCCGTGTTTTCGCGTATATTTTCTCAACTGCCTGTGGCCCAGACGCTTCCTCGAGAATCTTTAGAACACGCCTGACTTTGGATGCTTTTTTCACCTCAAGCAGCTTCTCCATCCTCTCCCTTTGAGAGACTCTTCTGATGGAGAGGTCTGCCTGCATAGCCGCCGGGTTTACACGTATAATTTTGAAGACAGTCCGCTGCCCCTCCTTGAGATGCTCTCGGATGTTGCGGACCCATTTCAGCGATACCTCCGAGACATGCACAAACCCCTCGTAGCCAGGGTATTCGTCTATCTCCACGTAGGCGCCGTAGTCCTTAACCTCTCGTACACGCCCTATGACCAGCTCCCCAACCTCGGGGACTTTACTCAAGCGTCCTCTCCTTCTTCCCCAGTATGATTGCTTTTCCTCCGCTCGGCTTAGCCAAAACCGCTCCACAGACGTTGCATTTCACGATGATTTTAGCCGAGTCGAAGACTATCTGATTGTTTCCGCATTCGTTACATGTTACGATGAGGAATTTTGACTGTGGCGAAGGTATAAGGCCGCGCCACAACTCTGACATCAGCGGGTCACCTCCATTTTTCTCAGCCTAATTCCCTCTCTCATCACGCTTCGGCCGCATGTGACGCATTTGAGGACAAGGGTTTTCTTGTCGGTTGTCTTGGATTTTTCCTCTGTATAGGGTATTTCTGGCCACCGTATCCTTTCAACTCCCTGGCGTGTCGTCTCGCGCCCAAGGCAAGTTTTCTTTCCTTACCCTTTTTGTAGAGTGAGACGGTATGCTCCGTGTGGCTGTTGCATTTGGGGCAATAGGTCATCACCTTCGAGGGAACCTTCATCCCGTCCGACATCTTTTCGGAGCATGATTTAAACCGTTTGAAACACTTTTTAACACAGGCTCCCGCCATTTTGGCGGTGTCAAGTATGCTGGTAAAGGATGTGATGACCGCTGATGTTGTCACGGTTTCACCTACGACATCTGTCTATGCAGCGGCTAAGATAATGGCTGAGGAGGAGGTTGGGTCGCTGGTCGTGACCGTGGGTGAGAAGCCTGTCGGTGTTTTGACTGAGAGGGATGTTGTGAGACGGGTTGTGGCAGCGGGTTTGTCGCCGCGGAGAACGTCAGTGGAGGATGTTATGACGTCCCCCGTAGTGGTTGTTGGAGAAAATACCTCCTTGGAGGAAGCGGTGGCCATAATGGCATCCAACCGTGTGCGGAGGCTTCTTGTCGTGAGGGATGAGAAGCTGGTTGGAATAGTGACGGTCACAGACATCGTGAGGGCCCTCGGAGAAGAGTCGGCGAAAGCCGCTCCAGCCATCCTGCGAGGCTAATCGGCCACCAAAACCTTCAGGTCGTCAATAGCATCTGCGAAAATGTCCTTAAACCTCTCCACAAGGTTTTGACCTACTAGCTTCATTCTACCCACTACCACAAGGTCAACATCGCCGTAAACCTCGTCAACCATCTCCACATCATCCCATGAAACCAGAGTATCATAAATCTTGCCGGGGTCAAACCTTGGGTTAAGCTTAGCCAGGATGTAGACTTTCTCCCCGCCGAAGAACCTGCTAAGCCTGTTGTTATCCACCTCAATTCCCAGCTCGTTTTTCAGCACCTCTTTTATGTCGCTTATGCTGAGACGACCTTTTTTCTCCCGCGCCTTTCTCGCGAGAGCCTCAGTTGCAGAGCGGGCTCTGGGGTCCGTCGACGGTAAACCAGTCAGATGAGCTATCAGCCGGTGGCTCGAGTAGACGCCGATTTCGAAGACGGGGTTCTCCACGTCGTGCCTCAGTTTTTTCTCAGGCATGTATCCCTCTGGTTTCTCGACAGCCATCGACTGATGGACTCCTGCACGTATTGTTCTCGCTTCCTCTGATAGTGGATGACGCCACGGGAGCCTAAGCCCCGCCACCTTGGAGAAGTAGCTGTAGAGGCTGTTTAGCTTGGAGCGGTCCACACCGAGGTCTATGCCGTGAATGTCCTCAAGCACCGCGACAACCTCGTATAGGTCCGCTATCCCGTTTCTGTCACCAACACCCATCACAGTTACATGAGCCTCATCAGCCCCTGCCAACACCGCCTCAACCGTGTTGGCTGACGCCATGCCATAGTCGTTGTGAAAATGCGCAGCCAACGGGGCGTCTGTTTTCTCTCTCAGAAACGTGATAAATTCACGTGTCTTCTGCGGTGAAAGAAGCCCTGCTGTATCGGGGACGCTGACGAGAGTCGCTCCTGCTTTTCTCACAGAGTTGACCGCGTCGACGAGAGGGGGTAGCTGGCCCTCGAGGTAGAACCGTGAAGCATCTTCTACCGTGGCCCTCACATATCTGAAACCCATTTCACGCGCGGTTTTCACAGCATCCATCAGCCGCTCCAAACCCTCTTGATAACTGATTCCGTGAAGCTTGTGCGTACGATGTATCTCAGTCAAAGCGATGTAAAGCCCTACACCGGCCGCGTCATATTTCGCAGCAGCCTCAAGGTCTTGCCTTATCGCTCTACCATGAAGCACAGCCTCAACCCCTAGGGAGTTACATTTCTTGACCAGAGGCTCCACATCCTCGCGGGTCGTTCTAGGAGGATAATCCACGGTTATCTCGACTCTTTTTAACCCCGCGTCCGCAAGTCTTTCCACCAGCTCCAGTTTTGTGGAAAGTTTGAGAACCCTGAAAAGCTCCCCCTCCCTGAGAGTCGAGTCAAGCAGCGTTGTTACCATTTTTCGTAAATTCGTTAAACCAATCGTATTTAATGATTACGTAGAGCTACGAAAAAATCAATATTAGTCCTTTCTCCGTAAAAAACCGCCACCAACCAACACCTCAGAAACACCACTCCTAACCCTGTGAAGCACCTCCAAGTCGGATTCGAGAGTATTTAGCAAAGCCTCCAAAACAGCCGTCGAGGTCTCGCTGAGGCTATGCTCCATTCTCTCAGCCTCCACTTCCGCCGAGAGCTCGTCCAGCCCAAGTGTCTGAAACAGCTTCGATACGGTGTCATGCCTATGCTTAAGCTGTCTCACCCTCGCAAGCCCTTCCTCAGTCAGCTCAAGAACCTTGTAGGGCTGGTAGCGAAGGTAACCTTTTTCGCATAAACGGGTGATAACCTTCTTCACCGTGCTCGGAGCCACGTTCAAAGCTTTTGCAACATCCACCGGCCGGACCCTGCCATCCCTTTGTTGAAGAATTTCATACACCGCTTCTAGATACTCCTCCGCCAGCTTCACGCTACCTCTTTCCCGTTTATGAGCCCGCATAAGGGCCTCAATACGGCTGCCCGTCTCCAACAACCATGACAGATAAAATCCATCTAATAAACAAAAAAAGATTAGAGGTTTAGCAGGCTGTCGACTGAGAAGGCGCCGGCTCCTGTAAAAACTAGAAGCAGAGCAGCCGCTAGAATCAGGAGGTCAAACTCCCATCCACCGACTCCCGCCATGAAACCCCTCATGAACTGCCGAGAACCAGCTACCATCTGCTGCAACATCTCTGGAGGCGGCACAAACCTGCCAAGCTTCGACAAATACAACGATATAGTCCCAATCATCTGGATGAAGAATAGGAGCCCAGCCACCTGCGTCAAAAACCCTACAATCAGCGCTATGCCACCGACGAACTCGAGAAGCCCCACAAGGTCGAAAAGCCCCCCAGGAATTCCCATCTGAGACATGCCGCCGCGCATCTGCTGCCTCATCGGGCCAAAGAGCTTCGGCGCTCCGTGAACAACCATGATAAAACCTAGCACAACCCGCAGCACCAATAGGCCGACATCCATGAAACCAGACAAATCTCCTAACAAGGCCATCTCGCTCACCTTTCGAAACCTAATGGCAAAAGGCAAGTATTTAAGATGGTCAGAGACATATACGCCTCTAGATGGCGCGCGCGAAATCCTTGGCGGCTGGAGATGTCTGTCCGATTGTTTCGGCCACGAAGCTTATTGGAAGCGTTTGGTCGATGGTGATAATCTCATACCTTGTTGAAGGCCCTAAAGGGTTCAACGAGCTACTTAAAGCCGTGCCCGGGCTCAACTCCAAAACCCTCTCAAGAACCCTAAAAAACCTTCAAAAGAAAGGCCTCGTCGAAAGAAATGTTGTTAGCCTCCAACCCTTCTCAGTAGCCTATTCGCTCACCCCCATGGCAAAGGAGCTCGCACCCATACTGGAACAACTCAGAGAATGGGGGTCAAAATGGGCTATGCAAAATACTCGAAACATCTCTCTATAAAAACAGGCACCTTCACTGTTCAGCAGCTGCACAATTAGCCGTGGCGCCGCTTATGCGCCGGGGGTGGGATTTGAACCCACGCGGCCCGGAAAGGCCACCGGCTTTCTTGACCAGCTTTTTATGATCTCGAGGCCGGCCCACTGCCTGGCTGTGGGACCCCGGCTCCTGTTGATGTTGGTGTTTGCCGTTTTTATACATAGTCTTCTCTGTTTATGAGGTTGTCGGGAGTTTGTCCCGAGAAATATTTTATGATGTTTTGGACTGCTGTTTTGAGCATTTTTTTGTAGACCTCTGGGGAGCCGAAGGCTCCTGCTATCCATGGCGTTCCCATGAAGTTTGGGAGCTTGATGAGCTCTGTTTCCCACGGTTCGCCTCTTTTGACCTCCCACCATACGTCTGTTGCGAAGACGATGTCCTGTCTCTCCTTTAGGAAGGCTATGAGGTCTTCTCTGTTAACTATCTCCGCCCGACCCACGTTCACCACTATGCAGCCTTTCTTTAGAAGAGGAAGGTTGTTTCGGTTGAACATGCTTCTTGTGTATTTGGTCAAAGGTGTGGCGATTATCATGATGTCAGCCTCTGGCAGGGCCTCTTCCAGCCTTGTCCAGGGGAGGATTTTGTCTGCGTGTCCTCTTGCCTTGCCTGACTTTGTAACTCCTATCACTCGCATGCCGAAGCATCTCGCCACTTCAGCTACTTTCACACCTATCGAGCCCATTCCAACGATGAGAATGGTTCGTCCGTTGAGCTGCAAAACTTCAGTATCTCTCTCAAACACAGCGTTCCGCACCCTGTCATAGTAGTGTGGAATTTTCTTGGCTATGCTGAGTATCATGGCCCACGTGTGCTCGGACACGGCCTCGGCGTTTGAGCCCATGTTTCCGGCGACCAATACATGTTCGGGGAGATGCTGCCACGCGACGCCATCGACGCCTGCCGAAAGCACCTGAACAAACCTGAGATTTTTTAGCTTGGCTATCTCATCGGGCTTCAAAGTGATGCAGAGAACCGCCTCCGCTGTTTTCTTGGATTCCTCGAAGTTTGGTGAATTCTTTGTAACGACTTCGGCGTATCTCTCTATTTGGCTGACTGATTCTTGCTCAAGCTCGACATAGGAGAGAAATGTTCTTTTCATCCACTGAAAGTGTCTTCCGGCGGTGGATAATAAACTTCTGTGACGAGTTTCCTTGAGCAGTAGATGCAGTATACGACTGTTTTTGCACATTCCTGCATGTAGACCGCTCCGCAGCTGCATTCTATGATGATGTCTGCTTCTGATTGTGGCTGTGACGGGAGTAGGGGTTTGATTGGTTTGCCGCAGTATGCGCATATTCGGGAGAGCGCGAGAACGTCTCTGATGGTGAAGAGTCCTATAACCTCGTCGTCTCGTGTTACAAGCAGTCTCCTTACTTTCTTTCGATTCATGAGGTCAACGGCCTCCAAGAGCGTCGCTTCTATGTCTATGGTTATCAAGGGTTTTGACATCACTTCTTTGACGGATGTCCTGCTGGGGTCTTTTCCCGCCGCAACCACTTTTGAGACGATGTCCCGCTCGGTTACCAGACCCACGGGTTTTCCTTTATTGGTTATGACTATGCCGCTGATTTTTCTCTCGGCCATAACCTTCGCTGCCTCGATAACCGATGAGCCCTCCTCGACACTTATTAACGGGCTTTTCACCACGTCCTTAACTTTCGCCGTCTGCCACAACGGATATAGTGTGTCTGGGTGTGATAAAAGCGTTGTCTAGACTCGTAAAGGCTCAAATAACCCGGGAATGAGTTAACCCTTGATGAAGGTTTTACAGGCCTCTGATATTCATGGAAGCATGGCGGCGGCATCGGCCCTTGCTGAGAAGGCCATGAATTACGACATCGTGGTACTGGTCGGCGACATTACACATTTTGGAGCTGTTCCTCAGGCAGAGCCGATTCTCGCCACGGTTGCTAAGAGTGGGCGGCCGGTTTTGTTTGTTCCAGGCAACTGTGACCATCCCTCTCTCCTGGGCTGGCGTCCACCCAACAAGAACATCATCAACATTCACGGGGCAATTGTGCGTCAAGGCGGCTACGATTTTTACGGGCTCGGTGGAGGAAACCTCTCACCCTTCAACACTTTGATAGAGTTCAGCGAGGAGGAGTTTGAGTCCATGCTTTCCAAATTCAACCCCGCCTCTGAAAGTTTTATCCTCATCTCACACACTCCGCCGTTTGGGGTAGACGCGGACATAGGCCGCGGGCGTCATCTCGGAAGCACAGCCATCAGAAAATTTGTCGAGACCAAAAGGCCCTTAGCGGTCTGCTGCGGCCACATACATGAGGGCCGCTCCATATCGAAGATAGGTGAGACCGTGGTGGTGAACGCCGGGCCCGCAAAGGAGGGTTTCTACGCATCACTCGAGATACTTGGCAAAGAGGTTAAAGCAGAGCTGCACAGTCTTTAGCACACATGCCTCGGAGACAACTCGTGGCAGAGGTAATCAACGTAGGAAACGAGCTTCTCGACGGCCGGACAATCAACACAAACCTGAACTGGCTCTGTGGGAAACTTTCTGAGCTAGGATACGTGGTCAAGAGAGCAACCATAGTTAGAGACGATTTGAATGACATTGCGATAGCCTTGCGCGAGGCTCTGAGGCGAAAGCCCATGTGGCTCTTCATCAGCGGCGGACTTGGACCAACCCATGACGACAAAACGGTTCAAGCTGTTGCAAGGGCCCTTGGAAAAAGGCTGAAGATTGACAAAACGGCTTTGGAAAGCATCCGACGTCGATACATCGAGCTCTTTGAAGCAGGCGTCATCAAGGACCCTTCGCTTACAAAAGAGAGGCTTAAGATGGCGAAGCTTCCTGAGGGTTCCAAAACGCTTAGAAACCGTGTCGGCACAGCTCCGGGTGTGTTGCTGGAGAAATCAGGTGTGAAAATTGTTTGTCTTCCCGGCGTCCCGAAGGAATTGATGGATATTTTTGAGAATGAACTGCGGCCGCTTCTACGTGAAACAGCGGGAGATAGAGGATTTCTCATCCAGCAGCTTCTTGTTGAGGGAGTTGTGGAGTCGCGTCTCGCTCCACTTCTGGTGGAAACCATGAAAAAGTTCAGAGATGTATATCTCAAGAGTAACCCAAAAGGGGTGGAGAAAGTTTCACAGGTCATAGTGGACTTCATCGCCGAGAAAAAAGATGAGAAAAAGCTTCTCGAAGCCATGGAGTATTTCAGCAAACGTGTACAAGAGATAAAGGCTTAATACTGTTACCCGTCTGAGTGAGTCGTGTCTGTTGAAGAGGGTTGTGAGAAGGCTTGGCGAATGGTGCTCAGCTCGCCCACCATGTATAGAGAAGGTTTCAGAAAAGGCGAGACACATTCAAACACAGTTAACCCGGCCTACGTGAGAAGAATTTTCATAGCAGGGGTCGGCGGATCAGGCATAGTTGGAGACATAATCTCTGCAATCAGGGACCACAATTTACCACCTCCGGTGGAAACTCTGAAAACTTTTCGACTGCCGGGCTATACGGGCCCAGACACGTTGTTAATCCCTGTGAGCTACTCGGGCGACACGGTTGAGACCAGCTGGGCATTTGTAGACGGTTTTTCAAAAAGTGTAGCTGTTGTCGGTGTTTCATCAGGCGGGCGGCTGACATCTCTGATGGAGATGAGGGGGCTGCGGGTTGTGAAAGTTTCGGAGGGGCTTCAGCCGCGCTATGCAGTCCCTGAGATGGTTGGCGCGGTCTATGGCTTGCTGACAGGGTTCGAAGCTTTTCCCCGAGAAAAATTCCTACAAGCTGTCGACGAGCTTGAGACATATGCGAAAAAGTTTTCCGAGAATGGTTTGCAGCAGATGGTTGAGCAGGCGAGGCCCATGCTCGGTAGGCATGTTGTGATTGTTTCTGCCGACAACCTCTATTCTGCTGCTTATAGGCTGAAGTGCCAACTCAACGAAAACGCCAAGCATCCGTGTCATGTGGCCACTGCTCCTGAGGCTTTTCACAACGAGGTCGAGGGTTGGACGAACCTTGGTAACTACTGCTACGTGTTTTTGCGAAGCGGCTATGAGCAGTTGATGGTGTCGGATGGCCTTGACTGGATGAAAGAGTATCTTCGCTCAAACGGGGCCGCTGTCATCGAAATAGGTGTAAAGTCTTCATCACCTGTGTCGGAGCTTCTGAAGTTTTTGCTTATAGCCGATTTGCTGAGCCTCGGCCTAGCCTGTCTTAAGAAAGTGGACCCAATAATGCTGCATACCATACCCAAGCTACGGCCCATTCTCAGACGCCATCTACCCTAAGCCTCTGCAACAGGGGAATTTCCTCGATTTTCTCACGTGGTAAAAGGTGCCAGATTATTCCAGAGGGTTTCGGGTTTTTCGGACAGTTTATCACTTTTGTGTTGGTGAATATTCTGTCGACAGCCAAGTCGTAGGCTTGATGTGGTATCTTGTCAACAATTTGTAGGTCGTGAACAGTCGTGTAAACAGGAGTATCTTCACCTACTTTGCAGAACGTTCTAAGCAGGGCATACTCGATCTCTGAATAACCTTCGCCTTTCCCTATTCTCCAACCACTGGGCGAGACCGCCACGCTTCCCACCACCACCAAATCGATGCCAGGCAGGTCTCTCGGCTCAACTTTCACACCATATCTATACGCACCCGCTATTGTCGCGGCTTCCCTCAGCCCTCGTTGTGGAAGCTTTTTGGGGTTAATCATGAGGAAGCCATGTTTGATTCTGGGGGTGGGCATGATGAGTTTTTTGCCGTCGCGTAGAACATTCCGGCGTACGGGTGCTTGTGGAGCGTCGGGGTTAACTTTGACAACATCTGCGTCGATGTAGTGTTTGCTTGTGCGTAATAGGTTGGCTGCCTCCGCCGCCCCTTTGAAGTTGGGTATCCGCCCAGCCACAGGTGTTGGAAAAGCCGCTACCCCCCGCTCTTCTAGAAGACGCCAAATCCTCTGCCGAATCTCCTGCTTAGATAAGGCTTCTCTATCCTCCACGGCGAACCTCTTTCAAAAGCTGCTCATAGCTTTCTTTAACCTCGTCGACAGCCGCCTCATCCTCAAGCGTCGTCAAGTCACCCAAGCTCCCGCCAGATGCGACCGCTCTAAGAACCCGTCGCATAATTTTGCCGCTACGTGTCTTCGGCAGCTTCGAAACAAACAAAATACTTGACGGAGTAGCTATAGCTCCATAGGTCTCTCTCACATACTTCATCAGTTGCTGAGCCATTTCTCCGCCTCCCTGATAACCTGATTTCAAAACAACGAAGGCTACGGGTGTCTCTCCCTTGATTTCATCAGGGACCCCCACTACTGCCGCTTCTGCGACAGCTGCATGAGATACAAGAACTGACTCAAGCTCATATGTGCCTATCCTGTGGCCAGCAACTTTCAAGACCTCATCAGCTCTACCTGCAACCCAGATATATCCATCAAAGTCTTTGACGGCATAGTCGCCCGTGAAAAACACGCCATTCACCTTCTCCCAATAAACCTGCCTATATCGCTCAGGCTCCTTCCACATACCCGTGGGAGGCCCAGGCATACCGGGCCACGGCTTCCTGATCACAAGATACCCTCTTTGACCCGGGGCGGCGGCATTCCCTTTCTCGTCTACGACTTCTGCGTCTATTCCGGGGAGAGGTAAACCGTTTGTGCCGGGTTTAAGCGGTGTAAGCATTAAGCCGGGTAGATGGCTTATCAAGATTCCGCCTGTCTCGGTCATCCACCATGTTGAGCCGACGGGGCATCTCCTTTCTCCGACCACTTCGAATAGCCATCTCCATGCCGCGGGGTTTATCGGCTCGCCGACGCTGTGTATTATTCTGAGAGTTGAGCGGTCGTGTTTCTTGACGGGTTCATTCCCAAAACGCATAAGCATCCTGACGGCCGTTGGTGTCGTGTAGAAAACATTCACACCGTATCTCTCTATTATTTGCCACCATCTCTCGACCGTTGGATAATCGGGGGTCCCCTCATACATCACGATGGTTGCACCAGCCATCAAGGGGCCAAAAACTATGTAGCTATGGCCCGTGACCCACCCGATATCCGCTGTGCAGAAATAAACATCCTCATCCCTTATGTCAAACACCCATTTCATCGTCGAGTTGAGAAGAACCGCGTAACCACCCGTATCATGGATTATGCCCTTTGGCTTACCGGTAGTGCCCGAAGTGTATAAGACATAGAGTGGATGCGTCGAGTCGAGTGACTCGGGCTCGACAACCAGGTTTTCGGGAACTGTCCTCAGCAAATCATGCAGCCAAAAGTCGCGCCCCTCCTTCATCGCGACCTCGTTTCCAGCCCTCTTCACCACCACAATCTTCTCCACATCCGTGGACTCCAAAGCTTTGTCAGCCACTTCCTTCAAGTTAATCAGACGACCCCTCCGGTAAAACCCGTCAGCAGTTACCAAGATTTTGGCGCCAAGGTCGTTGACGCGAATGGCGAGGTTCTCGGCCGAAAATCCGCTGAACACCACGGTGAAGATTACACCAATCCGCGCGAGGGCGAGCATGGTCATCGGCAGCTCCGGAATCATCGGAAGATAGATGGCTGCTCTATCGCCCTTCCTGAGACCTAGGCTGAGAAAAACATGTGCAAGCCTGTTAACCTCCCGATAAAGCTCGTAGTAGGTGTACTTGCGTATGCTCAGAGGCTTTCCATCACCGTCAACTGGCTCACCCTCCCAGATGTAGGCCACCTTGTTCTTCCTCCAGCTTTTCGCATGCCTGTCGAGACATAGATAAGACATGTTCAGCTGCCCTCCTACAAACCATTTGAAAACAAAAGGATGTTCACCTTTTTCGACGACATGGTCCCACGGCCTAAACCATTCAAGATTCCTGGCCTCCTTCTCCCAAAAACCAATATAATCTTCCACAGTTGTGCGCCAAAACCGTTTATACGCCTCGATGTCCAAGGTCCTCGACCGCCAGCTTGGCAGCTCCAAATATTCATCAAAAGGCAAAGCCTCCGACATAGCCACCTACAACATTTAGCTCAATAATTCTATTAAACATTTTCTAGACTCAACATGGAAGAGATATAACATAGAATTGATGCATGTTTTTGAAGCATGTGTGCTGTGAAGAGGGTTTTTGAGTTTGTGGACAGTGTCACTTCAATAGGTAAGCCGTTGCTGCTGGGTTTTCCAGACACAGGTTTGGTCGGGTCGATAGCTGTTTCATACATGGTGGAGCAGCTGAGGCCTGAGGAAAAGGGATACGTTGACTCGGCCGAGCTTCCACCCATAGTCCCAGTTAGGAGAGGATATCCCAAGGAGCTCATCAGAATATATGAATCAAGCAATTTTCTCACTATTCTCTCAGAGCTGCCTATTCCGCCGATGTTGATAAGAGACTTTTCCGAGGCTATGATCGACTGGGCGGATGATAAGAAAGTTGGGTGGATTGGGTGTTTGACTGGTGTGGCTGAGCCGCGGCGGCTGGAGATAGATACACCCAAGGTGTTTGTTTTGTCTGCTGAGCTGAGGCGAGCTGAGGAGCTGGCGAAGTTTCTCGACGCCGAAGTTTTTCAGGAGGGGTTCATCACGGGGGTGCATGCTGAGATACTCAGACAGGGCCTAAGAAGAGGCATCGAGGTTGACGTGCTGCTTGCACAGGCGCATCTCAACTACCCCGACCCCGGCGCGGCGGCACAGCTACTGACTCGGCTGCCCAAGCTGGTGAACGAACATGTCGACGTCAAACCGCTTCTCGAAAGCGAGGAAAACATTAGAATACAGCTGCGTGACCTAATGAGGCGGACCTCGGAGGCCATGGTTCAGAAATCCCGTGAGATGGAGCTTCCACCTGTTTACAGGTGAGAAAAAATGTCCGAGTCCCCGTGGGAGTGGTTGAGAAGAATTCAGCGGCGGATGGAGGATGAGATGGAGCGAACGATGCGGATGATTAAGGAGGCGGAGATGAGAACAGGATGCCTGATGCCTCTATACCATATCATGGACACCGAGAACGAATACGTAGTAACCATCGACATGCCAGGGGCCGACAAAGAGAAAATAGACCTCTACGCCGATGAGAACCGCCTAATAGTGGAGGCGCCGTGCAGACGAGACATACCATCCGCACGATATGGAAACCGATACAGACTCATGATAGAGCTACCCACAACAGTCGACACATCAAACATCAAAGCAAGATACCTCCAAGGAGTGCTCGAAATCCGTGTATCAAAGAAAAAAACAAGAGGCACAAAAATAAAAGTGGAATAAAAAAAGCTATTTACGAATAGTCTGAATAGAGGGGCACGCCAGTTTTTCAAGCAACGTTTAATTTTTGCTAATGAAACGGTGGTGCTGTGGAGAAAAACGACATAAAAGAGAAATTACGGGACTTGGTAATAGAGGAGGAAATATCGCCCGAGCATGTAGAGAAAATTAAGAGATTCATCAGGCTCACAAAAAAGGGTCAGATAGTGTTCGTGACCCCTAAAGAAAAACTACCGCTCCGAGGCCAGATACTGCTGTATCTGCTGGGAAAAAAATTGGCGAAGGAGCTTGAGCTGGTAGATAAAGAATCTGCGTCAAACGAGGAGATTAGCAGAGGCCTTGATGCCGACTATTTTCAGGTCACGGCAAGGCTTTCGGAACTAAAATCTCAAAACTACGTTTTATCAGTCGAGCGGGGCGAATATATCATTGTTCTAGCGCGGCTCAAAGAGATTCTGGACAGGTTGGAGAGCATGATTCAAGAAAAAGTGTGAAGCCTCATGAATTCCGGCTTAGAGGAATTGAGGTTAGTAGAAACTGAGATTTTGCTCTCAGAAATTAAAAGATTAAAAAAGTTGTTCGCGATAGCGGAGGATGGCTCAATTTTGTTGAAAATCAGCACAGAAGAAGGGATGTATAGAGTGCTCGCTTACATGATTGGAAAGCTGATAGCTGCGAAGCTAAAGGCGACAGATGACCCGGGACTTACGCTCGGCGACTTGGCTGTTTTAAGTAACATAAATGTGTCTGAGCTAAACACTTTGATAGCTAAAAGCAAATACTTTGTATATGTCGGACATGGTAAATTCAGGTTCAACACTGTGCACCTGAAAGAGGCGCTCGACGAATTAGAAAGGGCACCAATCACCGAATCTTAAAAACCGCTGGGCCCGATTACGGGCCTCGGCATAAGACTTTGCGTTGCGGAGGTTGTTGACTGGGAATATAGATAAGAGCTACCATAATGTTTTATAGGTTGGGTGAGCGGCCGGGCGGGTCACCGGGAGCTCCGGAGGAAGTTCCTCCCCCGCGGGAGGCGCCGCGGCGCCGCGAGGCGCAGGGGGAGACCCTTGGCAACGCCGCAGAAACGAGACCTCCGCCACGCAGTGGCCATGACTCGGCTTCTAAGCCGATGAGGAGCGTGGTGGATTGGTTGAAACGGGCGACCCGCGGCGGGAAAGGCCGCTGGGCTGTGAGCAGCCTCCCCGATGCCCGGCGGAAGCCGATGAGACAAATCCCGCTTAAACAGAAGGAGGACTACGAGCCGCACACCCACCATCTAAGCAGGTTTGACTACTAGTGTTGAGCCGCATATGCCGCAGATGTAGCGGTCCATTCTTAGCTTCTTTGCATAGGCGAAGGGTGCGTCGCATACGGGGCATTTTAACCCAATTTCCACCGCTAGAATGGCTCCACATCCGCTACATGTTCTCGCTTTCAAAGGGTTGGCTGCTCTGCATTTTGGGCAAGTTTTTTGGCTGCCTTCTCTAAGAGGCTCCAGCTTGAGGAGGGGCTGCGCCTGTCTCTGGATTGGTGAAGTGTTTGCTGCAGGCGGGAGCTTCGGAATTGTTTGAAGCGTTGTGGAGCGGGTTATGTTGATATTAGTTGATGCGACAGCGGCGGCAAGAGCAGAAACAATCAGCAGGCCGGCGCCTATGTAGAGAAACCCACCTACCTCTTCGGGGAAACTCTGCACGGATGCGGGCAACACTGTGAAGGCGACATAGTCGATGGAGGCGACGCCGATGATGTTGACCGATGCAAGGTGAAAGGTTCTCGCTCCAAGGTTTCTTGCGGCTGAGTTGTAGAGATAGAGTTCGGCGACTGAGTAAAATGTCCAGCTAAGGGCAGCGATTTGGAGGGCTTCACGGGGCAACGCCTCGGTGAAAGTTAGCAGAACAAGCAGAAACGTGACAACACCCAGCAAAAATATGACAAGGTAGGAGGCTGAGCCTACGCCAGTACCGCGTCTAACATCCCGCCATCCCAGCGCACGCAAAACAATCGAAACAGGATACGTAACCATCGCGGGAAACAGTAGATAGATGGCTAGAGGTGTAAGAGATAGGCAGTTGAAGGCTGACAGTAAGTAGCCGATTGCCAGCTTCTTCAACGGCTTGACGTTTTAACGGAGATAGATATGTTTTTCAGAACCCGAGTATCCGTGGTATTGTCTGGATAATCTCCATGGCTCCGGGCTGGGTTTGCATGCTCAGCGCGGTGAGCTTCTCCATCTCGTCCCTCGTTAGCTGTATGTTTCCTGCAGCCGCGTTGTTGAGAGCCTGCTCCCTGTTCTTAGAGCCCGCGATGGCGACACAGCCTTCATGGGCGAAAACCCACGCCAAAGCAATCTGCCCAACCGAGGCCCCATATTTCTCAGCCAGATTACGCAGCTCCGTCAACAAGGGCTCGATACGTTTGAGGTATCTCCTTGTGTACAGCGGATTTATTCTTCTTATGATGTCTCTCGGCGGGTTGGTTGATGTGTATTTGCCTGTTAGAAGCCCTTGTGCGAGAGGGCTGTAGGCGAGTATGTTGATTTTTTCGCGGATGCAGTAGGGGAGCAGATGTTCCTCTGGCTGGCGCTGGAGAAGGTTGTAGCGGACTTGGTTTGAGACTATATCCTCGCTTCTGAGTGCTTGGCGTGCTTTGATGAGTTGGCCGAGTGAGAAGTTGCTTACCCCGATGTAGCGGATTTTACCCGTTTTGACGAGATGCTCCATCGCCCGCATGGTCTGGGTGATTGGGATAAGCGGGTTTGGGAAGTGGATTTGGTAGAGGTCGATTGTCTTGACGCCGAGCCTGTTTAGGCTTCTCTCACATGCCTCGATGACTCCGTTGTAGGTGAGGTGATGAGGCGCAACCTTCGTCGCTATCAACACCCTGTCCCCAAGCTCCTTGACCGCTTTCCCAACAATTTTCTCCGAAACACCTCCACCATAAACCTCAGCCGTGTCAATCACGTTGACCCCAGCCTCCACCGAGGCGTAAACAGCCTCGAGACATTCTTTCTCACCATAGCCTTTACCAAATCCCCATGAGCCGGAGCCAAACTGCCACGTCCCCAGCCAAACCACCGAAACCTTCTCACCCGTCCGGCCGAGCTCCGTGTAAAGCATAACAAACCAACGTTAACCAGTAATATTAATTTCGGTGCGGCTCACAGTTTGTAAAGATGAGAATAGCAGAGATTGACCTTTCTGAGAAAAGTGTGGTCGTTCATGAGTTTCCTGATTTGTTTGAGTATGGTGTGTGGGGTGGAAGATGTCTCGGCTTGGGGTTGATTGCACGGAACTCTTCTGTAAAAGACGCGCTCGACCCCGATAGTCCTCTTGTTCTGGCGGTTGGGAGCCTCGGTGGAACAGGCTTTCCGCTCGGAAACCGTTTAACCCTCGTGTTCAGGTCGCCTCTAACAGGGACGATAGCATGGGCCCATACAGGCGGCTACGCAGCTTATACCCTCGCAGCCCTTGGATACTCGGCACTCTACATCACAGGCCGTCTTGACAAGCTCTCGGCTATGGTTATGACCGATGATGGGATTTCTTTTGTGGATGTGGAGGGGTTGCGTGGCCTTGGCGCAGTTGAGACCTGTGCGGCTGTGAGGCTTCTGGCCGGTGATGCCCGTGTGCTCGCGATAGGACCCGCTGGAGAGAAGCAGCTTCCCATCGCGACGGTAGTGAACGACATGGGTCGAAGCAGCGGTGTCAGACACGGTGTTGGAGCTGTCTTCGGGTCGAAAAACCTCAAAGCAATAGTTCTGCGAGCGAAAAAACCTGCCCAGTCTCCGCGGAACCCGACACACTACTCTCAACTGATGAGGAGACTCAAGGCCAAGCTCGATGCATCTCCTCTTCTCAACCTCGAGAAAGGGTTACTCGCTGTCCACGGCACAGCGGTGGCCGCCGAAGCCCTCGGCTCAAACGAAGCCATTCCAGTCAAAAACTACACCATCACAACCACAGAAAAATATCCACTTGTTGGCGGCAGAAAAATGAGCGAGACCGTTCTGGTGAGGAGAATGACGTGCAGCTACTGCCCGGTTTCATGCAGACGCGAGACCATAGCATACGGAGTTAGGGGAGAGGGCCCCGACTATGCCCAGATATCTTCGCTGGGAACAAACTGCATGATCTTCGACCTCGCTCAAATCTCCTACATGACTCAGCTCTGCTACGAGGTCGGTGTAGACCCGATAGAGATGGGCAACACTCTCGCGGTGTATGCGGACATCTCCGAGAGGGGGCTGGCTGAGAAGAAGCTGGAATGGGGTGATTTTGAGATGATGTGCAGGCTTATCCATGAGACAGGCCATGGAGGAGAGTTGGGTGTAATTCTCGGACGCGGGGCCGCATACACCGCGCGACACTACGGAGCTGAGGAGCTGGCGCCGTCTGTGAAGAACATCAGCATCCAAAACGCGGACCCAAGAGCCGAGAAAGCCTGGGGGGTGATAAACGCCGTCGAAAACTACGGCGCAGGCTGCCACATCTGGGTCTACCCCAACCTAATCCAAAGCTTCAGAAAAATCGGAATACAGACCATCTTCGACAATGATGCATCTGAGGAAATTATCGCCACCTGCATCTACCGCAAACAGTGCGAGGTCGCAGCTTTAGACTCGCTGGGTGTCTGCGCCTTTTCAAGACTTGTCTTTGATATCAGGGATTACCTCGACGGCTTCGACGCCGTGTATGGAAAAGAGGTGGCCGATGTATTTCTGGAGGTGGGTGAGAATGTTCTGCGGCTTGAGCGCTATCTGAACAATTTGTATGGTGTGAGTGATGCAGGGTACATGCTGCCAAGAAAGTTCACAGAGGAGCCTCTCCCCACGGGCAAACACCGCGGCAAGGTATGCAATGTCGAAGAAATCCTTAGACACTACCGTCGAGTAAGGCCTTCCGCCGATGTCTCCGGGTTTATCAACAGGTTTCCGAAGCTAGGTTGAGCGGATGAAGAGGCTGAGAAGCTTGACACCGAAGTCGAGGATGTCTCTTGAGGAGAGGACGCCGAGAGGTTTCCCCTCTTGGTCCACCACTGGTATGTGGCGGATGTTGAAGTCCTTCATTTTCTCGAGAACGGATGCCACGTCTTCGTCGGGCGAGGCGGTTACAAGGTTTTTCGACATGAGTGACCTGGCCTTGAGGTCTTTACCGAGCAGCAGATGAGACGCAGCATAAAGAATGTCCCGCTCCGTAATTATGCCGACAAGCGTTCCATCCTTGTCCAAAACAAGGATGCTGCCGACCCCGTTATCCCACATGGTTTTAGCAGCCTCCTCAGCAGTAGCATCCTCAGAAACCACCACAGGAGGATAAGACATCAAGTCAGAGGCCTTCACAGGCGAATACCTAACAGATCGCTTAAACACAGGCACAACCATATCTAAACACACTCGTGATTAAACCTTTCCACCCACCCGCGTAAACAAGCAAAGGTTAATCAAACACCTCAACAAGACTCCAAAACGAGATAGGCTCCGGTAGTATAGTCCGGTCAAGTATACCGGCCTTTCGAGCCGGTGACCCGGGTTCAAATCCCGGCCGGAGCATCGTCACGCCGTGGCCAAGTACTGGGTGAGGGGTGTGCCTCCGCAGAATTTCATCACTTGTTTGACAAGGGTTTCGCCCGTGTTTTGAAGATAGTCGAGCTCTATTCCTGGCACTCCGCAAACCATCAAAAAGACATGCCGTGTCGCGGATGTAACCTTTGTTGCGTCAGCGTCCCTATAGGGATAGATGGCGACAAGCTTTTCATCATCCCTCACCACAACCTCTTTCCCCGTCAACGCGACAGGCTTATCCATCCCTATGCCGAGGAAAAGCTCACCAACATTTGCAAACTTCATCAAAAGCTCTCCCTTTAGCTTCTCGACATCGAAGGCAGCGATGGGAAGAAGAGACTGCATGGAGACAACGTTGTAGACATCAACCAAGGGATTAATCCTTGGAAAATCCCTGCCCGCCAAGACTCTTCTGAGCAAAGCTTCAGCCGAGGGCCTAGTCTTAGTAGGGTCTATGCCTATTCGCCAGAAAAAATCTCTATAAGCTCTGACAAACTTGTTCTGAACCAGCCTCTCTAAAACATGTTCTTTTTTGATGTTTTCTACAGCTGATGAAATGTAGGCGACCAACTCCCGGTTTTCTACATGATTGTTAACGTCTACAAGCTCGGCGCAATACACTCCGAGGCCTGTAAATCTTTCGCCAACTTCCTTTGAAAAGTTAAGCTTCATCAGGGAGAAAAATTTTTGGGAAATTGAAGAATTTTTACGGCGGGTTGATTTTGATGGCTTTCGTCGGGCAAGAGGCTTCGCAGGCCATGCAGAATATGCAGTCGGCTTCTCTTATGGGCTCGGATTTGTCGGTTCGGTATTTTTCATACAGCTCGCCCTCGAGTGGATACAGATCATTACCTGTGCCAGACCTTCCGGGGTTGAGGGCCCATTCGAAGACGTTTACGGGGCAGACATCCATGCATATTCCATCAGCTATGCAAGCCTCCCAATCAACCGCAACAATCTTCCCATGTATTCCAAGCTTGGTAGGGTAGGGGTTGCCGTTAGCATCATAACGTTGAATGCCCTCCGCCCTCACCTCGTGGCCGTTGTGCTGACCAGTTATCGGAAACTCCTCTGGCTTCTTCAGAAAATCCGGGTCGATGGGTTTGGGCGCATAATCGACTTGCCTCACCAATTTCTTTCATATCCATAGAAAGATTCCACAATATAACGGTAACCGCCCAACACCCGTTGTAAACCACATTCACACAACAAATATAAATAAACAGAACCATTCCGGAAATTGTCGGGCCGGTAGCTCAGCATGGTTAGAGCGTTCGGCTGATAACCGAAAGGTCGGGAGTTCGAATCTCCCCCGGCCCATTTAGGGTATGACTTTGATAATGTGTTTGTTGCGAACGCTTATATTGGCCGCTCCGTCGAAGTGAGTGGGAAGGTGACTGTGTTGAGCTACGCGGAGAAGCTGGAGAAGGCACAGTCTTTCGAGGATGTGTACAGGCTGGTTAAGCAGCTTGTTTTGGAGCGGTATGGGTTGAGAAGAGGAGGCATGGGGCTGATTCTCGCCGATCTTCCGCCACACATAGCAGCCTACCATGAGATAGGCTCAAACGCCATCGTTGTCAACCAAGCCATGCTTAACGCCGTATACTCGGCGACCAAGTCGCGGGAGATGGTTAACAGCTATCTTTTCGTCGTGCTTCTCCATGAGTATCTGCATGCACTCGGCTTCGACGAGAAACAGACAAGAGAATTGGTGAGAGAAGCAGTGTCATCTGCACTGCCCTACGACCACGTGGCTACAAAAATAGCCTCGACATCCATTTACGACGCTTTACCAGAGCTGCGGAAAATAGTGATTCAGCCGACGTTGTCAAAACCTGTTCTCATAAAGGATTTTGACACCGACAACCTTTCGTATATAGGGTGATAAGAATATAAAGAAGCTTCAAATTAACGATTAATCACATGCGGAGCAGCTGGGAGATTCTTCAGAAGCTCTCGAGGATTGAGAGACAGTACATTCACAGCCTCGGAAATCAATCCGACCCCGCTTCCATTCAATACTACACGGGCTGGCACCATGCACTGGAGTGGGTGAGCAAAAGAGGTGATCAAGTGATTGTTGACGGGGTCGTCGGCACAGGGAGATGCAGCGGATGTGCAGCATGTGTCACGGTCTGTCCCACCAACGTTTTCGACTATGTTGAGGACCATCCCGTCAACACTCGTCTCAACCACTGTATTGAATGCGACTTGTGCGTCGAAGCGTGTCCAGAGCTACATTTATCGGATATGGAGATTGGTTTCAAGAGCCTCGACAGCTACGCGCATAGGGAAGACGGATTTGGGCGATATGGGGAAGTTTTCCTAAGCAGGAGCACCAACAGCGAGATTTTGAAAAGGTCGCAGGACGGTGGCACAGTCACTTCACTTCTCATCTATGCCCTGAAGGAAAATGTTATCGATGCTGCGGCCTTATCAACTACCACATCTGAGCAGCCTTTGAAACCCATTCCTAAACTTGTCTTCGAGCCTGACGACGTTCTTGGCTGTGCAGGCTCCAGATACACCTATGCCCCGAACCTTTTGGCCCTGAAAGAGGCGTTTGAGAAGGGTGTTGATAAGTTGGGTGTGGTGGGCGTGCCATGTCAAATAAACGGTCTGAGATATTTGCAGCACTCCGTCCCAGAAATAAGGTATGCGGAGTGGTTTAAGCAGCATGTTGTTTTCAGCATAGGATTGTTCTGCTCCGAGGTTTTCACATACACCGGTTTGATGAAATACTTTAACGAAATAGGTGTCAACCCAAACGATGTGGCCAAGATAAACATCAAAGGCAAAGTAATAATATCTCTGAAAAACGGTGATGAGATTGTCAAGCCTTTGAAGCCTCTTCACAAATATGAAAGACCAGCATGTAGATTCTGCAAAGATTATGCAGCAGATAACGCTGACATATCTGTCGGCGGATTGGCTACACATGGGTGGACGATAACCGTTCTCAGGACACGCGTCGGAAAAACCCTTTTTGAAGACGCGGTGAGCAAAGGATATCTAGAGATAAAGGAGCTTCCTCTCGAGGATAATTCCATCAAATTGTTGAAAAAACTATGTCAACAGAAAAAAGAGAGAATTTCTCCGTTATTTTTCGGTGAAAACCCTTAAATAACCTTGTAATTATCATTAATTATGCCCCGAAAAAGTCTTTCACAGAGAATTGTTGAAGCACTTGAGCTAGCCGAACGGTTGAGAAAAGTTTCCGAAAAACTTCCGCCTGAAATCAAAGAAACTGTAATTCGTTATTCACAAGTGGCACCGAAAAGGAGGAGACGTCGCTCAGCAAGAAGAAAGGGAGCGGTTGGAAGGCCGAGAAGAAAAACAGAAACCACTGCGGCATAGCTAGCCTTTCTTCAACTCCTCGTTCAATTCCTTCTCTATTTCTTCAAGCGGCTTGGGAGGCGGAGTAGTAGCCAACGTGTATCCTATCCACGCGATTATTCCGAGAACTCCACCAACCGCCACGATAGCTGTAAGTTTTAAGATAATTGTGTCAAGTCCTGGGATTGGTGGTAAAAATAGCGCCCATGCATAGAGAATGATTCCCGCGATGCTGACAATCATGAGGAGGGCTCCAAGGGTCTGGTCTCTGGCCATGTCGTTGTAGGATTTTAAGGGCATATAAATTTAACTTTACCCTTGCGAGGTTGTAGATGGTTTGAGCGGAGACACGGTTGTTACGGTTAGAATCAGGCATGGAGGTAACGAGGTTGAGTTCAGCGGCGATAAGGAGGAGGTGTGGGCGCTAGTCAACCGCTATTTTTCCGAGCGTCTCGGCCCTGTTGAAGCTGTTGCAAAGCTGAGTGGACAGGTTGATTTGGGTAAGCTGCTTGAGAAGATGATTGGAAAAGTGGTTGTCAACAACGGTGGCATAGATGTAGTCGCAGAAGCCGATACAAAGAAACGAATTGTTTACTGTCTCGCAGGAGCCTATGCAGGCCGACGACTAGGTTTCCTTGACTCCGATGGTCTAAGCCCCAAACGTGTAGCGCAGATTCTACACATCGATGAAAAAGTAGCTCGTGCACGTCTCAGCGAATTGTGGAAAGAAGGTGTTGTCGACCGCGACGACGAAGGGCGTTACTTTTTTAAGCCTTCAACAGGCATGAAAGCTATCGAGGGTGAGTAAATGCAGCTGAAAATCACTATTACTTACGGTGAGTTGCGGGCGGACTTTGAAGGTGATCCCGCCGATGTTTATCAAAGCGTGCTAAAGTTTCTCGAGAAAAACATTCCAGCCTACTCACTTGCCTCAAAGCTGCGCAGCTCCGCCGGCGTAGAGGAGATTCTCGACAAAATCAAGGACTGGGTTAGCTACGACTCTTCGCAGGGAATCTATCTAAGAACGGATTTGTCCAAATTACCTACAGCTGAAGCGCTGCTGCTCTATGCTTCGACACGTTACTTGAACAAGTTGCTCGGTCATTCTGACAGCGGCGAGTTTCTCGCTTCAGAGGCTGCTTCAGCCCTTGGAAAGCCTGAGAAAACGGTCTCGGGCCGGTTGTCTGAGCTTGTGCAGAAGAGTTTGCTGAAAAGGGTTGGACGCGGCGGCTACACTATCACTCCTTATGGCCTCGATTATCTTGTGGAGTTTTCTTCTAAGCGTTGAGTGACTGATGTTTTCTTGGCTAGGTAAATGTAGCGACGGGGTTCTCCGACTCTCTCGAGCTTTCCTTCTCTGACGAGGTCGAGCAGGACATGGGCCACGGCCGTTGTGTCGTATAGGAATCCGCGTCTCTCGAGCTCGGAAACAACTTCAGCGAGTGTCCTGCCCGTTTGAAGCCATCCATCGGCAAGCAAATCTTCCACCGCTTTCTTACAGGTGACTGGTTTGCGTGTTTGTGTCTGCGGCTGTGGTGTTGCTTGTTCTGTTGAACGGATGGCTGCGATGGTGTTTTTGACGGCTTCTTCTATTTTGTCGACGGGAGCCTCTATTTCCACCGTTATGTTGCCTATGTTGATTTTGATTTTTGCTGTTGTCAATTGTGTTCTGTTTATTGCTCATGTTGCGCAATATTTAAATACTTCAACAACTCCAATCTTTCTGTGAAGTTGTTGAACATCATGAGCAATCTGACCATTCAACAACATCACTTACAAACCCTCCTAGAAACATTCACACAAACAGCCCAAAACAGCCTCACTGGTCTAAAAAACCACACCGTCGCGATAGAAACAGCGTCAACCGACAGCCAAGAAGACGAGTTCCAGCTGGACATGGATGGATGTGATGCCATTCCTCTAGAGCCGGCGGGGGTAAGGGTTCCTGTTGTTGCATGCGACATGTCCACTGTGAAGATTGCCGACTCGGCGGAGGGTGGCCTCTGGGCTGTCCGCGGAAGCATAGTGAGGAAAAACGTTTCTGGGCTGGAGGTTATGTTGGTCGGCCCCTTCGTCTACACATCTTCTCCACGCAACGTGGACATGATACTTTCATCACTTTTTGATGTTTTGGGTGTGGACGGCAAAACACCATCCTTCCACCAAACCACCGCACCCAAGCTTGTCGGAAACCTTTTCGAAAAAGTTCTCCAACTACATGCCTCACAAATTATAGAGGGCGGAATTCTTCTTCTCGACGGAGCTTTGACCGCAGGTCCTGCCGACAGTCCCGTAGAGGTCGTTGCCCGCATAGTTGAGTCGTCCCATCGCAACGGCCTCGGCGTAGCCGCGTTCTCTAAATCAACCACGTTAACTCTGCAGGGCCGAAACATTCTCTCGGTCGCAGGCACCATGGCACCCCCCTACGTCGTTAAGCTGCCTCCGCGCAGGACGGAGCGTTGGCCAGTCTACTGCGGCTCAATATACGTGGCCCACCTCTCGCCACGATATTTTCCCTTCAGAGTCGATGTCTCCGCCGCCGACGATATCCAGCTTCTCAACCAACTTCTCTCAAGCGAGGCAATCATCTACGGCTATCCGGAGTCTTTGATACTGGCGCATCAGCTTGCAAAGCTCAGCCGATTAGACATCCTCTCTATATGCGCTCGGCTCGAAGCTCTTCACAAGATTAAGTTCACACAATCACCATCGTTAAGAAGCTTCCTCTTTGGGCCGCTGACACACTCGTGAAAGAGAGATGAAAATATTACAGAAACATGGAGAAACTCTTGAGCTGCTATGCATGCCCTCAGAGCTCGACTTTGAGATAGGTGACTACATCAAATTAGGTGAAGGAAATAGTTTCCTGCTCGCACAGGTCGTTGACGTCGGTTATGTTGACTTGCCGGGGGGAGTGGAGGAGCTTTTGAGAGAATTGATAGTCGCGGAGGTTGATGGAGTATCTTCACTCGACCCCTACAACACATCCTCACTCTCCATGATGGTTCGGGAGGTCCGGTGCGTAACGGCCAAAGTCCGCGCCATTTTCCACAACGGTTTACAGGCCCAAACATCGCCATGGCTCCCAAGCAGATACACGGCCACACATGAAAAAGCCGGGCCACATCTCCTCCACCAGCTCATACTTGGAGATGAAAACCAATTTCTCTTCTGCCCCGGCACAGTAGGGGGAGAGCCGATAAACCTTCCGTTGACTAGGCTTGACGGCAGCCTAACAATCATAACAGGAAAGAAAGAGAGCGGGAAATCACATCTCGCCAAAATAATTGTGGAGGGAATCGTGTCAAATGGGGGAACCGTTGTTGTGCTTGATGTCAACGGCGAGTACCTTAGTCTGGATAAAAGGTTTGACGGCGGTAAAAGCGACCTCGCAGACGCCCTTACACTTCTGCATCCTGGCAGAAACTTCACTGCCTCGTTGAGGATGATGGGGCTGAAGACCTTTCACGACATAATGGAGCATGTCTACGGAACTCCGGCAACCAGCTTAAGAGAGCTTGGAAGAATATGGAAGAAGCTTGAAAAAGAATGTGGAGACTTCTGTCTAGACGACTTGATGGATGTTGTGGAAAACGAGCCGATGAACGAGGCTGTGCGCGAGGCCCTGCTCTCGAGGCTGGAGAGCATCAACTCTTCAGGCTTCATTTCCGACAACGACCCCACAGACCTCGCAGAACTACTCAAACCAAGACCAGGCGGAAACGTCACCGTGGTCAACCTCTCCAAACTGCTACCTAGCACAAGAAGACTTGTCGTCGAATACCTACTCAGCCACCTCTCGACGCTACTCTCGTCAAACAAGATTGAGCCTCTTTTCCTGTTAGCTGAGGAAGCACATCTATACCTCCGGGAGACCTATTGGGAAGACCTAGTAACTAGAATGAGACACATAGGAATGTTCCCCATCTTTGTAACAAATCAGCCAGACACCATACCCGAGCTGGTATACAGACAGGCCGACAACATTTTCCTGTTCAACTTCACAAACGACACAGACCTAGAAAAAATTTCAAAAATATCGAAAATCGACTCCGAAACCGTGAAGCTACTCGTCAAGAAGATGCCGCCAAGACGCTGCCTCGTACTCGGCAAAATAGTCTCGGACATTCCGCTGATGCTGAAAGTGAGAACGAGCAGCCTTATGACGATGGGGCAGACCAAACTTTTCTTTAAAAGGAGCTCGGCAACCAAAGACCATAGATGAAGACATCTGCCGTATTGTCGAAGCTGCCACTCTACAGGGATGAAATCAGAGTTGTTGTCCAACAGTTTAGGCGAAATTTTTTCGATGATGACAGGGTTTTGGAGGAGCTTGTCTACTGTTTGTGCACTCCACAGACCAAAGCACTATGCGCATTAACCGCGGTTGAGAAACTCTTCGACAAGGGGGCTCTATGGCAAGGAGAAATTTCAAGGATAGAATCTGTTTTGAGGAATTCGGGTGTAAGGTTTCATAGAACAAAGGCTCGGCATATCGTTGACGCGTTGAAGATGTTTGGTGATGTTCTTGCTGTTGTTAGAAGTGGGAGGTCGCATGTGGAGATAAGGAGATTTCTTGTGGATGTTGTGGTGGGGCTGGGGATGAAGGAGGCGAGCCATTTTCTACGTAACATCGGTTTCGATGGACTCGCGATTCTCGACAGACACATACTTAGATACATGGCCGCTAACAGAATTATCAACAAGGTGGATTCCCCTTTTTCGCCATGGCGCTACCTTGACTATGAGAGAAAATTTGTCAGCCATGCGGAGAAAATTGGTTTAACGCCCGCGGAGCTTGACCTATTGATTTGGGCGTCTGCAACGGGTCGTGTGTTAAAATGAGTGTTCAGCTGTCACAGGAATTGAGAAGTTTCCTCGAGGCAATAATCCCCGATAAAATGGACATGCTTCTCGAAGCGTATTCTAGGCCGCTGCCTGATTCTTTCCGCGTCAACACCCTCAAGATAGACCGGGAAAATTGTCTAATTCTGCTCCGAGAGGAGGGGTTGACCGTTAGAAGGATTCCGTTCACGGTCGATGGTTTTTACGCGGAGCCGGAGGGGTTGTTGACTGATTCTCTCTGGCACATGTTGGGCTATGTTTATGCTCAGGGCCCCGTCTCAATTCTTGTCACCGAGCTTTTGGACGTTGAGCCTGGTCACTGGGTCCTCGACCTCTGCGCCGCCCCAGGCAGCAAAACAACTCACATAGCGGCCAGGTTGAGAGGTGAAGGCGTGGTTGTGGCAAACGATGTCTCGAGGACACGTATCAAAGCCCTCTCATCTAACATGCAGAGATGCGGGGTTGTTAACGGTGTGTTGACCCTCGCGGACGGGAGAAGGTTCGGCTACAGGTATAGGGGGATGTTTGACAGAGTCATGATAGACGCGCCCTGCACATCTCTCGGCATAGGCTCCAAAGACTGGAGCGTTTTACGAAACTGGACAACGGGTTCCTCGGCGAGGCTGTCTAGGCTTCAGACAAGCCTATTGTTCTCCGGATACATGGCCCTAAAGCCCGGAGGCATTCTGATATATTCCACCTGCACGTTCCATCCATTCGAAAACGAGACCGTCGTGAACAATTTGTTGGAGAAATTTGAAGAGGCTGAAGTACTTCCGATTAAGCTAAACGGTCTCGAGTGTGATTGGGGGTTTGATGAATGGGGTGGACGAATTTTTTCACCAGAGGTGCGTAAGACAGTGAGGATATGGCCTTTTCAGAGCGGTGCCGAGGGCTTTTACATAGCTAAGATTAGGAAGCCTGGGTGAGCACTAGGCTTGAAAAAGATGGAGAGACATGAGCTTCAACATCTCTCTGACGAGGTGTTGAAGGGCTTCGGGGCAAGGCTGCTGACAGAGGGTTATGTGTTCGTGAAAACAGGTGAGGGCAAGGTAAGGGCCTTGACGGAAGAAGCTTATCGAGCCGCCACACTTTTCCGAGGAGTTATGAACGCGGGTATCTACGTGGCCAAGCAGAGGAAAAACTTTGTCACCCTAACTATTGAGGGCTGCAAATTCGTCACACTGCCTCCAGAGGCTCATGTGGTTGAGCTTACGAAAGAGGATGCCCTAAAGTGGATGAGAGGAGACCCGGTGAAGGTTGGGAAACAAAACCATAAAACAGTGATAGGCCGTTACAGGGAACATCTTCTCGGAACAGCTGTAGTGGATATTAACGGTGTTGCTTATCCGCAGGTGCCGAAATGGAGACGACTACCTCCCGACACTAGCTGACCGTAAGCCTCATCGGCAAATAGCGGCTGACATGGTAAACAGCATATCCATGAACATTCCTAACCGAGGAAAACTCGTTAACCTCGAGCTGAACCTGCAAAGCAGGCGTCATCCAACCCTTGGCAATATCCATGACGTGAAGAGAATACAGCACCTTGGCGCGGCCCGAAGCCTTCTCAACAAACATCTCCATCAGCCTCTTGTACTCGGCTATGGTATAGTTTCCCCGCAGAGGGTTCTCAAGATTTTTGACAAACGGGTTGGTGAGCAAAACGATGTATTCGGCATGAGTCAAAACATTTTCAACTGCAGGAGAGAACCCGTATCTCGCTACCAGTGGGTCGACCTCAACAAACACCAGAAGCCCCTTACTCTTCGCCTTCGTTGCCAAGCTCGCGACAAACTGTGCAAAGCCATCGATGTCTGCGTCGGGCCTAATCCAGTCAAACCCCAAAACATAAACACCGTCATACCCCATCCGAGAAACAGCGGCAACAACTTTTTCAGCCAAAAAATCTCCGAAAACCTCGCCCGTGTCAGTCAAGCAGGAAAAAACAATATCCCCGCCGGATGACACACATCTCCCGAACTCCGATAATAATCTGGAAGAGTTGTAGCCATGGTATCCAAAATGTACAGAGACATAGCTTGTCTTGAGGTAGAGGCCGAGAACAGGTTTTATCCCCATTGTTTTTAGCTTGGATGCCAGGTTTGCCAAATCTTTTTCAAGCCACATGTCGTTTGTGAGCTTAAACCTTGAGGATTCGCCAAAGTTTCCTCCATAGATGTAGGGTTCGGGTCCGAAGGGAATCACTAGATGAGTCATGAAAAGCCTGTCAGCAATCCCTTCTACGCCAAAGCTCTCTGTCTTCGTGAAGAGGGCTTCAACACCCTCTGTGACTCCGACGACAACCGAGGCCCTTGGCATAACCACGCCTCTGCCCACGGGGAAAACCGCTATAACAAGAACAAAAACAACCAACAGCGAAACAATAGTGATTCTCTGAACATTCCAAACATTCTTACGGATACCTATCAGCGATGTAAACAAAACAATAAACCTCGAGCCGCCGAAAATGGCGGAAAGAACCAAGGCCACGCCACCAATAGTCATCGACTCAACCTCACGGGAAACAACTATCCTCCCAAGGTTTCGCAGGTCGAATATGGCGAGCGCCACCTGTGAGGCAGCGATAAACAGGACGCCAGCGACCACTAAAAGCACAGTGTTCATACGAAGCTCTCGGCTTGCGCTGCGCAGAGACGAGATTGTGAGAAAGGGCAGAACCCATAAAACGTATTGGACGTTCACCTTTGCGGAAGTGGCTAGGAAAGCTACTAATGTTAATTGTGAGAGGTCGAAAAGGCTGGGTCTATTGCTTTTTTGAGTTCTTCTGTAGACGATGTAGAGTATTGCTGCGAAAAAGCCGTAGGATAACGCTGGAATGGCTGCTGGAGGCGATACGAGGCTGAGTGCTGTCCAGTAGGTGAAGCTGCCGATGTTTCCAAAGTGGTAGAACAGCTTCTCGAGTAGGGGGATTGGGTTGGTGATGTATGGTGCGGCGGGCAAGATTAGTCCAGAGACACAGGCTATGATTGTTAAGAGGGATTTCTTGAGGGATATTCGTTCACCTATCCTCATGTAGACTAGCAGCGGAAGCATGAGGAATAATGGGTAGAGCTTGACGGCTCCACCAAATCCCAGCACAAACGCCGAGGCCGCATATTTTCTCCGGTAGGCTAGCAAGACGCCGAAAAGGGATAATGCGACCGCAATCGAGTCGAACATGCCCCAAACAGCCGATATCGCGATGACCAGAGGGTTGAAGAGCCAGAGAAGCGAAGCCAATCCAGCATACTTCAACCCCCCTGTTTCAGCCGCCAGCCTAGAAACCAGAACAGCCACGGCCAGATCAGCAAAAATAATCGGGAGCTTTATAACGAAGACTTGAAAACTCAGACTCGGGAAAAAACCGGAAATAGCATGGGCAAACCCGAGCCAGTAGAGCCAGACAGGCGGATAAGCGTAGAAACCCCATGGAAAATCGGTCAAATTCTTTACAGAGTAGACGTCGACGCCGCTGGAGAACATCTCACCGCTTTTAACCCAAACATACATGTCCCATGAATGACCGAAAAAGGGCGCCAAAACAGCCCTAATGAGAAAAGCTACGCCGAAGACGGCGAGCGTCCTCCAGTTCCACATCCATCCACTGGACGGGCAAAACTCTATTTAAACGATTTCAACAAAGTTTGGGCATGATGGCGAGCGAGCTACCATTCTATCTGCAGAAGGGGATGGTTTTCTCCGGCGTGGAAGTTGGGTATGAGAAAGCACGATACTGTGTTTTCGGCGTCCCATATGACTTGACCAGCAGCTTTCGGCCCGGTTGTAGGTATGGCCCCGAGGCCGTCCGCAGGTTCAGCGCAAACATCGAGGCCAACAGCTATCGGAAAGGCTTCGACATATCCACAGCAAAAATAGCCGACCTCGGCGACATCATCTTCGAATACAAACTGCCAAAAATGCTCAGAAAAGTCGAAAAAGTCGTTGAGATCATATCCGCATCAGGAAAAAGCCCCATCATGATTGGCGGCGAACACAGCTTCACATATTCTTGCTTCAAATCTCTCGCCGAGAAATCATCATGCATCATAGTTCTCGACGCACATTTTGATCTTCGCGACGAGTATCTTGGTCTCCGGTTCAATCACGCATCGTATTTACGCCGCCTCGTGGAAAAATTTCCCAACAAACCAGTGGCCGTCCTAGGTGTTAGGGGCTTCGACCCCGCGGAAGAAAAGTTTGCGAAAGACCATGGAATCATGTACATCAAGGCGAGTGAGATGGATGATAGGCGGAGAGTGGTGAAGATACTTGAGGAGGCCGTGGGACACGGTCGTCCATACATATCGGTTGACATCGACGTGGTGGACCCGGGATTTTGCCCCGGCGTAGGGAACCCCGAACCAGAAGGCCTCAATCCGACACAGGTTATCGACCTTGTCTCAATCCTTGGAGCTTTTAGACCAGCTGGTTTGGATGTGGTCGAGGTCAACCCGTTATTCGACAACGGCGCAACCGCTGCGCTCGCCGCCCGTATAATTTTTGAAACAGTGGCCTCTGCGGAGGAAACCTAAATATCCATCGAAACCGATGTAGTCTTGGCTTTCATGGCGGAGCGATATTTTCTACTAGGGGTAGGATACGATGGTCAGGAGAAGAAAGCATTTCTCAAGCTCCTCAACCTCTCCACAAACACCGTGGAGATACATATGGACTCAACAGGTCACAAGCCATATTGTTTAACCGACCGGCCGATTGACGAGCTTGAGAAGAATCAGGCTCTGCGTGAAGCAGGTGCCACGGCCTTCATCAAGGTCACAAAGTATGACAGCATAGCTGATAGGATGCGGGAGATGACACTCATTCAGGCAACTGACCCTCTGGCTGTTGGGGGAAGCAAAAAATCTATCCGCGAACTTGTCACAGCGTGGGAGGCAGACATACCCTATCACCTGAACTATGTTTATGACATGCGTCTCACCCCCAGCATGATTTACGAGAAAAAGAATGGGATGCTCACCCCGGTGTTTGGAGAGAAATCCAAAGTGGAGAACATTCTTCAACAGTTTTTCCCAGACCTCCCGGCTGAGGAGAGGGAGGAGATGGAGAAATGGCTGCGGATGCTGGAGTCTGAGCACCCAGCGGTCGATTTCACCGGACTTGACATAGAGATTTTGAGCGACTCGCCCACCAAGGTTCCCAGCCCAAGCAACCCCGTTGACAGGGTTGTGGCAATCTCTTTCTCAGGCACTAGGGGGATGGGTAAAGTCCTTGTCCTGAGACGGGACGGTGTCGACATGACTTTCAACGGCGGCGAATACAGCGTCGAGGTGTTTGACGACGAAACAACACTGTTAAGCAGATGCTTCGAGATAATGGACTCTTACCCCATAGTGGTGACCTTCAACGGCGACGACTTCGACCTCCCATATCTCCGCAACAGGGCTGAAAAACTCGGCATACCGAAGAACAGGATACCCATCACCCTCGGCAGAGAAGGAGCCTCTCTACGACGGGGGATACACCTAGACCTCTACAGATTCTTCAACAACAAATCAGTACAAGTATACGCCTTCGACAACAGATATCGCGAACACACACTTGACGGCGTAGCCAAGGCGTTGATAGGAGTCGGAAAAGTTGAGCTCACAAAAACACTTAACGAGCTGTCTTTGCAGGAGCTTGCGGACTACAGCTACCGAGACTCGCGTCTATTACGCGACATGGTTGAGGCCGGTGACCGGCTCATCCTACGGCTGATGGCTGTAATTTCTCGGATAAGCAAAATGCCTATCGAGGATGTGTGCAGACATGGGGTAAGCGGCTGGATCAAGAACCTTCTCTACTGGGAGCTTCGAGGCCGCAATTGGCTTATTCCGCGGAAAGATGAGTTGATAACCGCGAAGGGAGGCACAACAACTAAAGCAATCATCGAGGGCAAGAAATACCGCGGAGCCCTTGTCGTCGAACCCGTACCCGGCATCCACTTCAACGTCACAGTCCTCGACTTCGCCTCCCTATACCCAAGCATACTGAAGGAATACAACCTAAGCTTCGAAACGATAAACTGTAGTCACGAGAAATGCCGAACAAACAACATCCCAGAGACAACACACTGGGTGTGCAGAGAGAAGAGAGGAGTTCAGAGCAGCATCATCGGAGTGATAAGAGACATCCGCGTCAGATGGTATAAGCCGATGGCCTCAAACAAGTCCCTCGACCCCGTGACTAGAAGCTGGTATGAGGTTGTTCAGAGGGCTTTGAAGGTTTTCCTAAATGCGAGCTACGGAGTGCTAGGGTTTGAAGAATTTCCACTCTACTGCCCTCCGCTGGCCGAGAGCACCACAGCTATCGGACGATACGTCTTCTCCTCAGCGGTCGAGAAGGCGA
This sequence comes from Candidatus Caldarchaeum subterraneum, assembly GCA_000270325.1. Taxonomy (GTDB): domain Archaea; phylum Thermoproteota; class Nitrososphaeria_A; order Caldarchaeales; family Caldarchaeaceae; genus Caldarchaeum; species Caldarchaeum subterraneum_A. The sequence goes on along the minus strand of BA000048.1, from coordinate 1,466,622 downwards.
AATCCCTCGGCGTCACCGTGGTGTACGGCGACACTGACTCGATATTCCTCAAGGCTGAGAAACAGGAGCTTGTCCATGAACTGATTAGATGGGCCCGTGAAAAATTCAGGCTCGACCTCGAGTTCGACAAAGTCTACCGCTACGTCGTCTTCAGCAAAAGGAAGAAAAACTATCTAGGTGTCACGGATAGGGGGGTTGTTGACGTAAAGGGTCTCACGGGGAAGAAGAGAAACATCCCTGTATTCATCAAGGAGGCTTTCGACGACATGTTGAAGCAACTTGCCGAGGTCAAGTCTGCTGAGGAGCTGGAGACGGTGAAGAAGAACATTCGACAGGTTATCGCGACATGGTACTCGAGGCTAAAGAACAGGACCTTTGAAATTGACCAGCTCGCTTTCCGTGTGATGATGTCCAAGACCATCGAGCGATATGAGAAGACCACGCCTCAGCACGTAAAGGCTGCGAAGAAGCTTCAGAGCCTCGGTGTTAAGGTTGGGCCCGGCGACATCATCAGCTACGTCAAGACAAAGGACAAAGACGGTGTCACGCCGCTCCAGCTGGCCAAAAGAGAGAACATAGATGTCGACAAATACATCGAGTACATGAGGTCAACTTTTGAGCAGGTTCTCGACCCGCTGGAGATTGATTTCGACAGCATCATCGGTTTGACAAGCCTAGAGAGCTTTATGTAGATTCAGCGGTCAGCCTCAACTGGCCAGTAGTTGAGAGACCAGTATATCGGCGGGATGTTGGCTATCTCCTCCCCCCTGAGCAGATACTTTATGGCAGGTATTAGTCGGAATGATGGTGTGCTTATTTTCACGCGGTAGGGCTTATCCCCTCCCTCGCTCCTAATATAGTACATCATCTCGCCGCGCGCAGCCTCTGTCCTCGCCACAGCCTCCCCCGCGGGCACCCTGATGTTAATCGGATGCTGCTTAACCTTCACGGGGCCGTCGGGCATCATCTCGGCCGCTTGCGAGATGATTCTGCAGCTCTCTCTCATCTCCTTGAAGCCCACGATGGCTCGGTCATAGCAGTCGCCTCGCTCCCCTATCGGTATCTCGAACTTGAGCTGGCTGTAGGCGTCGTATGGGTTGTTTACCCTATTGTCAAACTTTATTCCAGATGCTCTGAGAGTTGTTCCAACAACTCCCAGCTTAATGGCATCCTCTGGCTTGAGAATGCCCACGTTCCTTGTCCTTGATATGAAGAGCTCGTTGTTGAAGAAGAGGTCCCAGTAGTCGTCAAGCCGCTTGTCGAAACATTCACAGACGTATGTGATGTATTTGCGGAGCTGGTCAGCGTCGCCGGGCAAATCCCTCCCCATCACCATCCGGTAGTAACGATTGAACTCTTTCAACAGGTCTTGCGGAACCCTTGACGGCATGTCGTTGCGCACGCCGCCGGGCTCAAAGTAGCTGTGGGTTATGCGTTGGCCGCCTATCAGCGAGGTGAGGTCAACAAGATATTCTCGGTCGCCGAAACACCATAGAAACATGGTTGAGTTGCCTAAGAAGACACCGTAGAGGGCGAACCAGTAGAGGTGGCTGGCGATACGCTGCAGCTCCGCCATGATGACGCGTAGATATTTAGCCCTCTCGGGAGCTTCTATACCCATCAGCTTCTCCACAGCCAAGACATATGGATACTGAATGCCCGCGGAGTCGAGGATAACGGGCCTCTCAAGATGAGGTATGTTTGTAATCCATGTCTTGTACTCCGCCAGCTTCTCCTCTCCTCTGTGGACGAACCCCGGGTCCGGTTCAGCCTCGAGAACTGTGTCGCCGAGTACGGTGATGATTAGCCTGAAGTGTCCTGTGCCGGGGTGCTGGGGGCCGTAGCTCATCTTGAGAGCGCCTTCGCCGGCATCATACACCTCGATTTTTCTAATCTCCTTATGCTCCGTCACGGTCAACCTGTTTCACCTCCCAGGCGGCTCATACTCCTTCAGCATCGGCGGTATATCGCTCCAGTACTCCGGCAACAGTAGCCTCCTCAAGTCTGGATGTCCCTCGAAAACTACTCCAAACATTTCATAAACCTCTCGTTCATGAAACTCTACACTAGGCCATACATCGATGAGGCTAGGCATCCGCGGCGACTTTTTATCCAGCTTGGTCGACAGCGCAATATCCGCCGTCGCCAGCTCGGGCCTCGTGTATGAGCCGAGATGATAAATGATCTCTATCTTGTCCTCTTTCTTCAAAAGCCTGCTCAAATCCACGCCTGTGACCGCCTTAACATGGTCGAGCCCATAATTGTCCCTTAGAAAACGGGCGACAGCAACCAACGACGCTGCATCAACAACGATTTTCACAAGCTTACGAGTGTCCACAGCCTTCTCGAGCAAAGCCTTCCCAAACTTGTTCTCAAGCTCCTGGACAACGGTAAGCACGGTTTCAGACATCAGGCAACCCTCCCATACAGGATTTTCTCCCTCAGCAACAAAATGGCCTGGAAAAACGTCGAGGGGTTTGGAGGACATCCAGGAACATAGACATCAACTGGGAGAATATCGTCTATCCCCTGTATGACGTTGTAGCTGTCTTTAGCGTATAATCCGCCGCTTATGGCGCATGCGCCCATAGCGATCACCCACTTCGGCTCAGGCATCTGGTCATAGACTAGTCTAAGTCTCTGAGCCATCTTGGAGGTAACCGTTCCCTCCACAACAAGCACATCGCTCTGGCGAAGGCTTCCCGTAGCAGGTAGCCAGCCAAAACGCTCAGGGTCGTATCTCGGCGAATGTGTCGCAGCAAACTCGACCGAACAGCATGCAGTTGTTATGTGAGCGGGGAAGAGAGAAGCCATCCTACCCCAGTTAAGCAGATACCTTATCAGCCTAAAGTTGCGAAACCTGAATAGAAAATATTCAACCCCCCGTGGTGTCTCAACCCTGTGAACCTTCTCCACACCATAACGAGCTATTGTCTCGTCGACCTTACGCGGCGGGACCTCATTCTCCTCAACCATCGACACTATGTTTTTAGAGTCCGCGAACCTGTAGCCGAAAATTCCTGTTTTTATGTATCCGGGGAAGAAGGTTCTTGTCTGCGGGTACATGTCTTTGAGCAGAAATGTGGCGGCTTATTATTATAGGTTGCTAACCATAAATGGTCCAGCGGGGGCCACGGTTTCTGAACGGTAGTGATGTGAGAAGCCCTGCGATGAATCCTCCGACATGTGCTGTGTAGGCGATGGTGCTGAATGGCATGGTTAGCATGAAGAAGGTCTGGATGAGGATGATGAAGGCGATGACGATGTATGCTGGTGCGATGATTGGTATGAGGTAGAGAAAGGCTGCGAGAGGCCTCCTTGGAAAGAAGACGAGATAGCTTCCCATGATGCCGAAGATGGCGCCCGACGCACCTATGGCCGGAACCACGCAAACAGCCGGAAGAGGGCGAACAAATGGACTACATTCCAGTGACATGAAAACAGCGTAATAAATCATGTGAAAAACCGCGGCCACAACCCCGCTCAAAAAATATACAACGAGAAACAAGGCTGACCCCAGCCGCTCCTCGACATCTCTACCGAAAAGAAAGAGAGCATACATGTTAAGGAAAATATGTAAGAAATCAACGTGGATAAACATGTAACTGATTAGGCTGAGGAGGTTCTGCCCATTCAGAATGAAAAACGGTACAGCCCCGAAGCTGAGAAGAAACCTGTTAAGAGCCACTTGGTTGGTGAAGACGATATTGATGAAAAGCCAGACCACTATGTTGGCGACTATTATAACGAAGACTAATCGTGGCCTGTGGGGTGAATATTCTTCATACATTTTGCTTCGCCTCAGAGGAGCGGGAGACTGCCAGTTACCTTGTCCACTTCCTCGTCAGGCGCTGGGCCTATGCCGAGCGCAGTGGCCGTTCCAGGGGGAAGCTCGGTTAGCCCCGCGTCTTCAACAATTTCCCACGGCAAACCACGGCGACTACACTCGGCCGCTATTCGGCGAAGCTCCTCCTCGGAGGAAACACGGAGAACAACTTTCTTCTGCCCCGTCTCAAACCAGTTTCTAACCCATTCGGGCCTCATTCTACGCGTCCTCTCCAGAGCAAGAACAGCCGCATGCCCAGCCTGAGCAGCCGTCTTACCCACACTCATCCTCAAATCAGAACGCACAACAATCACCTGCTTAAATCCACCCATTACCCTGAATGTTTCCAGGCGGTGGATAAAAGGATGAATAAGCCTATCGTCGCCCTTTTAACAGACTACGGAGACATGGACACCTACGTCGCAGAGGTCAAGGCGACAATTCTCAGGGAAACCCCTGATGTGGTGCTCGTCGATATTACACATCAAGTCCACCCCCAGAACATAATGCAGGGAGCTTTCCTCCTGATGCTTGCCGCAAAATCCTTCCCAAGCAACACAATCTTCGTCGCAGTTGTCGACCCGGGGGTCGGTGGAGAAAGGGCCTCCCTATTCGTCGAAACCACGTCAGGGAAAATCTTCATAGGCCCTGATAACGGGCTCCTCTACCCAGCTGCAGCACGTGAAAAAATTAGACAAGTATTCCGTATAAAGACCGAGCTTATTCCAAACGTTTCCAACACTTTTCATGGAAGAGATGTTTTCGCCTATGTCGCGGGCCTCGCCGCCGCTGATAAAGACATCTCCCATCTGACCGAGCCGTATGTTTCAATGGTTCAGCTGCAGATACCGAGGCCTGTTCTGGGAGATGATAGGGTGGATTCAGTTGCTCTTCATGTTGATAGGTTCGGTAACGTGATAACCTGTATCGAGGGGGCTTTGCCGCGAGATTGGTTAAAAGCAGAGGTTTATGTTAACGATGAATGGCGGACGGTCGCCGCGGTTGGCAGGTTTTACGCCGAGGTAGAGATAGGGGAGCCTATTCTGCTGGTGGGGGGAACAGGCTACTTGGAGCTTTCCATCAACAGGGGAAACGCGTCAACGACATTTGGCATCAAACCCGGCGACAAAATATCTCTAGTCAAAAGTCGGGCTTGAGAATGGTCGCCAGCCTCCTCTCTGCACCTATCTCGGCGAGATACTTTGCCGCGTCAGGGTGAAGCCTGCTTCTCCAGTCTCCGCCAGATGAGATGAGACGCCTAATTTCACGGCCCATCATCAAATCACGGTCAAAGAAGGGAACAGGTTCCACCCTGTATCCCACCTCTTCAAACAACACCTTGACCAAGCCGTTGTTGCTGTAAACCGTTTGGAAGCTCGGACAGAAGGAGATGACTTGGCTGACCCAAAGCCTGTGTTCGCCGACATCCGGTATAGGTATCAGGTAGACACGACGTGTATCAACTGTTTGCCTGAGGCTTTTCATAATTATCTCTATGCGTTCTCCTGCTGTGAAGGGGTTTTCTGGTGTGTGGCTGTATTGGGCTGAGCCGATGCCGATGATGAGTTCATCCTCTTTTTTGAGAATGTGTTCAACTGCGCGGAGATGACCAAGGTGAAAAGGCTGGAAACGGCCTATGAAGAGTCCGCGTTTCATCCAGCAACGTTCCTCCAGCTATGATATATTTTTGTTCAGTATCCCCGCCCCGTGTATGGTGATTGTTGCAGGGCCTCCCAGTTCACCATCCGCGGAGGCTTTGATTTCGAGAAGAGCTTTGCAGACCTCTATGCTGGTTAACGTATGCATGGTGAGGGTTGATACACGGTATGTTGAGACACCTTCGGCCAAAGCGGCATAAATTACCAGCATGTCGCCGAGATGAGTGTCGACCGGTGCGCCGCTTCGATATTCTTTGAGAAAGCTTTCAGCGGCTTCTTGGCCCACCTTCTCCGCCGGAACCCCCTTCTCTCCAAGCTTGTCAACACCTATGCGGATAGTGTCAAACTCCCCAGCGACAAATATTCCAGCCCCCGGGTCGATTGCGCAGTTGTGCATCGACTCGGTTAAAACCTCTTCACGTGTCTCTATCACAGTTATGTCCTCGGCTTGAAGCCGTTGCTTACATGACTCGGCCATTCTCTTGGCAACATGGGCCGGTAGTCTCGAGGTGTATGCATGGATGGATACTTTTGTGAGCTGAGGCCTCTCCGTTAAGCTGAAAGCCGAGATTTTTTTGACTGGGATGATGTATCCCTCTACCTCGCCGCCTCCCCTTGGGTAAAACCCTCGTCTCAAAAGCCTCAGCCCACATTCGACTCCAATCGTCTGTAGAAAGTGGAAGAAAATTTGCTGAAAATATTCGAAGGTGGGGGCGTTTGGGTTGTTTGTTCCACCGCGTATCCGGAATTGTGTCCTTGCTTTCGCAAAGCAGAGGACGGGGATGAGCGACTGGAGAACAAGTGAAGTGCTTCCCGCCGTGCCGGTGTCAAGAAGCAAGCTATCTACGGTTATTCTTCCTGGGCTGAAAAATATCTCAGTCGAGCCGACGTGGGCGTTTCTCACCTCTCCTCCGCAGGCAAGCTGAACAGCCCTCACGGCTGTCAAATGTTGGTTACGAAGCCCTGGGTTGCTACGCTTTTTCCTGATGTTGTAGACATGGAGAGGTCTTTCAATTATTGCGGAGATGGCTAAGGCTACTCTAAGAACCTGGCCACCTCCCTCCCCTATCGAGCCATCGAGTTCGAGAAAACGCTCCATCACGGCTATGGTGAAGTTGACGTGATTTATGGTTGACGCGAACCTATATTAGTCACTCGAGATGAAGAAGCCACGGGATACTGTCATGGCTGCCCCACTATACTACCCAGGCGCCACCACCCTCGGAATAAGGGGTAAGGACAGCGTCGTGATAGCTGCTGAGAAAAGGTTCGCCTACGGCTACTTCGTGATGTCAAAACAGGCGAGAAAAGTCTTCAAAATAAGCAACAGCGTGGGAGCGGCATGCGCAGGGGTCGTCGCCGACATGCAGAACATGATTAAGGAGGTGACGGCGGTTGTCAACCTCTACAGGCTTGAGCAAGGTGTCGAACCCAGTGTAAAAACCGTGGCCAAGATACTCTCTTGGAACCTGTTCGGCAACAGATACTTCCCCTACTTTATGGAAACGATTGTCGGCGGCATCGATTCTCAGGGCCCGCATGTTATTGTCCTCGACCCTCTAGGCTCCATGATAGAGGATGATTATGCGGTGGTGGGCACGGGTGCAGAGGTAGCTGTCGGAGTAATCGAGAACTTATACCGGAAAGATATGTCAGCGACTGAGATAAGAGACCTCGCTACCAAAGCCATCAAAGCATCGATAGCCAGAGACGCGGGTAGCGGAAACGGCATAGACCTTCTTCTCTATACACAAAAAGGTCTCGAAGCTGAAGAATCAATAACAGTCTAGTTCTCAACGTTACGCCCATTTTTCACCCCGTTTAACCAGATCTTACGTTTAAATCAAGCTAAAGGCTTGAAAAAATTGACGTGGCAAACCTCTCTCTCCGCGAAAGAGTGTTGATATACCTCGCCGAAGCAGGCGCTATAACCTCTAGTCTCAAAATCACCACCCCAATCCTTTCTCGACAGTTCTCAACCAGTCAGCAGTCAGCCTCGAGGCTTTTGATACTTCTTGAGAAGGAGGGGTTGATTGAGCGCCGGGTTGTGGGCCGAACAAGCTACGTCAAGCTTACGCAAAAAGGTGTTGCAAGACTGCTGGACCTATACCTTACACTGAAAATGATTTTCGAGAGGCCCGTCAAGGTTGTCCTTGAGGGCAGAGTTTTCACGGGATACGGTGAGGGCGTTTACTACATGTCTCTCCCCAACTATGTCAAGCAGATGCAGGAGAAACTCGGCTTCATCCCCTATCCCGGAACCTTGAACATCACACTGCTCTCGAAAGACTCGATAGAAAACAAGATGCTTCTCCAGAAATACGCTGACATAGAGATACACGGGTTTAGAGACGAGAAAAGAACATACGGTGACGTCAAGGCAGTAAGGGTAACCGTAAACGACACAGAGCCAGCCTACATGATTTTCCCCGAACGCACACTATACGACAACTCCGTCGCAGACTCATAGCCCAACACAATCTAAGGGAAAAACTGGGACTAGTCGACGGCTCGCTTGTCAAAATCTCGGCGACACTACAGCCAAAAATATTCTATGAAGGGTTAAAGACGTCTTACGCGCTTTCCGAGGCTTAGAACCCGTTTCACAACATCGCTGCTGCTAACAGGGTTGACGTTGTGCTTCCTAAGCGTCACAACCCTTACCTTAACCTTTCTCTCCCGGCAGAATCTCAGAAACTGGTCGCGTATTTTCCGCTGGTCATAGCCGAAAGCGACGATATCCGGCCTAACTTTCCTCAAAATTTTTTCAAAAGAGACCGGGTCATAGCCGATCAACACTTCGTCAACCGGCTTGAGGAATTGGAGCATCTTTTTCCTCTCACGTGCACCGAATATGGGTGCGCGTCCTTTATTGCGTCTAACTGTTTTATCGGAGGCCACGACCACGACTAGTTTCCCACGTGGGCCCGCGAGTTTTTTGGCATCCTTTAGCATGAGCATGTGTCCGAGATGAAGGATGTCGAAGGCTCCTGTCGTTAGAACGGTTCTGCTCTTCACCAAGTAAATGTCACCTCGCCTCTCAGCCTCAGAGCGTCAAGCAAGCCCTCCGCATAACCTATCGCCAGAAGTGCATCAACCATATTCCCGTCCTTCACGAAGCGCTCAGCGTCCTCCACATACCTTGAGACATATCCAAGATAGTCTGTGAGCTCATGAAAGTCGCTAAGCTCGGCAAGTATTCTCCGGCATTTTGCGACATAGTTCATTACTCTGCTTTTTAACGGGTTTTCCGCGATGCATAAAGGGCCTTTGTGGAAAGTTTGTAGAATTTCTTCTTCTGTGAAGTGGAGGCTCGAGGGTATGATGATTGAGTGTGGTGGCGGGGGAAAGTTGTGTATCATGAGTTTCTCGGCGGGCGCGGCAAGGGTCATGTTGTCCGGGAACCCTAGCCTCGCTAAAGCCACCATGAGCGTGTTTTGGTTTATGAAGTTTTTTCCATGTTGTTTTGAGTAGTCGAGTAGCTGTTTTACAGCTTCCGGAATTGTGAGTCCGTTGTCTGATGTGTCTAGAAGAAGTAGGGTGTGGAGGTTGTTTGAGAGGTTTGTCTCGATTGTTTTGAAGATTTCGTTTAGCATGTTGGAGTCGGTTGTTTTTGGGATGGTGGCTGTTTTGCCGAACTTGTAGATGTGGAGGCCTGAGGAGCTTACCGCTGCTGAAACCGCTGAAACGCCGTGGACAACTTTTACTGAAACGTTTTTTCTGTGTGCGAGTGTTCTGATGGCGAGGTGGGTTGTGGCTATAAACGGGTCTCCCGGGGTCAGCAAAACTATCTCATTTTCCACGGCCTCTGAGACAAGCTTGTGAACGTTGTCCTCGAGCATTTTCCGGTCAGCTGCAACAACATGGCCCGCGGCCTCTCTGAGCTTGTCGAAAAAGTCAGCTGCCCAGAAGCTCGTATAAGTATCCACATAGATTTTCTCCGCATTTTTCACGGTTTCAAGCGCCTCGATGGTCAGATGCTCAAATCTGCCCAATCCACCGCCCACAAAAGTGAGAGCCATCCCTCGAAAGTATCTTGATAAGGCGTTTTTAAAGTAATAATTTGTTGAAAGCGGTGGTTTTCGCGGCTGGCTACGGTAAGAGGCTGAGGCCTCTGACAATTAATAGACCCAAGCATGTTTTGCCCGTCGCAGGTAAGCCGTTGATTAGATGGGTTGTCGAGGCCCTTTCCACGGCTGGAATAGATGATGTCGGTGTTCTAGTTGGATACCATGGACATGACGCGGTGGAAGCCCTTAAGAACCTTCATAGGCCACGGCTGACATTCATAGAGCAGAAGAAGCTTCTCGGCACCGGCCAGGCCTTGAAAGAATGTAGGGAGTTTTTGGAGGGAGAAGATGTTTTTCTCGTGGTTTACGGCGACGTTACGGTAAACGACATGGTTCTGCGGCGGTTGCTTGGTTTTTGGCGTGAGGGCGGGTTTGACAGCGTGTTGGCGGCTGTGGAACTGGAGGAGAGCAAGAGATTTGGCTCTATCAAGCTTGATGGTGAGCGGCTGGTCAAGATAGAGGAGAAGACGGGCGCGGGTAAAATCGTGAACGCAGGCATATACATCTTCAGCAAAAACATCTTCAAGGCCCTTGAGATGGTGGGTTTCTCTGAACGCGGGGAGATAGAGCTGACCGATGCAGTCAACCAGCTGGCCGCGCAGGGACACATCGTCGGTGTGAAGGTGTTTGATAGAAGCTGGTGGTTTGATGTCGGACTGCCCGCGGACTATCTCAGAGTTAACCATGTTTACCTTAGCAACTTCCTTGGCGAAGCCATCTCGATTGATGAGGGGACTGTGTTGGGGGAGGATGTCGAGCTAAATGGTCCTGTCATGGTTGAGGAAGGATGCGTGATAGAGTCGGGCTCGGTTTTGGAGGGGCCTTGCTACATTTGCCAAGGCTCATTCATAGGTAGGAGAAGCAGGGTAGCGGGTTCTGTGGTCTTGGAGAAGTGTTTTCTCGGCCCCGGCTCGCATTTGGTTAACTCGGTTTTGGGCGAGGGGTCTGTTTTCAGTGAGGGTGTGGAAGTTTTGTCAGGTGGTTTCCCGGCCTACGTCAGCGAACCCGGATTCAGAGCCGAGAAAAGGCTCAAGATAGTTTAACGCTCCTCTCGCAAGAAGCTTAGCCAGTCTAACGGGCTCGGGGAAGCGTCCGTCGACAGTGAACTTGTCGAGAACTGTTTTGGCATCGGTGGGCAGCAGACCAAAGCATCGCACATAGACTTTGTAGCCTGTCTTCAGAACTACATCGCTTCTTTCGCCGTTGCGAAGGTGAACACTAAGACGCTGCTCCCAGTCACTCGGAAACCTTCTCCTAAAAACCTCCTCAAGACCACGTGAATCGCGGTAGCTGAGGCATATCAAGGGAGTGCCTATTGTTTGATGAAGCTTGTTGAGGTCGACGACGTTAAACCAGCTGATTACGCTTCCGCTCAACAGGACCACGTTGATGTCCATGCGGCCGAGACGCTGCCACATCTCTAGAACTGCCTCGGTGGAGTCCATGCCACCAACGGTGCAGGCGCCGAAAACAAACCCGTCCACCAGCAGGTCCGACCTCATCACGACGCCTGCGAGAACAGCGCGTGAGCCCAGCCGCTTCCTAAAACTCTCGGCGACGCCGAGTGCTCTTATCCCCTTTTTCCCAACCCTAACCCTGCTCTGCAAACGCCTTCACAACGGCTGTCCACGCATGCGCCACATTCACAGGGTCATATCCTCCTCCACCCATCGCGAGAATCCTACCTCCACACTTCTTCTCAGCAATCTTGAGAAGCCTCGAAGCCGCGTAGCCGTGGGCCCTCGCAGAGTATTGGAGGTTTGTAAGCGGGTCTCCCATCAACCCGTCAGCTCCACACTGTAGCAGCAGAAAATCAAACTCATGTTTCTCGAGAAATTGCTCAACCTCCTGAAATGCTTGGAAAAACTCCTCGTCACCCGAATAGGGCAAAAGCGGAATGTTGAGCTTGGTTCCACGCGCCTCACCCTCGCCTGTCTCATTTCGAAAACCTGTCCCCGGGTAAAGTGTGCGCCCATCTTGATGGATGTCGGCGAAAATCACACGCTTTTCGCTGTAGAAGTCATAGCAGACACCGTCTCCATGATGAGCATCAATGTCTACGTAGGCGACGTTCCGCATGTTTTCGCGTCTGAGGAGATACTCGATGGCCACCCCGGCATCGTTAAATATGCAGAACCCGCCAGCTCTGTCACGTCTCGCGTGATGCAGGCCACCCATCGGGTTGAAACCTGCCGAAATCTCGCCGGAGATAATCATGCGTAGCAGTTTAAGCGTTGTTCCAACGACGTATGAAGCTGCTTCGAAACAGCCCGGGAAAGCGGGTGTGTCACCGTAGTCGAGGTAACCTTTTCCCACCCTGCATCTTTCTTCGACAAACTCGACATAAGCAGGTGTGTGGAAAAGCATCACATCGTCTTTCCCTGCTTTTTCCGGCTCGACAAACAACAAACCCTGCAAATTTTTCCCTTCGCTGTCAAGCTTTTGGTAGAAGGCCTCAAGCCTTACCCTGTTCAAGGGATGCGGCTCGGGAAAACTGTATAGAAAAAGCTGTGGCCCCCGAGCAATCCCTATCCTACGCATCACCTCTATGTAATGCGTGGAGGCTTTTATACCGTTCCGAGGAAGATTTTCCGGAATTGCCGCGGATTGTTCTATTCCTAGACCTTGACTATTTTTTCGCCCAGATTGAGGAGGTCGAAAACCCTGAGCTAAGGGGTAAGCCGCTCTGCGTATGCGTCTTCTCAGGAAGAACTTCCGACAGCGGAGTAGTGAGCTCAGCAAACTATGTGGCGAGAAGATTCGGGGTAAAAGCAGGAATGCCCATAAAAGCAGCCAAGAAGCTTCTACCAGAGGAGGCAGTAATTCTTCCCGTGCGGCTAGAACACTATGCAAACATCTCGCGCCAAATCATGGACAACCTCAAGAAATTCAACACACCCCTCCGTGTGGAGAGCGTAGACGAGGCCGTGATGGATGTTACACAGGCCGTGGGAAGCGACTACGCCGAGGCCGAGGAATTCGCGAAAGAAGTTAAGGAAATGATCAGGGCAAATTTTGGTTTAACTTGCAGCGTTGGGATAGGCCCTAACCGTGTCGTAGCTAAGATGGCGGCCGATTACTCGAAGCCTGATGGCCTCACAGTCGTGAAACCAGAAAATTTGGAAGAGTTCCTAAGTGACCTTCCTGTCAAGAACCTGCCCGGCATAGGGGCTAAAACAGAGTCAATCCTCGCCGAGCACCAAATCAAAACAGTCGGCGACCTTTCGCGTCAAAGTCTGGAGAAGCTCGAGGAACTTTTCGGGCCAAAGAAAGCCCAATACCTTTACCTAGCTTCAAGGGGAATTTATGACGAGGTTATAGAGGAGAGGCCTCCGCCTAAGCAGTTGAGCAAAATAGTCACCCTTAAACGGAACACTCGCGAAGTCGAGGAGGTCATGGAGACGCTTGCGGCAGCCGCTTCACAGGCTTACACGAGGCTTGCGTCGGCTAAGTTTTTCGCCTCAAAGATAGGGTTGATAGCTATAACCACGCGTCTAGAAACAATCACTCGACAGGCTGACATACGGTTTGGAGCGTCTCTCGACGAGGTTTTGAGAACCCTGCGCATTCTCTTGACAAAACTTCTCGAGACAGATGAGAAGATGATGCTTAGACGTGTTGGAGTGAGGTTCACAGGACTTAAGCCTGTCTCAGGCCAGACAAGCCTCAACATCTTCTCAGAAGGGTGAAGAGATGAGAAGTTTTCTAAGGAGCTTAGATATCCCGAGGCTCATCAAGTTTAGCGTGGTGGGCGGCGTCGGCCTCGTCGTAAACACAGTAGCGCTCTTCCTGCTCACAAACTATGTCTTTGGCGAGAGGCTGTATCTCATAGCCGCCGTTATAAGCCTCGAAATCTCTATTCTCAACAACTTTTTCCTCAACGAGTACTGGACCTTCCGAGACAGAGCAGGGCCCACAGGCATACCCGGACGCCTCTCAAATTCCACGGCTCAAGAATAGCGGGAACCATAACTTCGCTAGGCATCCTATATCTCCTAACCGATTTCCTGGGGATATTTTATCTGGTTTCCAACATCGTGGGCGTGTTGGCTGGCATGGCTGTCAACTACCTGACGAGCAGCTACTGGGTTTGGAAATAAGCCACTTATTCATATCCTTATATCCTTTAGAAACACAGCAATTACATGAACCTCTCCAAAAAAGTGGCTCTAGCATCGGCTTTGAGCGCTCTAGGGATAGTAATATCTCCCATGATGTTTGAATGGCTTGGGTCAAGAGCTTTTCCGGGCCAGCATTTCATCAACGTACTCTCAGGCGTTCTGCTGGGCCCGCTCTGGGGAGCAATTGTCGCAATCATAATCGGAACAGTGCGGATTGCGCTGGGAACGGGGACAGTGTTCGCATACCCGGGCGGCATTCCCGGAGCGGTGTTGGTCGGCCTATTCTACATTCTGCTTAAAAGATTACGGAATCCTCGTCTAAGGTATCTGGCTGCTTTCGCAGAACCAATAGGCACTGTGTTGATAGGTGGAACAATAGCGCTCGCGGTAGTGGCGCCGGGTATAGGGCCAGCGGTGGGGCCCGCGGCAGTCATGCTCCGTAACCTTGAGACACTCGGGTTCTGGCCAGCCCTTCTCTTGCTCTGGGGAGGCTGGGCCGTTAGCTCCATCATAGGCACTGTGGCGGGATTCCTCTTCCTACTCGCGGCAGAAAGATATGGAGTTATATCCAGAGCCATCACCGCAACAATACGCAGACAGCGTTGAACCCCGAGGAGCTGCTGGGCAAAAGAACCCTTATCATCGGAGAGGCAGGCTCGGGAAAAACAAGCCTCCTCGCCCAAGTCCTCCAGAACCTTCTCACCAAGCTGGGGCCATGCAGCATAACCGTCATAGACCTCGCGCCCCCACGCATAATGGACGTAGGCGGCCCATTAACAGAACACATGAGAGTCGACGGCCTCCACTACAAGCGACCACCCAACATCTACGCACCACGGCTCATGGCATGCAACGCGGAAGAACTCAAAAAATACGTCCACTCAAATCTCGAGACCGCCAAGAGACTATTCAATGAATTTATTCAGAATCCGACACCTGTCCTCGCAGTCAACGACGTCACTATATTTCTCCACGGAGCCGAGGCAGCTGAGCTACTTGCATATGTTGAGAAAGCCTCCACCTTCATCGCGACAGCCTACTACGGAACAAGGCTGGCCGAGGACTTTGGAACAGGTCTCACGGAATCGGAGAAACGGAGAGTAGAGGAACTATCAAAGCATGTTAACATAGTTATCAACCTTAATTCCAGCCGTTGACAAGAAGCCTCATGAACATCTGCGTCTACGAGGACCCCGGCCTACTGCGGTTCTGGCCCCTAACAACCACAAAACCCGTCTACGACATATTCATAGGAACCGGCACCAACGTCGAGAAAATAAAACACCACTTCACCGACGTGGCGCAAATCCATCTCTACACAAGACAACATCTCTCACAGGTCTTGGGGGAGAAGTATCCAGAGGCCATTGTAAACATGCCGCCGACAGAGGGCGAAACATTACTCATCAACGGTAGACTCGTCGTAAACAAGGTGGTGGCGGAGACGCTCAGAAAAGCAGAACCCGGCTGTGTATTCTACGTTGGTGGAGAAGTTGCGGCAGTTAAGCTGGCCGAGCCAGACCTCCCCGAAAATTTCTGGCAAAGCCTGACAACGCCGGGAAAAAGGGTCGAAATCCCGGTGCACCACTTGACCAAGAGGGAGCTGGAGGCGAACCTCGTCAACAACCTGTGGGACATAGTTGAGCTCTCACCCAAGCTAATTCTGGATGAGGTTTTCGGAGAAAAGACAAGTTACGGTCAGAGAGACCTTGTGTTTGCCCGCGGGGAGGTTGAATTGGATAATCATGTGGTCTTGGATGATAGGAAAGGCCCAATTGTGCTTGATGAGGGCGTTGTTGTGGAGTCGTTCACGAAAATTGTTGGTCCATGCTATGTTGGGAAATCATCCCGC
This sequence comes from Candidatus Caldarchaeum subterraneum, assembly GCA_000270325.1. Classification (GTDB taxonomy): domain Archaea; phylum Thermoproteota; class Nitrososphaeria_A; order Caldarchaeales; family Caldarchaeaceae; genus Caldarchaeum; species Caldarchaeum subterraneum_A. The sequence goes on along the minus strand of BA000048.1, from coordinate 1,451,095 downwards.
ATTTTCCCAAACTCATACATCGCGAGCTGCTCTTTCGGGCCCGTGTGCAGAGTTGGCGGCGAGGTTGAGGGATGTGTCTTTATGGGATATTCCAACAAGAGGCATTACGGGTTTTTGGGACACAGCGTGGTGGGCGAGTGGGTGAACATAGCCGCTGGAACAACAGTCTCCAACATGAAAAACACCTACGGCAGCTTTAGAATGACCGTTGAGGGCAGAAGGGTCGAAACCGGGAGACAGTTCCTCGGCTCATTCTTCGCAGACCACGTCAAAACAGGAATAGGCACCATGGTTTCAGGCGGTGTAAAAATCGGAGTAGCAAGCCACGTCTACCGAGAAGCTCAGACAGACATCCCATCCTACACAATACACACACCCACGGAAAAAATTGAGCTCAACATCGAGCAGGCCCTCGAAACAGCCAAGAGAATGATGTCGCGAAGAGGCGTAGAACCTTCTAAAAACTATCTGGACATGCTCCAGAATGTGTTCAACATGACGGCTGAAGAGAGAAGGTCTGCCGGGGTTGTCAAGAAAAGGTTCAGCTTTTATAACACCGAGGGGAGCTATGGGCATGGTTAAACGCGTCCTGACCGTCGCAGGGTCGGACTCAGGCGGTGGCGCCGGGATTCAAGCGGACCTTAAAACATTTGCCGCACTCGGAGTTCACGGCATGTCAGCCATCACCTGCATAACAGCCCAAAACACAGAAACTGTAACTGCTATTCACCAAGTACCCGCCGAAATAATTAGGGAGCAGATACGCGTCGTCACCGTTGACATCGGTGTTGACGCCGTCAAAACCGGCATGCTGTTCAGCGAGGAGATTATCGAATCTGTTGCAGACGAGTTATCGGAGATAAAGGTTCCACTGGTTGTTGACCCTGTTGCGGTCGCTAAGAGTGGTGCGCCATTGCTGAAGCCCAACGCCGTTGACGCCCTCGTGAAGAAGCTGCTGCCGCTGGCAACCGTGGTAACCCCAAACATAAACGAGGCAAAGCTGTTGACAGGCATCGAGATCAGCTCCGCTGAGGAAATGGTGGATGCTGCTCATAGGATAGCTGAGATGGGGCCCGAGGCGGTGGTGGTTAAGGGTGGACACCTACCCGGTGAAACAACCATGGACATCCTCCTGTACGCAGGTAACATATACAAGTTTGCCGCCGAGAAAATCCATACACGCAACACCCATGGAACTGGATGCGTATTCGCATCAGCCACTGCGGCCTACCTCGCCAAAGGCTGGAAAATCCCCCAAGCGGTCCAAGCGGCCCAGAGGTTCGTAAACGAAGCAATAAAAAGAGGATTAGACATCGGACGCGGCTACGGCCCTGTCCACCCCACAGGAGCCGTCTACGAAAACTCCGAAAAACTGACAGCACTCCGCCAGCTAAAAGAAGCGTTGAAGATGATTGAGCGGGAAGAATCTTTCCAGCGGTTAATTCCCGAGAGCGGGTCAAACATCGTGGTCGCAACCGAATACGCGTCCTCGCCCGAAGATGTGGTGGGTGTACCAGGCCGCATAGTAAAAACACCTGACGGGTTCACATCTGCCTTGGAGCCGTGGTTCGGCGCATCACGACACGTCGCCAACGCCGTACTGACAGCCATGAAACATGACCCATCCGTAAAAAGCGCCGCCAACATTCGATTCGACGATGAAATACTTTCCACATTAGAGGCCCTTGGCCTAAGCGTCTCATCATATGACAGAGGCGCCGAGCCTGAGGAGGTTAAGAAAGAGGAGGGACGCACCATTCCGTGGGGGATAGAGGAGGCTATAAGAAAAGCAGGCGGCGTGGTGGACGTTGTTTATCACCGTGGAGATGTGGGCAAGGAGCCTATGGCGGTTGTGTTCGGCGTCGATGCATATGATGTGGTGAGAAAGCTGTTACGTCTCAGCCGCAGGCTTGCGGGTGTTGAGATATGAGAATCGAGTTCGGCGTCTGTCTACCCAACTTCGGAAAACATCTCTCACCCAAGTCTATAGATGTCATCGCATCAGAAGCTGAGGAGCTTGGGTACGAGTCAGTGTGGATAACCGACCATTTGCTGCTGCCTCCGACCCAGAGGTATCCTTACGGAAACATCCTCGAAGCTATCACCACCATGGCCCACGTCGCATCTGTTACTGAAGAGGTTAAGGTCGGCTCCTCTGTGCTAATTCTTCCTATGAGGGAACCTGTCCAAGTGGCAAAAGCTCTGGCAGCCATCGATGTGCTCAGCGGAGGACGGGTGGTGGCGGGGTTTGGAGCTGGATGGTGTGAAGAAGAGTTCCAAAACCTCGGTATGAATTTTAGAAACAGGGGACGCAGGTTTGACGAAGCCCTTCAACTCATTAAACAGCTGTGGCAAGGGGGAGAAGTATCTTTCAAAGGCCGATACTACAAGGTGGAAGCCGGTATCTTCGAACCCGCCCCTGCACAGAATGGCGGTCCACCGATCTGGATTGGCGGAAACAGCGAACACGCCTTAAGACGAGCCATGAAACATGGTCAGGCGTGGCACTTCACAGGCATAACTCTTGACACACTTAGCGAACGGGTTTCCAACATTAGTAAGACCGAGGGCTTCAAAATATCAGGACGTTTCACCGTAGACTTCTCGGGAAAAACCCCCCAAGTCGTAAAGGTCAGAGCAGGCGAGAACAGGGCAATCCTCACAGGCTCCCCCAACAAGATAATCGACACCATAGAACAATACATCAATCTAAATGTCACACACTTTGCTCTCTATTTTGGAGACAAACCCGCCGAAGACTATGTTAAAGATATGGAGAAGTTTTCCAAAGAAGTGATGCCCGGCTACATATAAATAAACGCACAGAGACTTTTTCTCCAAATGAATCTTAGGCGGGTTTTCTACTCCGCCCTCGGCACATCGCTACTGGCGATTTTGACGATGTCCCTAGGCAGCTATGTGAGCAAGGTTGGCGCGGGAATGGCGTGTCCCGACTGGCCCCTCTGCCCACTCGAAAACGACCCATTCATTCTCCTCGAATTCGGACACCGAATCGTTGCCTTCATCACCTTCCTCTCAGGAGTCTACACCTTCTACCTCGGCTGGAGAACCACACTCCGTCCCCTGGCCGTATATGCTTTCGCAGCGCTTTTGCTGCAGGTTTTCGTGGTGGGCGCGGTGGTAATCTTCACAGCCATACCTCCAATAGTCATAGCCGCTCATCAAGCGGTTGCTGCAACCGTTTTAGCGCTCCACTCCTCGTTAGCCACCGCAGCCTACGTCATACGCATACAGGAAAAACACAAAAATACAGCCCCGGAGATGGTCCCCCATGTCTGAGACAAGGACAACAGACTACCTCGTACTCGCTCTAATAATCTTCGCCATCTTCTCAACCCTACTTATCCTAGGAAACTTTGGGCAGCTCTTCAGACCCCTGTCACCCCAAACCATAGAAATTAACAGGCTCTACCAATTTGTTTACATCGCCGGCTCCGCGGTGGGCTCCATATTCATCGGCGCACTCTTCTTCATGATGTATAAATTCAGAGAAAAAGGTGAATGATGGCATGGAAAGGGTTAAGCTGGTGGAGAACGCTACAATCGTCGGCGCATTAATACTGTTCGTTGTAATCGGTTTCTGGTCGTGGAATGTTTTGAATGACCTCGAAGCAAATAAGCCAGCGGATTTGACGGTCAAGGTTGTCGCACGCCAGTTTGCCTGGCAGTTTGTCTACCCCGATGGAACCGTCAGCGGCGAGCTCCGTGTCAAGGCAGGCCAAACCGTGAGACTCGAGCTAAACTCCGAAGACGTCATCCATAGCTTCTACCTTAGAGACTTTGGGTTGAAGAAAGACGTCGTACCCGGCCGCACAAACGTCCTCTATGTAACTCCGTTGGAGCCAGGGACATATTTAATACAATGCGCAGAGTTCTGTGGACAAGGCCACTACAGTATGAGAGCGAACATGGTGGTTGAGCCATGACCGCGGTAACAATGGAAAAAACTCAACCCAAGCCATGGTACAAGAGCCTCTACCAGATCCTGTCGACAACCAACCACGCCCACATAGGAATGCTATACATCGCCGCATCCTATGTCTTCCTCGTCATCGGTGGACTGTTGGCTCTGTTGATGCGGTTTGAGCTGGCCACGCCTCAGGGCAACCTAGTAGACTCAAACACCTACTCCTCACTTTTCACGATACATGGCACATTGATGGTCTTCTTCTGGGCCATGCCAGTTTTCGCTGGTCTGGGAAACTATCTAATCCCCAAAATGATAGGGGCTCCGGACATGTATTATCCCAAGCTCAATGCCCTGAGCTTCTGGCTGTTTCTGGCAGCCGGTGTCCTGCTCATGTCGAGCTGGGCAAACATAGGCTGGACAGGTTATGCAACACTCTCTGTGATTGAGCCTAGTGTTGGAGTCGACCTTTGGATACTGAGCCTGCATGTAGCAGGCACCTCGTCGATGGTTGGGGCCTTGAACTTCATAGTCACGACTTGGCGGCTTAGAAGAGCTGACATGGGGTGGTGGAGGCTTCCTCTATTCGTATGGTCATGGGTTGTAACTGCTTTCATCATAATTTTCGCCGTTCCCCCACTGGCGTTCGGCTTAACCATGCTACTGCTCGACAGAAACCTTGGAACAGGCTTCTATCTCCCCGCACAGGGAGGCGACCCAATCCTTTGGCAACATCTCTTCTGGTTCTTCGGCCACCCAGAGGTCTACATACTAGTCATCCCCGCCATGGGCATAATATCAGAGATACTGCCTCGCCTCGTCAAGAAACCCATCGTCGGCTACCGGATGATAGCACTGTCATCGGTTCTCATAGCGGTGCTCAGCTTCGGTGTATGGGCCCACCACATGTTCACCACCGGGTTATCACCACTGACCCTCGCCCCGTTCATGATAATGACGATGCTTGTCGCCATTCCATCCGGCGTTAAAGTGGTTAACTGGGAGGCAACACTGTGGGGAGGAAAAATAAGGTACAACACTCCAACAATATTCACGCTCTCGTTCATAGCCACATTTATTGTCGGGGGGATAACAGGTGTTTTCCATCCAGCGATACCTGTCGACTGGCACGTCCACGACACCTACTGGGTTGTAGGCCACATGCACTTCATCCTCTTCGGCGCCATATCCCAAGCAGCTTTCGCCGCAACATACTACTACTTCCCATACTTGACCAAGAGAATGTACAGCGAATCCCTCGGCAAAATCCATGCAATAACAGCTAACGTCGGACAGTATCTTGTCTTCATGTCGATGATGATCCTCGGTTTGATGGGTATGCCGCGGCGATACTACAGCTATGTCCCCGAGTACCAACCCTGGCATGTAGTTGCCTCTGTTGGAGCTTTTCTAATAGGCATAGGCACCGCAGTCTTCTTGTTAAACGTGCTGCTGAGCTGGAAGTTTGGGCCAAAGGCTGACGCAGACCCGTGGCAATCCATCAAGAACCACATGCCAGACTTTCCAGGAGAATATCTCAACCAGTTGGATAAAACTCGTCAACAGGTGGTCAAGCCTGAAGCCAAGTGAAACATCACCAATAGAAGAGGCCGTGAAGAAATACCAGACAACATCGGTCGTGGCAGCAATCCTCGTACACTTCTTCATCTTCATAACGGCTATAGTAGTGATAGTGATTCTGAAACAACCGCTGCCAGTGTTTATCGCCACCCACGTGACTCTCCAGCTGTTGACAATCTTTAACGCTCTTTTCGGCCACAGGCTATATAGGAAATATCTCCTCGCCAAGCAGACGAACCGTGTAATTGTTAACTGATTACCTATTTATCCTGGGACGGCTTTTCGCTAGGTGACGCGCGTTGGTTTTCGAGACGTTTGCAAGGATAGTTAAGCCGATGATAGTCGCCCTGAAACACGTGTTTATGCCCACAGTCACGATAAAGTATCCCTACGAGAAAATCATCAACACGACGGGTGAAAACTATCGATACGACCCCAAGGCAAGCATAGCCTACCCAGGCTTCAAAGGCAGACACATCCTCTATCTCGACAAATGCACCGGCTGCAGCCTATGCGACATAGCATGCCAAAACGTGGCCGAAGCCATCATGATGGTCTACGGGTTCAATGCATCCCTCAAGCTCGGGAAAAAGTTTGTGGAGGATTATAGGAAAGGTGAGAAATCGGCTGTAGACTTTGTCGAGAACCTGGTCACCCGATTGGGCGTTAGTGAAAACGGCGCTGCACCGAATTCGCATCCAGTGGTAGACGTTGTATGGAATGATTTGAGGGCCCTGCAGCAGGCTGGTGAGGGCTATGAGTGGAAGCTGAACGCAGAGCCCATCTACTCATATAGGTCCGAGGCTGTCCTCGAGTCATATTTCGACAGCTTCCTCACATGGGCTCGCGGAAACGGGTGGAGCGACCAAGTCATCGAGGTGCAGGGCGCCGACAAAGAAGACGAATACCACAGGCTCAGCAACGGCACATATGAGGCTGTTTTAGCCATCACGAAAATTGATGAAAAACTCGCCCACAACAAGAAGTCATACTTCCCCGCGGTCGACTATGGCCGCTGCGTCTTCTGCGGCTTCTGCGTAGACGCATGCCCCTTCTACGCCCTCGAGATGACGCCCGAGATCGAGCTCTCGGACACCGATAGACGCTCCCTCTTCTACAGCCCCAAGAAGCTCGCCAAACCCGGTGTTAGAGGGCCGCCGGCCGAGCTGGGCTGGTTCGACAAACTCGTCACCGCGTTGAGAGGATAGCCATGGCGACAGAGCTAACCCCGAAAGAGAGACCCGAGGCCCATGAACTACTGAAAAAGCTGCGTCTACTCGCAAAAACACTTAGGTCATTCCTCGACACAGAAGACTTTACGTACTTCACTGAATCCGTGAAGATTCATCAGGAAATCAGGGGCATCCCTATATACCAACACCTGTCCGGGCATCTGGACCTCGATAACAACATGGAGCAGCTTCAAAAAATTTACGAAACCGGAGGAGCCAATATGGATGACATGACTTTTGGACGCATGCTTGACCAAGTCGTTTACACAATCGTGAGAGCCAACATCGTCTCAACAGGCTTGGAGTTTAAGCTGAAAAGGATGAGAAAAGGCTAGGCTAGGAAAGTTGGCAGATAGATTGTGAGGCTGACGAGAAAGAGGTTGATGAAGCCAAGAGGTATGAGGTATCTCCAGCCCAAGTCGAGGATTTTTCTGATGGTTATGCGGGTGTAGACGCCTCTAAACATGAACACGATTGTCAAAAGTATGAGGAACTTCACGAAGACCCAGAAGGGGTGGAGAATTGTCTCTGGTACACCTGGTATAGCTGGGCCATGCCATCCGCCGAGGTATAGGTTGACGGTAAGGAACAGGAGAGCGTCAAGCTTAGTGTACATGGCTAGCTGAATACCGAGAAATCCTACACCCCCGTACTCAACCATCCATCCCTCCACAAGCTCCTGCTCCGCCGTTGGAAGGTCAAACGGTATCCGCTCCGCCTCACTGACCGCGGCTATAAAGAAGACGAGAAATCCTATGAACTGTGTGACGATAAACGGTAGAGCATACTGTGCGTTCACAATCTCGACTATGTCGAAGGTTTTTGCCGCGAGAATAACACCAGCCAACGCTATGAAAAGGGGGACTTCGTATGCAAATATCTGGAAAGCGAACCTCAGCATGCCGACGAAGCTGTACTTGCTTCCCGCGGCCCATCCCGCTATAATCAATGGAATAGGTGTGAGAGCTATCAGCACAAAGACGAGTAGGACACCTATCTCGCTTCTGTAAATCACCCAGTACTCACTGAAAGGGAGGAAGGCGAAGAGGAGAGCTGAAAGGAAAAGTGCTGTGAGAGGCATGGTGACAAACAGTTTTTTCTTGGCCCGTGCCGGGATGATGAACTCTTTTGAGAGAAACTTGACTGCGTCAGCGATTACCTGCAGCCATCCACCATACTTGCCCACGTGAAGAGGCCCGGGGCGAAGCATAATGCGTGCGAGAAGCTTTCTCTCATACCATACGGACAATATGCCCAATACCGCCACGAAGGTTGCTCCCGGGAAGACAGCAGCCTTTACGAAGCTCTCACTCGCCAGAAACCTGACAAGCTCCTGTAAAGGAGGAGGTAAGGCTACAACCATCTCTCTACAGCCTCTGCGGCAAATTCTTTAGGGTTGCGGCTGCGTATATCGATGAAGCGCTGAGAACAGCTAGCAAAACAACTACGTTGAGAGCTGCGCCTGGGTTGTCGATGACAGCTACAACGGAGAGGAAGACAGCTAGGGCGATGACCGCGTAGGCTATGTAGATAATAGCGTAGGGAAAGTATTCGACGGGAAACGATGACTCTGTCCAGCCAAATGGAACCTGGCCACTCTCGAAAGAAAGTCGCTTACGTCTTGCTGGTTTTTTGGGTGAGAGGAGCTTGGAACCTATGATTAGTAGAACGGGCAGCAGCGCCGAGACAACTATGTATATGATGAGTGAGAGAGTGTCCGCCATCGATGTATCGGGCTCCATCGATTATTTAAACATGCGCAGCTATATCACGAGCTTATCCGATATGTAGCTCTTGAGCACTTCGATGTTCACCCGCTCCTGTTTCATGGTGTCTCGGTCACGCACGGTCACCGTGTTATCCTCCAAGGTTTGATAATCTACTGTTATGCAGAAGGGTGTGCCTATCTCATCCTGTCTCCTGTATCTTCTGCCTATGCTTCCCTTCTCGTCATAGAAAGTGTCGAAATCCAGCTGCAGCTTGTTGTAGAGCTGTTGGGCCACCTGAGTCAGCTCAGGCCTGTCAAGCAGAGGGAAGACCGCGATTGTGTATGGGGCGAGGGCTGGATGAAGACGGAGAACACTCCTACCATTTTCTTGGACGTAGCCGTGCTCAAGAAGAGCGAGAAGGCTTCTGTCAACACCCATCGAAAGCTCGAAAACATGCGGCAGAAAGCTCTCCCCATCCTCCGTTACCCGTAGGTCGACTCCGCTAACCCTCTGATGCCCACCGAGGTCATAGTCGGTTCGGTTGTTACATGCAACAAGCTCCACCCACCCAGTCGAGGTAAGCACCTCTAAATCCCAGGCCTCGGCGGCGTAGAAAGCCTTCTCATCATCACCGAGCCTCCTGAACCTAAGCCTGTCCGAGCCTATGCCTAAGCGGAAATAGAAGTCCTGCACAAGCCAGAGATAATATGCGACGAGCCAACTCGAAACCAGACCACTCTCAACAGCTCTTTCGCATGTGATTTTTTCAACCCTCTCTCCAACCCACATGTTTAACTCTTTGTCAGCAACTGTCTTGGCCTTCGCAAATTCGTTGGCTGTGCGTGGGTTGAAGAAAACCTCTATCTCTGCCTGTGTAAACTCCCGGAGCCTGATAAGTGATTGGCGAGGTGATATCTCGTTACGGAAGCTTTTCCCCACCTGTGCGAGCGCGAGCGGCAGCTTTCTCCGCGAAATCTTGTAAACACGTGGAAAATCTATGAAGATGTTTTGACACGTCTCGGGCCTGAGATATCCCTCATCGCCCGACGCCCCCAGAGAAACACCGAACATCATGTTGAACAGGGAGACTTTGTCCAGTTCTCCCCCGCATGCAGGGCAACGGAAACCATGCTCAGCAATAATCTCGTCAATCTGCTCGGGTGGAGTCCTTTCCGGAACCTTTATGCCCAGCTTCTCCTCCAGCAGCCTATCTATTCGATAAACGGACTTGCATGATTTACAGCGTGTTATGGGGTCTGCGAATGTGGCTAGATGACCAGATGCGACGAAAACGGGTTTGGGAAGAATCTGCGAACCATCGACGAGAAGCATCTCATCTCTTCGCACCATTAGGCGATGCCACGCGTCTATGAACTTGCGTTTGAGCAGTGCTCCTAGGTGCCCATATTCCCAGAAGCCCGCCGGAGACCCGGCGTAAATCTCCGCCGACGGAAAGAAAAACCCCCGCTCAAGACCGAGTTTAACGATTTCCTCGAGGCCCATGCAGACTCACGCTAGACAACGGCTCTTCCACAGTTTGGGCAAGTACCGTTTATGTTTACATATGCGTCAAGGCATCCAGAGTGAAAAACTACACCGCATGAGGAGCATCTAACAGCATTTTCAGCTTCCACGGATGTGTAGCAAATGGGGCAGACTACTCCCTCCTCAACCTCACCGGCAACTTCAAAAGAGGTTGTCTCCATCGGCTGTGTGGACGACACTGTAGCCCCGCTCACGCCACCATAGCCTTGATATGGAATCTCGACCACACGCGGCCGTGTCATAAGAGCCACTCCTCCTAACGCAAGAATAACTATGGCGGAGAAAAGTGCTATGAAGAACCCTATGCCCGGCTCGCCAGCCACGCTTAGAGCCGGAACCCTGACAAGCCCGAGATAGAGCGGAGAAACCATGGCTAGCACCCCTCCTAAAAGCGATAAGACAACTAGCACGGTTCTCACCGCCATGGGACGCTGGCTAAAGGATGTCACCAACAAAGACAGACCCGCCAAAACTCCTCCGGCCACTGAGAGGGCCAGTGTCTCGGGTAGCAGGTAGCCGCTCAAAACAGAGGTTGAAACGCTGTCAGCCCTTACAGTGTACCATGGAAGGAGAAGGGTCAGCACATGTATGCTGCCCGCCAAAGCCAGCACCGAGCCTATCTGAAAAAACCGAACGAGCAACCGTCTCTCAGACACAACCATGCCGATTAAACCCAGATGCCCCACCTTATAAAAACATGCCCCACGAAAACCTTTGAACAATACTTGGCCATTCTCTATCTTACACTACCAAGTAGGGTTTATAATCATGCAGACCCCAAATTCAGCCATGGGTCTGCTGCCGAGAAAGTCAGACAGCATAGCCGACCTCCGTAAAGAGGTCGCGGCCATAAGGGTACAGGTCATAGAAAAGCTTGAAGAAAGAATAAGCCTGCTCGAAGAAGCCTTGGCCAAGCTCAAGGAGGATGTCCGCCAGGTTCTTGAGCAGGTTTCATCTCCTCAGAGAACTCTGTCATCCCTGCAGTCTGTTGTCGAGAAGGCGTATCTTCTGGACCAGGCGCTGGACTCGTATAGGGGGTTAACGGAGGAGGTCAAGTCGCTTAGTGAGAGCTTGCATGAGACGGCTGACCTTTTGTCGAACCAGCGTGCTGAGCTGGTTAAGGAAGTTCAGAGGCTTATGCAGGAGAGGGAGAGCTTGTCTAGGCTTCGCGAGGAGGTTCTGAAGTGGCGTGAGGAGCTTGAGTCAAAGGAGAAGCAGATAGCGGAGGCGCAGGAGACGCTGAAGCAGCTTATCACCAAGAAAGAAGCGCTCGAGACAGAGATAAACATCCTGTCGGAACGCTACCTCACATCATTTGAGGAGGCTCAGAAAAAGCTTGAAAACTTTGGAAGAGAGATGGATAAGCTGTTTAAGCTGCGGGAGATAAGGATGGAGAGGATGATACGCAGGGAGAGGGAGCTTGAGGAGCGTCTAGCAGCTCTGGAGAAAAGCAAGGCAGAAGCGGAGACTTTGATAGAGACTTCCAACAAGTTGAGGGAGGAGGTTAAGAAGCTGGAAGCCTACAAGGAGACGCTGGCCAGAGAGATAGCTGAGATGGAGAGACGTCGAACCGAACTTAACGAGCTAATCACAGAGATGAGACGAGCCTTCCTGACATCATAGCTTCAAAGCCTTTTTTATCTGCGCAACCGTCGCAGACAACTCCCCGAGGGCGTTTAATATCTCTCTCACGTCGTCGCTAAGCACAATCAGCTGGTCCTCTATGTATTTCAGCCTGCGCTCGAGGTTCTCGGGAGTCTGACTGCTTTCGGACAGTGTTTGCAGCCGCTCTTTCATCTTGTCAATTTCCTCGATAACCTCTGCAAGAACCTCAGCCAGCTGCCGGACACCCTCGAACCTTGCTACTGCTCCTTTCGGCGTCTCCAAATAGTCCAGCTCGATTACTTTCTCGTTTTCTTCTCCGCTCATCTCACATCTCTACCAGCGGCCTGCGGCAAAGCGGGCACGTCTGCTTCACCACCAGCCAGTCGTCGAAACACGACATGTGACCAACTGCTCCACAGTGAGGACATGAATATGTTTTTTCATTCCCCATCTCCAGGCCACAAATTACACAGTTCTCTTGCTTCGGCCTTGGCTTCGGCTCCTCAAAGGGGTTCCAAAACCCTGCGTTGACCTCTCTAATCACCAGCCTCAATCAGCTTCACCTTCACAGCCACCGGTGTTGCTCTCCTGCTTGAATGGATATAAAGTATGTCTCCATCACATATGCCTGCCGATGTAATATCAGCCGTGTCATCCAATAGTTTTGCGCCGTGTTGTAAACGGGTGTCAGGAAACATTAGAAGGTTGGATATTCTCTCTCTTAGGTCGGCGATAGTTTCGTTAGGCGCAACATTTATCTGCACAGGCTTGTCCTCGCTGTAGCCGCATACGTGGCAGTTCACGTTTCTCTCCAGCTTTATACGCGAAAGCCTCCCCCTCAGCCCGTCGAAAACCATCATACCGTTCAACGACCTGCCCAGAGAACCTTTATGAAGTAAACGGACTACTTCGAACGAGGCAAGGCCTGAGACGGTTGCTGATATGCTCTGTAGAGCGGGCATCTTGGGGTTAAGCAGTGAACGGAGCTGGATGACTTGTTCTCTGAGTGACTTATCCATTTGATCCAACACTGTCTGCGGCGCGAACTTGATGTCGTAGACTGTTTTGATGTTGTGTTGGAAGAGAGTCTCGGCATCGGACAAGTTTATTGATATGCCTCGTTCACTAAGGTCTTTGACGAGGTCGTTTGGGGTGCGGCGGCGTAGAGAGCATTCCGAGGCCTGTATGTCCGAGGGAATAAGGGCCTCTGCATGGCATTCCAGGCAGCTGGTGACACCGGGTATCACTGTTTGAACATTTCCATAGTAGCCGTCGGTGGCTACGTCGACAAGCGGAGTTCCGACATGCACCGCCATCGAGTTCATCCATCTTCTTGTCGGCCAGTTGTCGACGGCTGAGACTATGACATCGGCCTCGGCGAAGGTTTCCTCGGGGATTTTTCGGACATCTGTGTGCAGGCCTTTCGCCTTCACGAGAGGATTCATCAAGGATATTTTTTTCTCAGCCGTAGAGGCTTTTGGTCTTCCTATGTCTTGGTCGGTGTAGAGCATCTGTCTGCTGAGGTTGGAAAGCTCGACATAGTCGTTGTCTATGAGGAGGAGCTCGCCAACTCCCATAAGAGCGAGGTTTTTCGCAACCTCGCATCCAAGCGCCCCCACACCTGCTACAATCACCCTACCCGACAGGAGCTTGTTCTGGTCCCATCCCTCGAGCCGTAGCTGGCGATCGTACCTCGACAGCGCGTCAACCTCACCCAACACTACAAACCCTTCCAACGCTTCTTTCCGAAAGCCTGCTCAGGCGTAGCATATGTTTCGACAAACTGCCTAACACGGCTGTAGAAGAGGTCGGGCCTGTTCTTGTACTCAAATGCTGCGACGGGGTTGAGCGGGTCCTCGGGGTTGGGGTTTGTCAAAAGGTTTCTCAAAGACTCGATTACGGCCACTATGCGGAGAGAGGGTGACCAGTGGTCTTTGAAAATTGATTCACAGACTCTTGCGGGGACGCTGTCAGAGAAGTTTGGATGCCATATCCGTGTGTGCCAAATAACATCGGGTGGGAAATATGGGTAAGACCGTGGAATGATTATTTCTACTCTGAAAAAGCCTCCCTCATATTCGCCTGAGCCGACTATGACTCCCTCGTAATGAGTTAGGTCGTTTTCGACGGGTGTGAAGGTGGGTTCATTCTCCTGAATCAAAGCATACTCGAGAGCCAGCCGCCTGTACCACGCGTTTTCAGGCAGCTCGACGTATTGGCTCTCCACATCCACCCACCGTCCGCGTGATGAGTACGAATTTGTCTCCATCAGCCACGCCGAGACTCTCAAGAGTTTCGGTGTCTTTGAGGGCTCTACCCTTGTAGGTTAGGCGGGTGGTGTCGGGTGGCAGTTTCTTCATAGCGCAAACCTTCGTCCGAACTGCGCCGACGGTGGCGTTTGGAGCAACCTCGAGCTCCAAGGGTGAACCTCCTCCGACAGCGGGAACAATCTTAATCTTCATTCTGGACTCCTCACAACCGCAGCATATATAAGGATTAACCAGAAGTCAAACCTCGAGCCAGTGAACAAAATACCTCGGTAATATTCAACAACGTTTCTCGGAGCGTCACTTTTATTACCGTCCTAGACGATGGTCTGCTAATGCGTGTAAGAATCTATCCGCTGGCCTTGGCGAAGGTGGTTAAACACGCTGCGTCAAGCCTCCAGCGTGAAGTGGCGGGCTTGCTGGTCGGCAAGTCGGCAGGAAAGGTTCTCGAGATATGGGATGCTGTCACGGGTGAGCAGTACGGTACACCTGCTTACGTGCAGCTTGACGAGATGGTTATGGCAAAGGTTGCAGAAGAACTCTCCAAATCAGATAAAAACCTCTACATAGTTGGATGGTATCATTCGCATCCGGGGCTTGATGTTTTTCTTTCGCCAACGGACATCGACACCCAGAAGCGATACCAAGCAATGTTCAGCAAGGCTGTAGCCCTTGTGGTGGACCCCGTTGATTATGCCAAAACACGAAGAATCTCCTCTCTCAAGTTCAAGGTTTTCCAGATATCGAAAGAGGGGAGGGTTGTCTCCCTTCCCGTGAGCATAGGAGTGCATCGGGCGAAACTTCTCGAAAGCACTTTCCACGCATTAAGCACCTTTGACTTTATGCATATCTTAGGCGAGTCCTCTGGTAAGACGAGGGACAAGCCTTTGTCAGAAGAGCAGGAGAGTCTGCTGGGAAAAGCTAAAAAGCTATTCGGAGCATAATTGGAGGCAGCTGGAACGGGGTCGCTGAAGGTTGCCGAAGAAGATTGTTCTCCGTATCAAGCCGTCGCCGCAGAAGCCTGAGACATCTCCAGATGTAGAGGTTGTTCCTCCCACACCACCACAAGAGGAACAAACTGTCAAAGAGGAGAGTGTGAAGCCTGTCGAGGAGGCTGTGACGCAGCAGCCGGTCGGCGACGAGCTTGACGAGGCTCTTAAGATGTATGATGAACTTATGCGGGAAATTGAACGTTTACGCGGTTTGGACCGTAACTTCATGCTTTACTGCATTAAGATGGAGGAACTAAGGCCTCAGCTGGTAAGAAATATCCTGAGCAGACTTGCCGAAAAAAGGAACGCGTTGCTGGAGAAAAGCGGAGAGGTCTTGGAGAGGTTGAAGGCAGCGAAAGAGGCTTTAGGGTCGGAGTTTGCGCAGGTCGAGGAGGAGCTTATCTGGTCAAGCATAGAGCTCAACACGATGCAGCTGGAGAAGGACTCGGACTCTGGCAGAGGTGTGGGCATCAGAGAGGAGCTGGAGGCCAAGATACCTGAGCTGCGGAAAAAGCTCGCAAGCCTCCGCAACAGGTTAAAGATGGTGGAGGAAATGGTTAAACAGCTTTCAGACCTCCCACGCAACATAGCCGACATAACCACCAACAAAGAGGAGCCGGCCAAGCTCTTCGAAGAAATCAAGAAAAAATACATTCTCTCACATGGACAGCGGGCCGAGGCCGTGGCTAGGGCGGAGATTGAGAAAATAGCTCAGCAAGAATCGATACCAAGGGAGTATGCTGTAATTCTTCTCTGGAAAAGCCTAGCCAACCGTTAAAGCACTGGCCTAAACTTTACTCCGTAAACTATCAGCTTAGACTCACCATCTACACGTATTTTTCTCACAACCGTTTCGACATCCATGCCTACGGAAAGTTCCGATGGCTCACAGTCTGTAACTTGGCCTATTATCTGGGTTCCGTCAGACATCTCAACCCAAGCGACCACATATGGAACCGTTTTCTCAAATCCTGTCTGAGGCTGATACACAACAGTAAAATGCCTTAGTTTACCACGGCCGGCGAGCCTGTCTCGCTCGAGGCGGCGGGAGCCACATTTCCTACATATCTTTCGCGCGAGCGGGTTAAAGTGGCCGCACTGTGTGCAACGGTTTCCCTCAAGCCTGTAGAGATATGGGCGGAGACGCCAGTAAGAGGATGGTCTCGTCGACATACTACACCCACGCCTCCACGACAACGGCTGCCGCTAGCGAGCCCAGCCCAGCCATCGAGGACACCATCCCCACCTTCGCACCGTCGACCTGATTTTTTCCAGCGCGACCAGTCAGTTGAAGATAGCTTTCGACCAAGGCGTAGAGGCCAGAGGCCCCGACTGGGTTTCCGCGGCCCTTTAAACCACCGAAGGTGTTGACTGGCATCTCTCCGGACAACGTCCACCAGCCTTTGCGGGCAAGATGACAGGGTTCACCAGCCTCAGCCGCCCCAATAGCCTCAAGCGAAAGCGGCGCCAACAGGCTATAGCTATCGTGAACCTCCAGAAAATCGAGTTCGGACACCTTTCTCCCCGCCAGTTCCAAAGCCCTCTGAGAAGCCAGCGACAAGCTACTGAGCCACAGAGGGTCCTCTCGGTCAAACGGCGACAGATAGTCGGTGGCCGCGCCTACTCCTGAAACCACGGCCCTGTAACCATCCGTTTTTAGGGCCGTTTCCCGGGAAGCAATTAAAACAGCGGCTGCTCCATCTGCTGGAGCGGTTGTCTCGAGTCGTCTGATGGGGTCAGCCACGACGGGCGAGTTTACTACGTTGTCGAGGGTGATTCTAAACTGATACTGTGCATGCGGCGCGGTTTGAGAATGCTCGTGACCAAGGACGGAAAAATATGCAACATCTTCATGCTCTAGGCGGTTGCGTTTCAAGTATTCTTTGTAGAGCAGAGCCGCCTCCGCCAATTGCGTCACTCCAAGGGCTGCAACCGATTCGGCCGACTCTTCAGTCGTGAGCAGCGACACGAAATCCTCTGACGTTGCTTCAGACATTTTCTCGCCGCCGACAACGAGAACAGATTTGTATAAACCGGATGAAACCGCCGCTACAGCGGCTATCACAGCGGCCAAGCCTGAGGCCCCACCTGCCTCAAACCTTGAAGCAGAGACACCCCTAATGCCAAGCTCCTCCGCGAGGTATGCTCCTATGTTTGACTGCTCCTGCAAAACTTGTCCGAACGCGTTTGAGACGTATACCGCGTCAACTGTTGAGACGCCCGCTGAATCGAGTGCTTGAAGAGAAGCCTCCGCCATAAGCTCTGTCAAGCCTTTGTCCCAGTGCTCCTCCACCTTCGTCAACCCCGCTCCGACCAATACAGCCCGCAACCCGCTACACCCTTATCTTCTCCCTGAACTTTAGATAGGTCGAGTAATCTATCGGTTTTCTACGGCTGAGAAGTTGGCTAAAAGTCGGGCCCCTGCCACGTTTCTCCTCAATCCCGTCACACACGGTTAACACAAATGAGTCGCTCCCGGCTCCCGAGCCATAAGACGTCATCACTATACGTTGGCCCGGCTTAGCTATGTCTAAGACCTTTGCAAGCCCAATCATCGAGCACGCGGCGTAAGTGTTACCCACCACATCCGCAACAATTCCAGGCTTCACCTTCTCGACAGGTATGGAAAGTATCTTTGACACCGCGAGGGGGAATTTTACGTTGGGCTGGTGGAAAACAAAATAGTCTATGTCGTTGATGGTGAAACCGTTTTCTTCTAGCAGGGTCTTTAAGGCGGACAATGTGTGGTGGAAGTAAGCTGGCTCGCCTGTGAAGCGGGACCCATGCATCGGATACCGTTCATAGCTTCTTCTCCAGAAGTCGGGCGTGTCAGACACGTATGATGTCGAGTATTCAAATTTCGCAATACAGTCTGAGCCGTTGCGTCCTATGAGGTAGGCGGCGGCCCCGCTTGCAGCGGTGTATTCAAGGGCGTCACCCGGCCTCCCCTGCGCGGTATCCGCCCCTATGGCAAGCCCAAACTCAATTCTCCCTGTCTCGACGAGAGCGGTAACCATCTGCATAGCCTCTGTCCCCGCTTTGCAGGCGAACTCGAAATCGGCGGTGGTTACATGGCGGGATACTCCGAGGATTTCGGCGACCAGAGTTCCAGAAGGCTTGACGGCGTATGGTTTGGACTCTGTTCCCACGTGAACCGCCTGAACCTTTGAGGGCTCCACACCGGCCCGAGCCAAGGCTATCCGCGCCGCCTCGGCGGCCATGGTTATAGTGTCCTCATCCAGCCCCGCCACAGCCTTCTCCTTAACAGGCAGCTCGGCGGAGGATTTACCCCATACCCTTGCAATCTCCTCACCAGATAATCTATACCTTGGAAGATAGCAACCATAACCGTGAATAGCCGCATCCCTTATCTTCGGCATGTTCAATCGGTTCTCCCAGCCCTATTAAAAGGCTTTTGCAGACAAAGACTTCGACAAACAGCGAACAACAGCAAAAATAATACAAAGCCTTCCCAATAATTAACCGTCATTATGTCAACCGAACTCGACGACAAAGACCTGAAAATACTTGAAGAGCTTGTAGAAGACGCCGAACAGACGGTTTCAGCCATAGCGGCTAAGGTTAAGATGCCGCGCACAACCGTTCAGGAAAGAATTAAGCGACTGAAGCAGTTGGGCGTGATTAAGAAGTTCACGGTTCAGCTTGACCATTCTAAGCTTGGCAAACCAGCCACAGCCTTCGTCCTCGTATCTTTCCAGCAGGGAACAACTTCGCAGAAAAAACTGGCCGAGGACATCGCGAAACTTCCGGAGGTGGTGGAGGCACACGTCATCACAGGGGAATGGGACATCATAGTGAAGGTGAGGTCAGAGTCTATGCAGTCCATCGGCTCCCTCGTCGTCGACAAAATAAGAAACATGCCGGGGGTAGGGAAAACGATTACATGTGTTTCCCTCGCGGCCGTAAAAGAAAGCGTCTAACAGAGAGGTGAAGGTTACGCTGGAAAAGGTTAAAGGCCTCGTCCTCGACATGGACGGCACCATCTACATAGGCTCCAAGCCGCTTCCAGGCGCACCCGAAGCCGTCAACAGACTCCGCAAAAAGCTGAAGCTTGTTTTTATGACAAACAACTCCACCCTGACAAGAACTCAGTATCTCGAGAAGCTAAACCGCATGGGAATCCATGCCTATGTCTCAGAGATTTTGACATCTGGTTATCTAGCGGCCAGGTATGTGGCGACAGAGCATCCTGGGGCCCATGTCCTCGTCGTGGGGGAAGAGGGCATATCAAGAGAGGCTCTGCAGCTGGGGCTGCGGATTATAGACCACAGCCAATGGAAGCTGGCCGAATACGTGGTAGCAGGTCTGGACAGAGGCTTCACTTATCAGAAAGCCGCGAACGCCTCCCAAGCTATAAGAAATGGTGCAAAATTCATAGCGACAAACCTCGACAACATCTATCCTACAGAAGAAGGGTTTATGCCGGGAGCGGGCTCCATCATAGCCATGCTTTCAGCCGCCACTGGCGTGAAACCATTTTCGGTGGGTAAGCCGTCGCCAATCTCCTCTCAAATGGCTTTGGAGACTCTAGGTCTCCAGGCCTCAGAGGTGGTTTTTGTAGGCGACCGTGTCGACACCGACGTGGCAGCGGCAAGGGCTGTGGGGGCTCGATGCATACTTGTGAAAACCGGTGCCTTTGAGCTCTTCAGAGACAAGATATCGGAGGCAGACATGGTTGTAGACAGCCTTGTTGAGCTGCCGAGCCTCCTGTCGCTCGAGTAAATGATTTATTGGCCAAAAAATGTATTATGTTGGGTTGCTTGGGGTAAAGGTTTCGGAAATAATGTCCCGCAGGGTCGTCACGGCGAAGGGTGATGAAAAGCTCTCCGATATTGCGGAGAAAATGATTCAGTCAAAGGTGAGCAGCGTCGTGGTTGTCTCGGATGGAAAAGTCGCTGGCATAGTTACGGAGAAAGATTTCGTGAAGTTTTTTGCGCTACGTGTAGACTATGATTCGAAAATAAGCGACTACATGACGCGTGAAGTCATCGTGGTTAGGGAGGATGCTTCCCTGAACGAGGCAAAAAACATAATGGTGTCTAACAACATTAGACATCTTCCCGTAGTCGACAGGAACAACAACTTGGTGGGTATGATAACGGTCAGAGATATTGTCGAGTCTGTGGAGACGCTGGTTTAGCGGCTCAGATACCCCAGAGGCTATCACTTTTCAAGCGTTTCTGTTCATCATCGCCGCCGAGCCATCAAACTTGTATGAGGCTGTTAAACCTTACCCTCAACCCTGTAAAGCCTCTCAGCCAGCCGCCTGTTCTCCTCCCGTATTTTCTCAAGCTCCTCCCGCAGCGACTTGTATTCAACACCCTTCTCGAGATGGTCTCTAATCTTCTTAGAGACTTCCCTTGCGCCCCGTCTCACCCTCTCATTCAAATCCTTCTCAGCCATTTTGTCCAGCATGGGTAAAAGCCTTGGGTCCATCAATTCACGGGCGGCGGCGACAACCGCGTGGCGGACACGCTCGTTACTGTCTTCCGACAGCCTCTCGAGTAAGGTGTATGTTTCGTGTTTCTCTGGGAATTTTGCGAGAGCCACGGTCGCTGACACGCGAACAGGAGTCGGATAGCTTTTCTCAACTCTCTTAGAGACATGTTCATAGACTTTTTCCAGACCTGTTTCAGCCAGTCCCTGGACTGCGCCAGATGGGATAACATGTGCGTGGGAGGGGTAGTCAAGGGCCTTCACGAGAACTGGAACTGCTTCATCCAGCTTAAGCCGCCCAAGTGAAATCGCCGCAGCCTGTCTAACATAATATGACTCGACTGTGTCTTCAACGACTTTTGCCAACATCCTCATCACCTCGGTGTCTTTTTCGAAGGAGCCGCGGGCCTCCACTATTCCCCTGCGGATTTTCGGATGCTTCACTTTTTGGAGGACACGGAGAAGAGCGGCTTTCGCCTCCTCAGTCTTTATCTCTCCTAGGGCCTTAGCGGCCCTGTAGGAAACCCCCCAAAACGGGTCACCCGAGATAACTCTCTCCAACACCTCGACAACCCTACGTCCACCATGTTTCGCCAAAGAGTCAATCATCTCTATTCTGCAGACAACGCTTCCACATTTCTCAACCATCGAGAGAGCCTCTTCGAGCGGTCTCTCGATGTCTAGGACACGTAGAACCTTGAGCTCAGGGTCTACGCAGACATGTTCTGGCCTGTTTTTCATGGATAGGAAAAGCGTTGTTTCTCGTTCTTCAAGAGAAATTTTTCTCTCAACCTTCTCTCCACCAGAGTGGATTACAACATCCAGACTGAGTCCATAGGTTTCTGGCGAATCCTCTGCCTGAACCTGCTTAAAACTAATCTTGAACAAGTTTGTCTCAGGCTCCCATCGATAGCTCACCTTGACCACGGGATGCCCAGCAGAATACACAAGCTGCTCAAACACCTTCTCCAGCATCATGCCTGATGATTCCTCGAGAGCCTTGCGCAAATCTTCTGTGTCGGCGTTTGAGTATTGGTGACGGGTCAGAAACAGGTTCAAGGCTTTCCGGAAACTTTCCTCACCAACGATGTTCTTGATGGTATGGAGCACCAGCCCGCCTTTTGGGTATGCATGTCTGTCGAAAAGCTCCTCAGGGTATTTGTAGACCCGATAGACCACGGGGCGCGAGTATCGTCGTTTGTATTCGTCGAGATATGATTGGAGGTCGTTGTATAGCTCGTATAGAAACTCGTCGTTTCCTTTGTCATGTCTTAGGTATAGGTTTTCGAGGTATGTTGCGAAGGATTCGTTGAGCCAGATGTGCGACCAGTCTCGGCAGGTGACAAGGTCTCCGAACCACTGGTGAGCCGCCTCGTGGGCGACAAGCGGGTCGCTGCTGAAATCCATGTGGGCGTGGTCGTCGTGGAGAGTGAGGTCTGTCAGGGTTGTGGCTGTTGTGTTCTCCATGCCGCCGACAACAAACTCTGGGACACAGACCTGTCGATAGCTCTTAAAGGGGTAGGGATAATTCAGGTAGTTGCTGAAAAACCTGATTATGTCAGCGGTTTTGTTGAAAGAGTTTTTCACCAGTTTTCCTAAGCCTTTCGGCACATAGTATTCGAGGCGGACGCCGTCGACCATCTCCTCATCTTTGTCGAACACTCCTGCAACAAAGCTGATGAGATATGCTGGATGAGGCTTATCCATCTGCCAGTGAAAAGTGGATGTGCCGTCGGCGTTGTTTCTCCTGTCTAACAGTTCACCGTTGGAGACAACTTCTAGAGGCTGTGGCACCGTAACCAACAACTCTGTCGTAAACTTCATATTGGGATAGTCGTAGATCGGCATCCAGTTTCTGTGATACTCGGGCTCACCGTGGCTCCACACGAAGGGAAAACCGTAACCCTTCTCCTTCTCAACAAAATGGACACCCGTCCGCGGCCAAGCCCTGTACCTTATCCCAACAACTTTTTCACCCGCCCCATCAAAGAAGAGAGTTAGTAATTTTCCATCATAATCTCTTTCTTTGACACCAGTAACCTCGAGAATCTGGAAATCCACGGCGTCGAGCTCAGCCATCGACCCGTTACTGGTTAGCCTAATCTCCGCATAACCGTCCACTCTTCTGTCCTCTATGTCGACTTTGAGCTCGAGACGGTAGTGGTTTATCTTGAAGCTTGTTTGACGTGGATATCTTGGCTTGTAGTCGGGAAAAGCGAAGTCTCTTCCAGCCTTTAGGTATGGCTGTGTAGTCATTAGTTTAAGGGCGAGTGATGTTGGTAAAAAATTTTAGCGGGAGGTATGATGAGTGTTGTGTGGAGCTTGAGAGAGTGGTGGATGCTGTCAGGGCCTATTTGGAGAAGAGGTATGGTGAGGTGGAGTTCGAGATTGTGAGAACTTTTGATAGGGGGGAGGTGTATGAGGTGGCTGGAGTGTTTAGGAGAAAGGGGGAGCGGATGTTTAGGCGGTTTACCTTTTTAATCAACTCCAAAACATTATCTGTCGAGGCATTTGGTCTCAGGTAGCGATGCTGGAGATTTCGAGGCTGAGTTGATGGACAAGGTGGAGAGACTGTATTCTCTGGTGAACAGGATGAGGTTTTTCCGCGACCTCAAAATGGACAGCGAGGTATCATCTCTATCATCGGAAATGGAGAAGCTGCGAAGCTCTCTTAAGCTTTCAGAAGATGAGGTGGAGAAGCTTGCTGACGAGCTTGACGAATACTACATCTCGGGCGCCTCCACACATGGTGATACGGACCCGTTGACCTACTGGACCCTCTACATCAAGGATAAACTTTCTAAAGAGTGACGTGAATTATTCTATCGTCATCGGGAGCGGGCGAGCCTCTTCCATCGCGGTTGCTTGTTAAAATGTAGAGGTTTCCGTCGGGACCCTCAACGACATCACGGAGCCTTCCGAACTGGCCGTCGAAGAGCTTCTCGGATAAAACAACTCTGTAGCCTTCTTCATCGAAGACAAGCCTATGCAGATGTCTGCCTCGCAGGGCTGCGAAGAAAAACGAGCTCCGAAACTCTTGGTTTCCTCTGCCCGTGTAGAAACAGCATCCGGAAGGCGCCCATGTCTCCAACCCGCTGTGAATAACTGGTTTCACATACTTTTCATCGCCAGCGTCTCCGATTACTATGGGCCATCCATAGTTGGCGCCGGGTTTGATTAAGTTCACCTCGTCATGGGCTATTCGCAGGCCTTCGCCGCTGGGGCCGTGGTCTGTGCAGTAAAGCCGCCCTGTCTCCGGATGCCAGGCGAGCCCCTGCGGGTTTCTCAACCCCAGCGCATAGACAGGTGTTTTGAAGGGGTTATCTTGAGGGACTCCGCCGTCAGGCATTAGTCTAAGAATTTTTCCACCAAGCGAGTCTGTGTCCTGCGAAAGGTCGGGCACTCCTCCCTCGCCCGTCGTGATGTAGAGCAAGTTGTCTGGACCTATTTTTAACCGTCCGCCGTTGTGAACGGTTCCACCCGGTATGCCTGAGATAATCTCAACATGGTCCTGCAGCCTGCCGCTGTAGATGGTTCTGACGACTTTGTTGAAGATTTTTCCACCTTCTCTGTAGCTGTGATAGAGATAGGCGATTGTTTTTCCACCGGCTCTGAGTGTTTCTATTCCGAGCAGGCCTCCTTCACCAACGGCTGCTACCTCAAATCGCCCAACCTCCTCAACCCTGCCCGTTGAAAGGGTGAGAAGCTTCACCGCACCGTTTCTCTCAGTAAACAAAGCTTCGTCCCCTGAAATGAATGAAATCGACCATGGCACAGACAACTTTTCGGCAACCACTTCGACGCTTAACGACGGTTTTTCCCCAACCTTGATAAATGAGGAGACGAACGCCGCCGCCCCCAAAGCAGATGCTGAACCGAGCACAGCGAGAAAAACCCTTCTCCTCACAGCCGAAAAAATCAACAGTATCCCTGTTAAACCTTATCCATAAACAAGTGGACCGGCTGGGATTTGAACCCAGGACCTCCCGCACGCCAAGCGGGCGATCTTCCAGACTGATCTACCGGCCCATTCTGAGAATGTTTCTAATTGTTTCTATAAAGTTTTTTGTTGAAACGTTTTTATCTTGTCATGAGCATGTGGGGTTGTGAGCTTCGTCGATTTTCTTACAATTGATGACTTCGATGTCTCGGGAAAAACTGTTTTTGTGCGTGCCGACCTCAACACTCCTATTGACCCAGAGACCGGGCGTCTACTCGAGCTGCATCGTATCCGGGAGTCCTCTTTCACTGTTAGACATTTGAACGGGGCTAAGATTGTTCTCGGCTCTCATCAAGGCAGGGTTGGCCGCTATGACTATGTCTCGCTCAGCATACATGCTGAGGCACTTTCCGAGGTTTTGGGCAAGCGTGTAAAGTTTGTGGAAGACGTTTTTGGCGAGGCTTCGCGAGCAGCCATAAAAAGCCTCAAACCCGGCGAGGTTCTTCTCCTCGAGAACCTGAGGTTCGCGGCCGAGGAAAACTATGAGTATAGCCCGGAGGAGGCTGCGAAAACACACATCGTCAAGAGACTTGCACCTCTTTTTGACATCTGCGTTTTAGATGCTTTCCCAACGGCTCATAGAGCTCATCCATCTATCGTAGGGTTCGCGGAGGTATTGCCCACTTGTGCAGGATATCTTGTGGCACGGGAGCTCAAGTCACTTAACCGCGTAATGATGACCTCCAAGGCTCCCTACACAGCTGTGCTAGGCGGCTCGAAGGTCTCCGACAGGCTCGAAGCCATCACCGCGCTTATACAGAACGGCAGAGCCGACAACGTGTTGTTAACTGGACTGATAGGCCTGGTCTTTCTACGAGCTGCGGGAGCCTTGAAAAAACCGCTAACAGGAGACCTCGAGAAATATGTGCCAAAAGCCCAGTCAATCCTGCATGAGTATCGTGGCAAATTCAGCCTACCCGATGATGTTGCAATCGAAAAAGATGGCGAGCGTGTGGAGATACCTATCTCGAGCATAGAGGACCCTGGAAAAGTTCTTGACATCGGCGAGCAAACAATCAGGAAATACTCGAAGATAATCAAAAGCTCTGGCACCATTTTCATCAGCGGCCCGCCCGGCATGTTTGAGAAGAAGGGTTTTGAGAGGGGGACGGACGAGCTTTTGCTGGCGGCGGCCGGTTCTCTCGGCACATCAATAGTTAGTGGAGGGCATCTCTCAGCTGCTCTGGAGAGGCTTGGTGTAAAGGATTGGGTGGACCATGTCAGCACAGCAGGAGGCGCTCTCGTGATGTTCTTGGCTGGACAGCGTCTTCCACTTATAGAGGCCTTGATGAGAAGCGCGAAAAGGCATAGAGGTGCTTCGGCGTGATAAGAGTTGGGATAAACGGGTATGGAACCATAGGCCGCAGAGTCGCTGACGCTGTCATGAAGCAAAACGATATGAAGCTCGTGGGAGTGGTGAAAAACACACCGGACTACAAGGCACGCCTGGCTGTTGAGAAGAATATTCCGTTGTATTGTGTTGATGAATCGGGTGTTTCCAAGTTTAGGAGGGCCGGGTTCGATGTCTCAGGTGTTTTGGACGACCTACTCAAGGAGGTTGACGTGATTGTGGATTGCACACCTGGCGACGTGGGGAAAACCTATCGCGAAAAATATTTCGGAGCTGGTGTGAGGGCTGTTTTCCAGGGTGGAGAGGAGGCGGATGTGGCTGAGACGAGTTTCGTGGCCCAGTGTAACTATGAGAGAGCTGTTGGAAGAAATAGTGTTAGGGTTGTTTCCTGTAACACGACTGGGTTGTGTAGAGTGTTGAATGCTTTTGACTCTGCTTTTGGTTTGGAGAGGGCGCGTGTCGTTATAGCGAGGCGGGCTGTTGACCCTGAGGAGACGTCTAAGGGTGTGATTGACGCGGTGGTGCTCGACCCTGTAGAGATACCCTCCCACCACGCCGAAGACGTCAACACAGTTCTTCCACATATTGACATCGTGACCATGGCGCTCAAAGTTCCGACAACACACATGCATCTCCACAGCCTCATCCTATCCCTGCGGCAAAAACCAACAAGAGAAAACGTGTTGAAAACACTCGCCGAGACCACCCGTGTAAAGCTTTTCTGGAAATCCGAAGGCTTCAAAGGAACAGCCAACCTCTACGAGTATGGTCGCGAGCTTGGAAGACCTCGTGGAGACATTTACGAGGCCTGTGTTATCGGAGACTCTGTCACCGTCAAAGATAACGAGGTCTTTCTCTACCTTGGTGTGCATCAGGAGGCAATAGTTGTCCCCGAAAACATAGACGCCATCAGGGCCCTCATGGGAGAAGCAGCGGCCGAGCAGAGCATAAAAGCCACCAACCAATCCCTCGGAATAGTTTGAAAGCAATTTTCCTAGACATCGACGGCACACTCTACAGAAGCAGCGACTATGAACAACATCTACTAACCTCGGCGGTGACAGTCATAGCAGAATGCCTTGGAGTAGACAAGGCAGAGGCCTTCAAAAAACTCTATCAGACAAAAAAAATTCACAAGACCGTGAGCAAATCCGTGGAGGTTCTTGGAATAGATCGGAGAAAATTCTACTCACTGCTCGCGGAGAAGGTTCAGCCATGCAGGTTTCTTGCGCCCGACGCATCTCTTAAACGGTTCTTCGCCGAGGTTAGGGATAGAAAGCTTTTCGTGGGGCTGCACACGAATTCGGGGAAAAAGCTTGCGTTGAAGGTTCTCGGCTGCTTGGGCGTTGATGATGGATGCTATGATGCCCTTGTCACGAGTGATGATGCGGAGCCCAAGCCCAGCCTCGAAGGGTTTCGTCTACTGCTGTCGATGGCTGACGCCTCTCCCGAGGAGGCCTTGTACGTGGGTGACAGATGTGAGGTTGAGCTTGAGCCTGCCAAGCGGCTGGGTATGAGGACGGCCGAAATACATACCCGCGGCTGCCCTTATGCAGACATTCATCTTAACAGTTTGCAAGAACTATTGAACCTCATTTGATTCCGAGGTAAAGCTTCCCCAGCTCCTCATGCGTAAGCAATGCGTTGGCGTCGCCTTGGTAGACCGTTTTCCCGCTTACTAGGAGTATTGCCTTATCACCTATTTCGAGAGCTTTTTTCGCGTTCTGTTCAGCTAGGAGGATTGTTTTCCCATAGTTTTCTCGGAGGTCTTTGATTATGTTGAAGATTGTGATGGCCATTTTCGGTGAGAGGTTGCCAGTCGGCTCGTCGAAGAGCATTATCTTGGGTTTTCTGAGGAGAGACATGGCTATGGCGAGCATCTGCCTCTCACCCCCGCTCATTAAAGCCGCTTTTTTGTTACGGTAGGTTTTTAGATGCGGAAACATCTCCATGACATCGTCTATCGCCGACTCGTCGATGTCCAGTCCATGGGTTGCGATAAGCAGGTTTTCGTATACTGTTAGGTTGCTGAATATGTTATCCACCTGTGGAACATAAGATATGCCGTGGTATGCGATTTCATGGGGCTGAAGACCTGTTATGTCGACTCCGTCGAGCATGATTTTTCCCGAGTAGATTTTGGTCAGGCCGAATATTGTTTTGAGGAATGTGCTTTTGCCGCTTCCGTTAGGGCCCACCACCACTGTGAGCTGTTTCTCGGGCACCGTAACCGAGACATCGAACAAAACTTGAAGCTTTTTGTAACCTGCTCCGAGACCCTGTGTCATCAACATAGTCAGCCACCCAAGTAGCTTTCCACGACCAAGCTGTTGGTCAAAACCTCTTGAGGCTCTCCCTCAGCGATAACTTTACCGAGATGCATGGCGTAGACATGGTCAACATATGGTATCGCTATGTCCAGCCTGTGTTCCACTAGAAGAAGCGTTGCCCCGAGTTTTTTGCAGACGTTTCTTAGGTGTGTGAATACTTCGTGTGCGAGTACTGGGTTGAGACCCGCGGCAGGCTCGTCCATCAATATCATTTTTGCGCCGCTCATCAGTGCTCGTCCTGTTTCGAGGAGCTTCATCTGGCCTCCGCTGAGCTCGCTTGCCCTGTGGTCCCAGAGATGGTCAAGCTTTAGCAGTTTCAAAATTTCAAAAGCTTTCTGCGTCAACTCCATCTCCCTATCTATCCATCGCGACCGGAGAAGCGCGGACAACAACCCATCTCCTTTTTTGTTCTTATCCGACACTAGGAGGTTCTCGAGCACGGTCATGGAGTAGAAGGGCTGAGGTATTTGCCATGTTCTCACCAGTCCGAGCTTGTAGATGACATGCGGCTTAAGACCCGTAATGTTCCTATCCTCGAAAATTATCTTGCCGGCCTCGGGCTTGTAGACGCCTGTCACGGTGTTGATGAGGGTTGTTTTACCGCTTCCGTTAGGCCCAATCAACAGTGATAGAGAGCCTTTCTTCACACGTAGAGATGCTCCATTCAGCGCATACAATCCGCCGAAGCTTTTGTAAACATCTCTAACATCAAGTATAATGTTTTCCATCCCTAAGAAAAAAGGTGTGGGATGTATTTAAGAAAATTATGGAGTGAAGCCCTCGGCCCACTCAAAAGTGCCTGAGGCGTAGACGTAGCGCCCTGCCTCAACCCATCTCGGCTTCCCGTCAACTGTTTTGACGACCCAGAGTATGTAGTCGGAGTATGGAAGGTCGCCTGCGTCGTCGAGCTTGAGGCTGAGGAAATCGGCCGCAATCGTGGGCAAAACAGCTCTCACGGCTTCAGCGTCATACTTCTGTGTAGCCATCAAAGCGAGGGCGTAAGCCCAGACAGCGCTGTATGCCGCGTAGCTGTAGGCGTCAGGTGGAGACCTGCCGAGTACGCGGAGAACCTCGGCGTCGACACGGGCCTTTCTGTCTGGTGTGGTTGCAAAGAACAATGGATTAATCCACTTGACCTGCTCAGCGAAACCTGTGGCGGCTGGGTCTTGGAAGATGGCAGCTGTCACCGCAGTTCCGTCGCTTCCAAACCACTTTATACGCTTGAGGTTCGGATATTCGTTCGCAGCTGAGAGGAATGCTACGACCTCGTCAAAGCCGACGATTTCCACCATTATTTTGTCTGGAGAAACTCCTTGGTTGAGGAGTTCCGTGACCTTGGCGTTGAGTTGGGAGACTTCTGCTGAGAACTCGGTTTTATCAGGGGCGTATCTTAGCTCGAAGACGAGGTTTAATCCGAGCTTTTTTGCCTCACCTGTGGATACCGTGTGCAGGCCATCACCCCATGCGTCTCCTCTCCAGACATATAGGAAGTGTGTTATGCCAAGTAGCTTAGCGAGCCGCGGTCCTATGGGGCCTTGTATATCGTCTGCTGTGGTGAACCTGAATACGAAGTCGTTGGGTATCTTGAGGTCAGGAGCCGTCGATGACTGCGAGATTATCAGGATTTTGTTCGCGTCCACATAGCTCTTTATCTGCCTAACCTCAGCCGAAGTCATGGGCCCAACTACCAGCTTAACGCCTCTAGCATTGAGGCTACGAATCTTTTCCTCGGCGGTTGCGGGGTTGCAGGCTGTGTCTTCATGAATCATGCGAATTCTAAAACCTGCACCAGCACGTTGGAGAAAGTCGTTCACTTCTCTCGCGGCAAGGTCCATCGCTACTCGCTCGTTTTCAGCATAGGAGGAAAGAACAGCGCTGAGACACAGCAAACTACCTATAGTGACCTCACCTGTTAAACCCGCTGCAGCTGTAACAGTCGCGGTCGTAGCCACTGTTTTTGTCTGTGTTATGGTTTGGGCAGGGGAGAGTATGGGGCCGAGACCGATGCCGCCTATCAACAAGCCGACAATCAATGCAACGACAGCAGCAGCGCCAGCTACAGAGGATGAAACCCCTGCTGAGCTTTTTCTGTTCATGTTTTTTAGGAGGTCGTTAGACCTTTATAAACGTTTTCAAAAATTGGTCATTAGAAGCTTTCCTCTAAAAATTATTAATACAAGGGTTAGTGTGAAGAAAAGGAGAGAAAATTCATGGTGTTCATCGACCCTGTTATAAGAGATGCGGTTATTTTCGCCAGCATGCTCAGCCTCTTAACCCTTGGACTCACACTTAATTATCTCACAACAAAGGTTCCCAACTTCAGCCACGGCAGCTTCGCATCCATCGGGATGATGACAATGCTTACGATGACCTCTGCTTTTAATCAACCTGCTTATCTTTCTCTTCTACCTGCTTTCCTTTTGGGTGGCCTGGCTGCGCTCGCGTTGTATCTACTGGTTTTGCGGCCTCTGATTTCCCGTGACGCGAGCCTAGTGTCTCAGATGATTGCCACAATAGCTTTCGAGCTCATACTCATCGCGGTGCTCAACATCTACGCCGACTACTTCACCCAGACGTTCAAGGTCCAGAGCAGAGGCTTTCTAATTAGAAAATTTGATGTGAGAATTTTCGGGGAGCCAGGGGTGTTTATAATTGCTCCTGCTCTCGCTGTCTCAACCGTTTTTCTGCTCTACCTGCTTCTAAACAAAACACGTTTCGGCATCGGGCTGAGGGCGGCGATAGAAAACCCATCCCTAGCCGGGACACTGGGCATCAACGTGAAAAGAGCATACACATTTTCATGGTTCCTCGCCGGCGGCTTGGGCGGAGTCGCAGGCTCGCTACTGGCCCTCTGGTTTCAGGGAAGCCCCAACTACGGCAGCGAATTACTCATCAGCATTTTCGCGGCGGCCATTGTAGGCGGGCTGCAGAACATCTATGGAGCAGTTGCAGGTGGGTATCTGCTGGGGTTTGTGGAGGTTCTTGGGACACGTCAGCTGGGTCTTTCTTTCGGGCCTTGGATAACGGTTTACAGACCACTGATACCCATATTGGCTATGGCGATAACTCTTCTGCTGGTGCCGCAGGGTTTGGTCTCTCTCAGGTTAAGTAGCGTCTTTAAACAAGTTCCGAGAGGTGGGTCGGAGTGATAGACGAGCAGCTTATCATCTTCCTATTGAATGTCCTCGGCTATGTTGCTATCTACTTGATGGTTAACGTCAGCCTCAACTTCGAGTATGGCTTCACAGGGATACCTAACTTCGGAAAAGTACTCGCCGTCGCGGGGGGTGCGTTTGTTGTGGGCGCGGTTCCGGGACGGATATTGGCGAGTCAGCTCAACCTCTTCGCGGGCTACAGAGCGGTGCAGGACAACCCTGTGCTGGCGGAGTGTCTCAGCACCCTTGTACAGGTCAAGCCAAAGCTCATGGATAGTATTGACTACATCGAGGACAACGCTGTTGTGATAGACTGTGTTAGACGTGTTCTCGTGAACGACCCCGTGCTCTCGATAGCTCTGCTGGTTGCCATGGTTGGGTTGGCGGCCATCGTCGGCGCAGGACTCGGCTTCATAGCGTCTTACCCCAGCATTAGGCTGAGGGAGGATTACCTCGCGATGACGCTGCTGGCTATGGGAGAGTTTCTCCGCCAAATAGGCTATCTTGACAGAACCCTGGTTGGCGGCACGTTGGGTGTCGCTGTCCCCGACCCATACGGCTGGCTCGGAGGACTACGACCTTATGCAGCCACCTTAGTCATGCTCACCGTGGCCGTGCTTTTCTTCCTCTATGTAAGGTCCGTCACCTATTCTCCGGCGGGCCGTGTGCTGAGGGCTGTTAGGGACAGTGAGATGGCGGCCGAGGTTCTGGGCATAGATGTTGTACGGGTTAAGCAGAAAATTCTGGTAGTCTCGTCTATGATGGCGGCTGTCGCTGGTGCTCTCTGGGCCTTTAACTCGGTTGCGGTTATAGCCAACAACTACGACCGTTTCACATGGACTTTCTGGCCCTGGGTCATGGTGATTATCGGCGGAGCGGGGAACAACAGAGGAGTACTGCTTGGAACACTTGTCTTCGTCATTCTACGCCAAGCAATACTCACCTACAACTATCTGCTCGAACCGTTTATCCCCTTCAGCATCGTCTGGCTCGACAGACTGCTGTTCGGCATCGCGCTGATAATAGTCTTAATCATAAGGCCGCAGGGAATTGTTCCCGAGAAGCCGACGCCAGCCATCAGCTTTGAGAAGATAAGGAAGATGGTTCAGAAAAGTTGAGCGAAAAAAAGGATGATGAAACCTTTCTACCGGGCCGGGGCAAGGTTAAGAAGAATCATCCGCTTTTAGAGGCTTTAGGCACGGTTGACGAGTTATCCGCCTTCGTCGGCGTCGCCCGCTCTCTCACCGTGGACGAAGAGCTTAGACAATCTCTTAAAAAGATTCAGGAAGCATTATTCCACATCGGCTCATATTTGGCGGTTCCAAATCACCCCCTTGACCGCGTCAGGGCTTGTTTGGATGAGCTCAGACTTTTTGAGAAAGAGATGGAGAACAGGCTCCCGCTTTTGAGACGGTTTATTTACCCCGGTGGAGCAGAAGCCGCGGCATATCTGCATGTATGTAGGGCTGTGGCTCGCAGAGCTGAGAGAACACTGGTTAGACTCGGCGACACATCGGAGGTGGACCCCCTCGCCTTTTCTTTTCTCAACTTTCTTTCAAAGTTTTTTTTCACAGCAGCCCGTTACGTAAATCATTTGTCAGGGGTTGCTGATGAGGAGTGGAGCTAGGTTTTCTGTTTCTTAATCGTCTTGGTTAAGAGGGTTGTCAAAATTTCGAAGGCTATGAGGAGGGGAGTGGGTTTCAGGAACTTGGCTGCGGACATGTTGTAGGACGCGTTTATAGATGTTTTACGCATCTCGGTCTCGTCACCGAACCAAACCTGTATCAGCAGCCTTACCTTGGGTAGAAATGTGAAGGAATATGCTGTTCCACCAAGTTTCTCCCTCTTGCCTCCGAGCATGCGTGAAGACTCCTCAAACAACAGGGCCTGGTTTCCAAAGGTTTTCAGAAGCGGGTTGAGAACGGTTTTCTGGTAGTAGGAGAGGTAGGCAGATGTCTTTAAGAGTGTGTCAAGTGGCTGCCAGCTATCCTGCCCAGCCGCCCCCTCACCCAGCAAATACTCCAGAATCACGTAGCTGAGTTTTTCGCCTGCATCTTTTCCAGTCATCAAGTCCACCACCTTACCCTCGTCAAGCTCAACCGTGAAAGTTTTGTTCAATACATTGACTATGTAGCGGCTTGGCTTAGCTCCGTCGCCGCGTAGAAACACCACGTCACATTTTTTCATCACAGCGCTGTGGTTCGCTGACCTCAGCCTCTGAAAATCTCTAGCAACCCACTCTGCATAGGCTGCCGGAGAAGCACCGAGCAAAACATCATCCCCCTGCAACAAACCACCTCCTAAAAATCATACAAACGGTGAAATAGGTCGACATGATAGTCGCATAATTTATGGAAAAAATGGTGGTATAAAAAAATAGGGGGAGGGGTGGGGGAGTTTAAGTCAGGTCCATGACGGGGTCGAAAGACGGCGGAAGCCTCCGCTCAACCTTAAGCAACGAACCCTGCGGCGGCTTGATCTCGACGCTGAAGACATCGTTGGGCGCCAGGCTAGCCCCAGAAATCGCGGTTACGTCTATTTTGACAGCGAAGACTTCGCCGTATTCCAGTACAGTGTCTCCGTCTCCCGTCACTTGATATACCGTTGTAATTGTTGAGTTGTTGGTGTAGATGTTCTCCCTAAAGATGGCTTTGTCTCTGTAGGTGATGACGAGCTTGCCCGAACGTACGTCAACCTCGCCCTTACCCACCGAAGACTTGATGTAGATGACGATCTCGGTTATGCTTCCGTTGGAGCTCTTTGCCACAACAGCCCCAGCTGTCTCGATAGATGACAAAGTCTCCTCGAGACCTGCCTGCATGACTTCGCCTGTTTTCTGTGTGGTGAAGAGGCCGAGGTTTAGGACGGCGAAGCTGAAGGCGCTGGCTACGATGACGAAGGCTATCAATATTATGGCCGTCTCTAGTCCCGTCAGACCTTTGTTGTTGTTTTTTCATTATTTTTGTTTGGTTTTTCATTTCTGCGACTGATAACTGTCTGCGGATAAATATAAGGTTTGTTAGAGATTTTTTGGACTTTTGTATTATTTGTGTCTGATTCTAGTAAAGCTTATTTCTTAACCCATATTTTCTTGGTCGAATGGACCATGTCATTGTTGGAGGTGAAAAAAATTGGCCGAAAATGTTACCGGGGATAAGCGGATAAAGAAGCTTGAGGAGGAAATTCGCCGCATCCGGGAGCCCCTTGAGAAGACTTTGCTGGAAATTAGGGAGATGATGAATGCTGCTGAGAACCCGTTTGTCTACCTGAGAGGGGCGGTTGAGGATGTCGTTGTTGAGGAAAATCGGCCAAAACTGGCCTCAGACAGTTCGGCTGAGGAGCATACAAAGACGCATCAAGAGGGGGGTTTGGCCAAGGAGTCGGTGCTGCGTCAGGGCTTCAACGAACTTGACTCCTTCATCACAACGTTGGCCGCCGTAGAACTGATGGTTGTGATAATTGGTAGAGATAACCTCATCAACTTAGTTAACATGCTGGCTTGGCGCAACCTCATTCCGAAAAATTTGCTGGAGGGGATTAAGGAGGCTCTTGAATTCATTTCTACAATGGAGAAGGATACAAGAATAGAACAGGCCCCGCCGCATCCTCCAAGCTTCAACGACTTCCTCATAGTTCTCTACATGCTCTCACTGCTTGTCAAAGATCGTGAAAACCCGATAACCTTTCTGCTTCTCTCCTCAGCTGGTAACCTAAAGTTTCTCGGCAAAAGCTGGGGTGGTCGTCAGGTTTGACAGGCGCCTACATAGTGGCCGAAGCAATCTTCGTCATCTCACTCATCATAACAGCCTCGGCCTATGCTTCGACGATGTTCAGCTTCGTGGATGAATTGAAGCAAGCCAATCAAGCCAAGGTAAGCAGAATGAAGAGAGAAGCGCTGACGAGCGTTGAGCCCCTGATGGGATATGTGAGCGACAACCGCAGCGTTGTGTATCTTTGGCTGAAAAACGTGGGGACTGAGAGAATCTCCTACGCCGAAATCGAGGCCTCCGACATATTCCTCGTGGGAAGAGATACGTTTTTCCTGATGAAGCACGGACATGGGCCCTACCGCTGGAGATACAGCATCCTAAAAGAAACCCTGAATGACAACGGCTGGTCATGGGGTGAAACCCTTGCGATCACCATGCAGCTCGAGACACCTCTAAACCCCGGCGAATACACCGTGAAAATAGCCGGCCCATACTTCTCCTCGTCCTATGTATTTTCGGTAGGTTGATTGAAAAATGTCGGTCTATGGATTGCTGGTGTCATTTGGCATAACCACTCTTATAATTCTACAATTCCTCGGATACTTCCTGAACGTGTATGACGCGGCGGCGACGATGGCTGAGCTGAATCAATCACGCAGATCATCCCTAAAGAAACTCGAACCCACAATCACAAATGTTTCGGGAAACAATGTATACCTAAGCATCCAAAACTACGGGCCCGTCGACATCCCTTCAAAACACATCAAGGTGGCTGACCTATTCATCATCTACTTTAACGAAGACGGAGTACGTAGGATACGCAGGCTTAACTTCGGCGAGACTCCGGGGTGGCAGATTATTGATGTGAAGCTGGGCGAGTCAGATGAGGCTCTTGACCCTATGGTTCTCAGCCCCGAGCTTGAAGGTGTTTGGAACATCGGGGAAACAATCTACATCAATGCAACACTTGAGGAGGCTGTCAACTCGTCTCAGGCCATTTTGGCCAGGTTTTGGGTGGTGACGGAGAATTGACCGAAGGATACATCAGAGCCTTTAACAGCGAACTGGACCGTAAAATCGGCCATATAAAGACACCCGCCCTCTGCCTTATCGAAGGCCCCAACGACAGCGGAAAATCAGTCCTGACACTACAATACTGCTATGGAGCATTACTCTCCGGGTTCAACTGCTACCTGCTCAGCACAGAGGGGAGTATGAGGGCCGTTAGGGAGAGTATGGCCTCGTTGTCATGGAATCCCTCATACTTCATCATCACAGGAAGGCTGAAAATAGGTGAGATGCATGTGAGAAACTTTAGCTGGTCATCACAGCAATACACCAAGCTGCTCCGACTCGTCACAGCCTTCATCCAAAGCCGTTCAAAGGAAAACGTATTCTTCATAGACTCGATGACCTATCTCCTCACCAACGCATCGACAACAGACATCCTCAACTTCTTCACAGTCCTCAGAAACATTGTTGACGAAGAAGGCAAAACGATTTTCCTAAGCATACACTCGCATGCACTCGACACCGACCTTTTCCTCAGATTACGCTCTATATCAGATGTCCATTTCGTGCTCAGCGTAAAGGAGATGGGTGAGAGAATTGTCAGAGTTCTGCAGGTCATGAAGCTTAAGGGCGCTGAGAAAAGC
This sequence comes from Candidatus Caldarchaeum subterraneum, assembly GCA_000270325.1. Classification (GTDB taxonomy): domain Archaea; phylum Thermoproteota; class Nitrososphaeria_A; order Caldarchaeales; family Caldarchaeaceae; genus Caldarchaeum; species Caldarchaeum subterraneum_A. The sequence continues at coordinate 1,414,578 of BA000048.1, read as the reverse complement.
GGGTTGACCATAGCCTTCGAGGTTGACCAGGTCTTCGGCATCAGGGTGCTGCCTTTCTCGCAGGCCAAGGCGTAGAAACCATGAGCAGCGTGCCCTCGAGAGTTCTGATGGAAAACCCTCATCTAAGAATGTATATCGAGGAGCTGAGGCTTCAGGGCAAAACAGCCTCCTATGTAGAGCAACTCAGCCGAGAAATGCGCAGCCTCCGGAGCTTCAGCATCATCTACCCAGTCGGAGACCCGTTATTCATACACATCGAGTCGAGGCCGAGCGAAAGATCGTCCTACAACGTCATAAGCCCATTCACAATGGCTCCCATGGAGATAAACAAAATAGTTGAAAAAGGCTTGGCGAGGCTCATCACACCCGAGATGGACTACACCACACGCGAAGAACATGAAAAACTACTCAACGAGCTTCTCGACATGTTTCTCGAAATAGATGATACACTCGAGGATTTTGACTATAAGCCGATTTACAGGAAGGGGATTGTGGAGAAGCTCGCCGCCAACCAGACAACCGCCGACATAATCCGGAACAGCGTAATCCTGGACAAAGTCTATCTCGGAACACTTGAGGCATTCATCCGAGACCAATATATCGAAGATATTTCATGCAACGGCGTCGGCCCCATATTCGTTGAACATAAAATCTTCGGAAGCTGCGAAACAAACATAAGCTTTTCAGACCAGGAAGAGCTCGACGCTTTCGTCGTCAAGCTGGCGGAGAGAATAGGAAGGCCCGTCAACTTCCGTAAGCCAATTGTGGACGCTTCACTCCCAGATGGCAGCAGAATAAACATCGTCTTCGGCAGCGACGTAAGCAGACATGGCAGCAACTTCACCATCAGAAAATTCTCCGAGAAACCCGTGAGTATAGCCGACCTGATAAGCTGGGGGACGATGAGCAGCCTCGAAGCAGCCTATCTATGGATAATGCTCGAACATGGGATGAGCATATGGTTCTGCGGGGAGACGGCTTCGGGTAAAACCACCGCCCTGAGGGCTGCGAGCGTATTCATCAACCCCTCGGCGAAAATCGTCAGCATCGAGGACACACCCGAGATAGTCGTGCCGCATGAAAACTGGGTCAGAGAAGTGACCCGTCAAGGCGAGCAGGGAGAGGGCGACATAACGTTGTTCGACCTCCTCAAAGCCGCTCTCCGCCAGCGGCCCAACTACATCATAGTCGGCGAGATAAGAGGTGCGGAGGCTTCTGTCGCTTTCCAAGCCATGCAGACAGGGCACCCGGTTCTAGCCACCTTCCACGCCGGCAGCGTCGAGAAGCTCATCCAGAGGCTTACAGGCGACCCCATAAACATTCCGAAAACATACATCGACATACTCAACTGCGTCTTGATACAGAGCGCGGTGAGGCTTCCGAGCACGGGAAAGGTTGAGAGACGCGTCTTAAGCATCAACGAGATAGTCGGCTACGACCCGACAACGCAGAGGTTCGACTACATCGAGCTCTTCAACTGGGAATCCTCCGCCGACAAACACGAGTTCCGAGGCGAAGGCAACAGCTACCTACTCGAAAACAAAGTAAGAACCATGCTCGGGGTCTCCCCCCGAGAAGTCCACAGAATTTACCAAGAACTCTACGACAGAGCCCAGATACTCGACCTACTTGTCAAAAGCAAAAACACAGACTTCGAAACAGTCTGGCGAACCGTCAAAGAGGTCTACCACGTCGGCACCCAGAATGTTTTGGAGAAGCTGGAGAGTGTGCAGAGGATTTGATTCGTTCAGGTGGAGCAGGTCTAAACAGGGAGGACGTGGATAAGCTGATGCTGCTGTTCGTTATCTACGGCTCTTCCAAGCTCTCTGTTAGGCAGATGATTAAACAGCTTTCTCTGTCGGAGGTAGTGCCTGAGCATATCGGGAAAATATTCAGGAAAAGCCGCAACCTTATGGAGAGATGGAACTACGGTGTCTCGGAGACGCTTGAGTATCTCGAATCTGCTCTAAAGCATTCCAAGCTAAAAGGACTTGTTATCAGGCTCCAGCACTCGATCAAAGCGGGGGTATCCATAGAGGATTTCGCGAGAATAGAGTATGTCAAGCACAGGGCTGAACAGGATAACGAGCTGGAGAAAGGGCTTGAGAAGCTTAGACGTTTAGTGGAGGCCTACACCACTTTGATAAGCGTCGTCTCCCTTCTCAGCGTCTCCTTTCTCCTCATAGGAACCATAATAGGTGGAGGAGGGGCATCATTTCTCGACACAGCATTCATCTCGATAACCGCAACACTCGGCTCCACAACCCTCCTCTTTCTAACAAACAATCTCAAGAGACCCATCTTCACCAAATATCCCGACAAACCGCCAAAACTCAAACTACTCCTAAAAACCACTACACCCCTTCTCGCAGCATCGGTGTCCATTCTCTTTCTCACCCTGCCTCTCGCGAACTTCATCGGAGCAATAACTGTGGAAACCATGTCAGCCATACTCATCTCCGTTGGAACCGCCCTGTTCATACACGGCTACTTAGGCAGAAGATGGCATAAGAAAATCCACCAAACAGAGACCATGCTGCCCATAGTTTTGAAGAGCTTCGGAGACTATCTGTCTGCAACAGGGTCTGTCAAATCATCTGCTCACATGCTCACCCTCAGCGACCTTGGACCCCTCAACAGGCTTGTCAAAGCATTTGAGCAAAGGCTTCGGCTGGGCATATCCCAGAAAGAGGCGATAGCGATGGTGGGTCGCGAAACAGTGGGCAGGCTTGGGGACAACGTTTTCACCATATTGGGCGAGGTAATAGAGGCCGGTGCGAGGCCTGCGACAGCCTGCGGCATCCTCAGCGAATACGTATCCAACGTGTTGTTCAGCGACAAGAGACGCGAACAAATAACCTCCACACTCAAAACACTATCCATACCCTTGCACGCAACCCTCGCAGCCATCTACGCACTTCTCACAACCCTTCTCGCCATCCTCTCAAAAATAAGCGCCCTCCTCGAAAACTATCTCATGCTGATAAAACCCATACCATCATCAACCGTAGTCAGCTACTTCTACGTGATCATAGCAGCCACATCGATTATCACCGGGCTGAACATCTACCTCGCCGACGGCGACTCGTTTTTCACACTCACCTACTACCTCGGCCTGCTGCTGCTGGTGAGCGGCGTAAGCTACCTCGTGATGACTAACTTGAGCATGCAGCTTCTCTCAACCTTCATCGGCCTTGGCGAGAGCCTCAAAGCACTCACGGCGGGGTGAAAACATGGTGGCTAAAACAGCCATCATCCCACCTTCCGACGGCACCGCAAACATCCTCTTCATAACAATCCTCATAGCAGTGATGACACTGCACATACTCACCATCATACTAGGGTCGAGAAAACTCGCACCACAGCTATCCACGGCCCCGCTGCTGCCGACACCAATCCACCAGCCTCTCCCCAGGCCTAAGCCAGCCTCTCATGAGACACAGCCACCGCAGGAAGACTATCTCAAGAGACTGGAAAAGCTCGACGAAACCCTAAAAATGCTCGAGGAAAAGATAAAAAACCAGCCGGCAAAAAATCCCGAACCCGCTAAAACCACGACACCAAACGATGAAAACACGCGGGAACAGGAGCCTGTGCAACCGGTCGAAGAAGACGAAATCCAATCGCCAGAGAGTCTCGAGGACATTATCCGGCTGGCCCGTGAGCTGAAGGAAGAGCTTAACACTTTGATGAAGACAAATCGTCAAAACGCCGTTAAAAACACTTAAAAGACATCATAATGTCAAAGAATGGTCAAAATCATTGGATAAACGCTAAATACTATCCTTTGTTCCTAAAAATCATGCTCAAGCCACCGGTAGAGCAGCTGGAAAAATACTACAAAACGGTGCGGACACCACGAATGCGGCTGATACTTCGCGTGCAGGCAGAGGCAAACAGAGCCGTTAGAAGCTGGCTGGACTCTCACGGTTTCTTAGAACTTCTTCCACCCATCATAGGCCCTGTCACCGACCCCGGCATACGTGGCGCCAAACAAGTAACCATAGACTATTATGGCCGAGAATATAAGGTGATGAGCAGCGCAATCCTCTACAAGCAGATGCTTGCAACAGCCTTCGACAAAATCTACTTCTTCTCCCCGAACATTAGACTGGAGCCCCTCGAGTCAGCTACAACAGGCAGACATCTCGTAGAATTTGTCCAGATAGACATAGAGGAAGCGGATGTGGACTATAGGGCGGCTATGTCAACTGCGGAAAACCTCCTCGCATACGTGGTCAACACCGTCGCCGAAACAGCCAGACAAGAGCTGGAGCAGCTGGGCCGCAAGCTGCCAAGGTTCAAAACACCATTCAGGAAAATCACACACGCCGAAGCCATCGAGATACTGCGCGCCCATGGGGAACAAGTCCAACCCAACGCCGAAATACCGTGGCCGCAGGAGGAGAAACTCTCAAAAATCATCAACGAGCCCTTCTTCATCACAGACTATCCCAAAGGCGCCAGAGGCTTCTACGACAAAGAGGACCCACAGCGCCCCGGCATACTCAAAGACTTTGACCTCATGTATCCTGAAGGCTATGGAGAAGCAGCATCCGGTGCCGAGAGAGAATACGAGTACAGCAAAGTGTTGGAGAGGCTTAAACAGAGCGGAGAGAACCCTGCTAAGTATGGCTGGTATCTCGACATGCTTCGGGAGGGAATTAGGCCGACATCGGGCTTCGGCATCGGCGTCGAGAGGTTGACAAGATATCTCTGCGGCCTCCAAGCCGTGTGGGAGGCTCGTCCCTACCCCAAGGTCGCGGGTATATACTCGCCGTGAAAGCATCCAACATACTGAGCATACTTACAAAGCTTGCGCGGAACCCGAGAGCTGCACGGTCACTCTTTCAACAATACCCTGTTACGGAGCTGGTTGAAAAAGCGGAGAAAGGCCGCCAATCAGTCTTCCCGTTATCGGAGCTTGACGAGTTCGGTAAAGCTCTCCTGGGCGCTCCCATCTACACCAGCCACTTAACACGCTACGACACCCTCGAGAAAATCCTGATAACTCCTCCACTATACACACCGTTGAGACTCCGGAAAATGGAGGAGCTGATGCGCGAACCCCTCTTCACGGATGTGGACACCTCATGCAGGGTTGGCGGTTTCATGTCCAGTCTCCCCGTCGCCGTAGCTTCGATGGGCTCCACACCCGTATATAACAAGGTCTCACTCGACGTCGCTAAGGCGTCGGCGGAAGCGGGTATACCCATGGGTGTGGGTGAAAACGTGGCAACCGTCTGGGGATACTCTGAGCGCGTGAAACCTAGCCAGCCATGCTTCAAGGAACGAGTGATGACCTACCTCGAAAATCTCAAAGACGATGGAAAAGGCGGCGTCTATATACAGCAAAGCGTAGAAGACGCATACGACGAGCTCTGGAACAGGGTCTACTCAGACCCCGACATAACACCCTACCTAGACAAAGGACTTGTCGGGTTCGAGATTAAGCTGGGACAGGGAGCCAAGCCAGGCCTAGGAGGCGAAACATTAATTGAAAGAGAGCTTGCCATAAAGCTGGCGGACAAATACGTGTTCGACGCAGACCCTCGCAATGTTCAGAAAAAACTTTACGAGAGACACTCTGCACCCGGCACATACACTGAAGAAATTCTCCGAAGCATGATAAGGATAATGCGGAATAACTATCCACGGGCACGTATATGGGTTAAGATGGGGCCCTACAGAGACATCGAGGATGTTGCGAGGCTCTGCAGCCAAGAGAAAGTGGACGCGTTCTGGGTTGATGGAAAAGAAGGGGGAACTGGGCTGAGTCCCGTCACCGCGTTAAAAGACCTCGGCCTACCTCTGCTGGCCCTGCTGGGGAAAATCATGAAGCTAAGCCGTGAAACAAACATGGATTATGTCGCCAGCGGGAGACTCGTCGACGGCGCCGACGTCGTGAAGGTCCTCTGCTTCGGAGCACGGGCCGCGGGCCTCGGACGCCCGTTCGTGGTAACAGCCTATGCCGCAGGGGTCGAGGGTGTGAAAAAATATCTCGAGACAATTAAGATGGAGGTTCAGCTCCTCACATCAGCTGTGGGTAAATATAGCGTGGCAAGCCTCGGCCCCGAGGACATCAGGGCAACAGGGAGAGACGTCGCCGAGGCCCTTGGCATAAAAAGTATCTATGATTGAGAACTCGCTGCCGAGACAAGGTATTGATAATCTTGTTCAGGTATTTTTCTAACGCTTCCGCGGAAGTATCCATACCATCGCAGCTTGTTTTTGATGAAGCTCAGGTTTTCCAAAACCTCTTCGAGTTTGATGGGGGTTGTCCAGAGCCTTGCCATGTCAAGCTTGATGAAGTGTGTGAGCTTCTCCGAGGGATAGCCCTTGATATGAAACCTCATCTCATCAGTTATGGGCATGGGCGGTTGGGAAAAAACACCCTCACCGATAAACAGCCTTCCCTCAGAGCCTGTCGAGAAAAAAATGGCTGATCCGCCTTCCGCAAGCTCTTTCATGGCCGCTATCCTCGAGCTCACCAGCCAAAAACCGTGCTTCACTCTTTCTGAAGCAATTGCTCCCGCGGGGATAACTTCCTTGCCGTGAACATGGTCTTTGACGACGAATATCCAGAAACCCACGTCTCCCGATAGTTTGGAGGCTGTATAAATTTTTTCAGAGAACTGTTACCGATTTGGCGAGGTTTCTCGGCTTGTCGGGGTCGTATCCTTTGAGGACGGCCAAGTAGTAGGCGAGAAGCTGGAAAGGAACCGTGTAGATTATAGGGGAGAGAAGAGGATGAGTTTTGGGAAGACCGATGTAGTGGTCGGCGAGGCTCCTGAGCTCTTCATCTTCTCTGTCGCCGAAGATGATGATTTTTGCTCCGCGGGCCTTCATCTCCATTATGCTGCCTATGTTCTGCTTTCTGAATTCGTCGGGAGGTGCCACGAAGATGACGGGGATTTTTTCCTCAATCACGCTTATGGGGCCGTGTTTGCTTTCCCCCGATGGATAGGCTATGCAGGGTATGTAGGAGAGCTCCATAACCTTCAGCCGGCCCTCGTAGGCCGTGCTGACTGACACTCCTCGGCCCAGGATGAACAGGAACGGTGAGTTTACTAGTGTTTCCGCCAGCTCCTTCACCTTGGCAGGTGCGGTGAGCAAAACATCCTCCACAAGCCTCGGAACCTTTGACAACTCGTGTCCAAAATCATCCATCTCAAACTGTGAAATCTTACCTCTAAGCCTTGATAGCCTTAGCGCAATCTGCGCCAAGACGAGAACCTGTGAAGTAAATGTCTTGGTGGCGGCTACACCTATTTCAGGCCCCGAGTTCTGGAGAACATACGCCCGTGATACACGGGTAAGCGTTGAGCCGACGGTGTTTGTGAGTCCAAGGATTGTGCATGCCCTCATCCTAGCGAAGTCAAGGGCATTCAAGACATCGGCTGTCTCGCCCGACTGGCTCACGGCAAGAATGACAGTGTCAGCTCCAACAGCTCCACCATAGTTTGCCACAAACTCCGAGGCAATAACTGGGTACGAGGGCATGCGTGCGACCGCTGAGAAAAGGTAGGAGCCTGCGAGACACGCGTTGTAGGAGGTGCCCGCACCCAGTAGAAAAACCACACGCCCCTTGTCCAATAGCTCCGCCAGCAAATCGACATATTCTCTCTGGGTTCTCAACGCATCTCGCAGAGAATTGGGCTGCTCAAAAATCTCCTTCAACATAAAATGTGGATGACCCTGTTTCTCAGCCATCTCAACGGTCAGCGCAACCGTCTTAACAGGCCTTTCAACAATTTGCCCATCCGCTACACGGAAGACCCTATAGCCGTTAGCCCTAACAGCCGCTGCGTCACCGTCATGCAGAAAAACCATCTGATTTGTCATCTCTATCAAAGCAGTCATGTCAGAAGCAACCATGTTAAACCCGTCGCCGACACCGATGATGAGCGGCGCCTCTTTACGCGCAACCATAATCAAATCAGGCTCTCTTAAACAGATGGCTGCAAGCGCGTAGCTCCCCTCAAGCCGTCGAACCGCGTTGACGAATGCTTCCTCAAACCCCATGCCACGCTTCATGAAATCCTCAACAAGATGAGGTACAACCTCTGTATCTGTTCTGGAGACTATGTTGTGGTTGAGGTCGGTGAGCTCTTTCCTCAGCTGGAGAAAATTCTCCAATACACCGTTGTGGACGACGGCAACAGTTCCTGTGCAGTCAGTGTGTGGGTGTGCGTTGACCTTTGATGGAGCTCCATGAGTGGCCCATCTCGTGTGAGCTATACCGATATTGCCGGGCATCTTGTCTAGCGACAGCTTAGCGTTCAGCTCATCAACCTTGCCCGCATCCTTCTCCACCAACAAAACATTACCGGAGATAGTCGCAACACCTGCTGAGTCATACCCCCTGTACTCCAGCCGCTTAAGACCCCTGACAAGAATAGGCGCCGCCGCTCCGGCTCCCACGTAGCCTACAATACCGCACATGTCGGGAAGCGGCTTGGCTAACTTATAAAGTCGTTTCAAAAAACTTAAGACCGGTCAAAAAATTCTTTACAGCATGCGTGTAGCTAAGGTCGTCAAACACGACGCGGAGGCCGATGTTATCCTCGCAGACCCGGTTAGTCTTCGCCCTCTTTCGACACCAACGGCTTGGAAAGTTTTGCGGGCTTTCGTGGACGGGAACTACATTTCGAGAGCGGCTGCTCAGACAGGTTTAAGCAAGCAGCTGGTCAGCCTCCATGTCGAGCGTATGGTGAAAGCTGGCTTGTTGAAGGAGGTCGGTGAGACTGTTCGCAGGGGTGGTTACGCGAGGATTTACAAGACCACCTCATCGGGAATCGCAGCCGTATACTCCCGCAAATGCTGGAGACCGAGTCGTCAGGCACGGTGGATGCCTGAGCAGCTGGCTAGTTTTCTTAACCCAATCATCCATGACGGGGTGCTTGACGGACTTGTCGTGGTCGGCTCACCTCATCCACACGGTCCCTTTAGAGCCACCGCAACCGACGGACACTATGGTTTCCAGCTAGGACTGTTCCTCGGAAAATACATCGATTCTCAGAAAGATTTTGCGGTGCGGCTGGACGTGGACGTCAAGTCGGAGAAACTCTACACCGAAAACCTATTTCTAATAGGCGGGCCCGGAACAAACCTGTTAACAGCAGCCGTCAACAAAGAGATGCCGATCAATTTTCTAGAAAACAACTATTGGGGTGGTCTCGTCTCTCCCAAGACTGTTTACACAAGCGAGTTCACGGGACTGGTTGCAAAAACCGTTAACCCATTCAACGAGAGTAGGAGGGTTATAGTTTTGGCTGGGTTGAGGGCCGCTGGAACAAAGGCGGCGGTGATAGCTCTCACAAACCACTGGCAGAATCTTTTGAGCGGCTACGGGGGGCAGGAGAGATGGGCCGCGGTCGTCGAGGGCCTCGACCTCAACGGTGACGGAAAAATAGACTCAGTCAACGTGTTGGAAACGTCTCCATAGTTCCAGCCGCTTCTCAGCCTCTTTCAAGTCCTCTACTTTGTCGACATCCAGCAGCATCCACTCCTCCACATCAACCAAAACAGGCCTTATCTCCGACAGCACACCGCGGGCGCCAACATCACCCCTCAGATTCAGAAGCCTCTGGAAAACCCGTCTGCTGAACACAGCAGGCGTCAAAGGCTTGCCGTCTAATCCAGCGGCTACAGCCTCCGCACCCGTTTCATGAAAAATTTTTAACAGCTTTTGCACCACGGGTTTTATGAAAGGCATGTCGCCCAAAACAATCAAGAGGCCGCTGGCTTGATACGGTGTCCAAGAGACGGCGAGCTTCAACGCCTCCGACATGCCCTTATCCGCTCTCCTGTTCACCAGCACCGAGACATGCTCGGGAACACTGTACTTGCCCAGCTGCTCAGGCCTTACAACAAATGCTCTATAATCACAGAGGGCAGTACCCTCCAGAGCCCAAGTGTAGAGAGGCTTTCCACCCAACATAGTGGACAGTTTATCCGCTCCAAACCTCTTCGCAAACCCCGAGGCGAGAACAGCCGCGGCCACCCCGAACACGACACAACGACACGTAGACCATTTAAAAAAATTTAAAACTCGACTCATCATATAGTAAACAGGTGTTTACAGGTTGTACGCAGCTAGAGAAAGAGTTGAGGATTATCGTTCAAGGCTGCTTTCGCTCACACAGGACCAGATGAGGAGAATTCTCGACCTTCTCCGCAAAACCGTTGTTATGGTGGAGATGGTGACCAGAGAACCCGACATCAAGAAGATTGAGGAGGCCTACTCCGAGGTTTTGCAGATTGACGAGGCGGCGAAAAACTGCCGCAGACAGGTGGAGAAAGAGGTGTCTGAGATAGGAGCCATACTCACCAACAGAGAGGATTTTATCCGCTTAGTCAACTCCATAGACAAGATAGCCGACATAGCGGAGGGGGTTGCATTCAGGGTTGTCAGCCTCGTAAAATCCAAGATGAAACTCGACAAAGAGATAACGTCCAAGGTGCTGGAATTGGGTGAACTTGTTCTCCAAACAGTTACCAGACTGAGAGAAGCCATACTCGCCGTCACACTCAACAGCGAAACCTTCTACCAAAAACTCAAGGAAACTGAAGAGTTTGAGAGAAAAGTGGACGAGCTCTACAGAAACATAGACTTGACAATCCTCATGTCGGAAATGAAGATTGGACAGCTTCTACTTCTCCGCGAAATCGTCTCGATGCTGGAGGACATCGCCGACAAGGCCGAGGAATCCGGAGAAACACTCCGCGTACTATCCTTCGTCATCCTATAAAGTGCACCCCCTTGTTTGAGGGCCTCCTGCTGGGAGACAGCGTAGTCGTATGGGATGTTGAGCAGGCGCGGCAACTGTACCGCCTCGGCTTCTATGGAAAACCCCTCGGCATACCGAAGCCCAAGGACATGAACTTTGACGCACCGCTGGTCCTAGACCTTGTCGAAGCCCTGTACCTCGCCAGGCAGCGGAAGCTTCGAATACTCCGCGGCGGTGTGGAGGTTTCTCCAAAGGAGTTTGAGGAATACGCCTCATCTGTGGAGCCGAATTTCCCAACAAAATACCGTGTATACTCAGACCTCCGTGACCGCGGTTTCGTGGTCCTTCCCGGCATAAAGTTCGGCAGCGACTTCGCTGTTTATCGACACGGCCCCGGCATAGACCATGCGCCCTTCATCATACAAATTAAGAAAGGTGATGAAAAGCTCTCTGCCCTGGAGATTATAAGGGCCGGACGCCTCGCGACCTCCGTCAAAAAACATTTCACGATATCTGTCCCAGCCGAGGAGAAAGTTGTTTACCTGATGTTTGAATGGTGGAGAGCCTAGACTGCGCGCATGTAGATGACGTGGAGTAGTTTGCCGATTTTCTTGATTTCGAGCAGCTTGTGTCCAGTGCGGTCTGCGTAGGCAATCATGTCAACCTCTGTGGCGGGGTCGGTTGTGATTACGTGTAAGCTCTCCCCTACCTTGAGATATCTGGAGATAAAGTCGCCAACCTGTGTAAGGATGTTTTCGCATGTTTCGCCGAAGACTGTGAAACGATAGTCTGCAAGTGTCTCCATACAGGCCACACCCCTTTCCGCGTTAATGTTGGCGAATTTCTCAGCGGCGGCCGAGGAGTTGACCGCTGTCGTTAAGGGTTCTTCTACACGAATTTTGGCTAGCCATCCCTCGTCGTAGGGTTTTTGCACCAGAAGCTCTGGTGTTAAATCCCGGTTGGTCTCGAGGATGTAGCAGTCAACCGGCGCAAGCAAGGCTGCGTCAGCCCGTGGGTTGGAGAACACAGCCAGCATGGTGTTTTTCTTCGCCAAGCTACCTGCTTGCCTAACCGTGACCTTGTGAGGTTTCCCTACAAAAAATAGGAAAGGTTTGACGACGCCTACCCGGTAGATGTTGTCTGAGAGAGTCTGTACCCAGAGGTCCTGTTCCACTAGGTATAGTCTGTCGCTTGGGTAGATGCAGTCGTCAGCCGAGGTCAACGCTGTCGCTCAATTGGGAAACGGACTAGGTTTCCCCATTCAGTCCAGCTGCCGTCGTAAACTCTTACCCTCGGATATCCTAGTAGATGTTTGAGGACAAACCACGTTACGCTGGCCCGCTCACCGATGCGGCAGTATGTCACCACGTCCTTGTCTGGTGTCACACCTTTTGAGGTGTAAAGCTGTTTGAGCTCCTCAGCTGACTTGAAGGTGCCGTCTTCTCTGATGGCTTGTCCCCATGGGATGTTTATGGCTCCTGGGATGTGGCCTCCTCGCTGTGCATGCTCGTTGGGATACTCTGGTGGAGCGGTTATCTCGCCTGTGAACTCGGCGGGTGAGCGGACGTCGACAAGCACGAGGTCGGCTTTACCAACCTTCTCTCTGAGAAGCTCGTCAAGAAAGACGCGGTTCGCGTAGTTGACCTTCTCAACCTTGTAAACCGCGGGCTTGGGTGTTGGAACCTCCTTTGTCAGCTCTCCGCCCGAGTCTATCCATTTTTTTCTTCCACCGTTGAGTATCTGGACTTTCTTGTGTCCATAAATTTCGAAGACCCAGAAGGCAAAAGTTGCGAACCAGTTGTTGTAGTCGCCGTAGAGGATAACGTGTGTATCGTTTGAGACTCCGAGTCTGCTCATGAGTTTCTCAAACTCCTCAGGGCCTATGATGTCCCTCTCATTGGGCTTGTTCATGTCCCTTCTCCAATCTATCAGCAGAGCACCGGGGATGTGCCCCTGTTCATACGCCAGCTTCGGGTCGTAGTCGACCTCTATAACTGCTATGCCCGATTTGCCGAGGTTGGCTTTGAGCCATTCAACTTCGGTTAGAACCGATGGGTTTGCATAGGTCATGGTGTCTGTATATGTGTTGTTTAATTTATAGGTTATTATTCTACAATAATATTGGAGAAATATTAGCCGTACCTGAACTTAACCCCATGACCGTGCCACTCGTGGCTAAACCTCACAACCTCAGGTGGGCCGATGACTCCGCATGTGCCGCAGGCAACGCATGCCACATGGTCAAACTTCAGCAATCCATTACGTATGTCGCTCCAAGTCGTCTCCAGCGCCTTTTTCACGGCCTCCGCCGAGTTTTCACCCTGTTTCCTCAAGTTATGTAGGTATAGGTCTTTGAAGCTGGAGAAAACACCTTTCTCTGTTACAAGGGTGTAGCAGCTGACAGGGCACAGCGGTATCCATGCTTTGAACGGGTCTCGAGAGGCGGCTTCCTCGTCCACCGTTATGTGGCTACGCACCTTGTCCTCGTGATACTCGAGTTTGCCGATGTATTGCTGAATTTTCTGAACAGAATCCCGCTGCACATCTCTCATATTTATCACCCGGCCCACCGCAGATTTACCGAAGCCAAGGCTGAAGCCGATAGATGGTAGAACCGAGTAGGCTAAACGCCCCTCCGTCAACCTACTGTTCGACCGCGATTTCTCCACCCTCCTATACAGAGGCTCCAGCAAGGCACGGTAAACAGATAAAGAGGCGTCGCCGAACTCGTTGCGTTTCTTGGCTTCTATGAAGGTCTTTGCAGCGGCGATTCCCGAGGCTATGGCGGGCCTCATTCCATCGATTAAGGCACCCATTTTATAGAAGACGCCGAGTGAGTCGCCTGCCATAAGGAAACCAGGTGCGTAGGGCTTCTGAGGCAAAATCTTGTAGCCACGCGGTATGTTGTGGGCAGAATATTCAACGAGGGTCGCGCCCTCGAGCAAGGGTCCGAGAAACGGATGCATCTCCATCTCCTCCAAAAGGTCAAGAGGCTTACCGACTTCAGTGAAACTTTTAGTGAACTTTTCTATACCTGATGAGAGGTCTATGACTATGCCGACCGAGACCGAGTCCCGGTTCGGGTAAACAAACCCTCCTCCAACAACACCATGCATAAACGGACCGATGAGGTAAACGGATTTGTAGCCATCTCCCGTGGCGAAAAATTCTTCTATGCGTTCGGGGTTGACTTTGAAGACGTGTTTGACGCCGTGGTAAACCTGGTCAGGAGTGAGCTTTGGCCTTATTCCTGCCTTCTCGGGAAGTAGGCTGGTGACGCCTCCGCAGTCTATCACCAGGTCCGCGTAAACCTCTTCGTCAACGGTTTTCACACCGACAACTCGACCATCTTTCCAGATAAGGTCCTCGACGGTTTTACGGGTAGTAAGCATAGCGCCCTCCTCGGTCGCGACTCCCGCAAACCATCGGTCGAAGCGAGTCCTCAAAACAGAGTAGTCATGTCCGGTAGTGGCGTCGAGCATGGTGAGGCCGAGTTTGGTGAAGAGAGAGGATTTGTCGAGCTTGATGTATCGGTAACTCGCTTCACCGTTCAATTTACGCGGCTCGCTCAGCATGTAAAGCTCATGTCCCACTATTTTCCGCTCAACTGGCGCCTGTTCCTCGAACTCAGGCAGTAGGTCAACGAGCCCCAGCCCGTTCTCAAAGCCGCCGAACAATACACCGCCGGAAACGTTTCTCTGACCCGGCAGCTGCGCCTTCTCCAGCACGAGGACGTCAAACCCTTCCCGGGCGAGTTTAATGGCAGCGGCGCTTCCCGCAGGCCCCGCCCCCACAACAACAACATCAAACTTGTCAACCATTGTATCCGCCCTCTATCAACTCAATCAAACGCGGCACGACTTGGTAAAGGTCTCCCCGGACACCGTAGTGAGCGATTTCGAATATGGGAGCGTTTGGGTCGGTGTTGACAGCAACTATTTTCTTTGATTTTATCATGCCCACTCTGTGCTGTACAGAGCCGCTAATCCCGAGAGCTACGTAGATGTCTGGTGACACTGTTTTACCTGTCTGCCCAACCTGTCTTTCCGATGTTATCAAACCCTCCAGCTCCTTCAGCTCCGCGTGTATCAACGCACGGGTAGCTCCCAGCTCGGCTTTTACGCCCAAGTGTGTTTTGATGACTTCTACAAGCTTCTTAGCCAGCTCATAGCCTTCTCTCGGGTTGCGGGGGTTTCCGCTGCCATCTTTGAGTATCCCCAACCCAATACTAACCACTACCTTAGCTTCCTCCAACTCGACAGGACTCTTCGGCACCTCTCTCTCCTCCAGCACCTGCACAAGAAAATCGTCAGGGTTCGGCTCGGGCCTCAGCCTAATCTTTTCACCTATTCTGCTTCTGTCCTCGGGCAGTGGGTCGAAGTTCCCGGGCCTAATACTCGCTATCTGGGGCCTGTGGCGGGGTGTGTAGATTTTCGCCACACGTGTTGCGAAGTCGGGTCTGATCTGGGCCAAAACGTTTTTGAAGGTTGTGTTTAGAGGCCCGAAGTAGTAATCCTCGACGGCAAGGTTTATGTTGTCTGTGGCGAGACCGGTGTTGAGCCTGTAGGCGACACGTGGCGAAAGGTCTCGACCAAGTTCGTCGGCGACAAAAAGCAGGGCATAGGGCTTGTATTTTTCCACCATCTCACAGACGATACGGGTGTAGGGTAGACACTGGTAGCTCCTTAGCCAGGGCTCGTCAGCGTAATAGACAACGTCAGCTCCTCGTGCAATTGCCTCCTCTACCGCGTTGTCCAAATCATGTCCGATGATAACGGCTCCAACTCTCTGCTCAATTTTGTCAGCAACTTTCCGAGCTGCTGCGATGATTTCGAGACTCGGCCTCGTAAGTCTCCCATTATCCAAGGCGCAGTAGGCCCACACATCCTTATACTGCTCGAGCGACAACTTTCACCCCTCCGAAAACCTCCTCCACGAGGTCTTCAAGAGTAAACACGTCGACAACTTTTTGGGCGGTGAGGGAGTCGACAAGCTCTTTTGGAAGGTTGTTAACAGGGTCGCCTTTCTTGAACGGGCCATATGTTTTCCCGTTCCACTCAAGCTTCTCAACATCTTTCTTGAAGACAAGGGTCTCGCCGACAAACTTCTGAGTAGGAGGCTTGCCTATCTCATAACCAGGGCCAACTATCGTCGGAGAACCCATAAGCCCCAGCTTAGATGGGTCGGCGTTAATGTAGTCGGCGTTCCACACAAGTGGCTTGTCAATCCTATGCGGATAGCTGTGCGCCCTTGCTTTTCTCTGGCTGCTGGCAGGAGGCGTTCTCGACTCGTAATGGTGGTCAATTGTGAGAAGACAGGGGAGCACCGTCCGCATCCTCTGTATAACCCTTCCTATTCTCCTCTCCGCCATAACATGGTCAAGCTCCGGCGAAATCTCAAAGTCCCTTGTAAATGCTATGCTTGGTATGGTTACACCGAGCATCTGGCTCAACGCCTCAGCCGTCTGCGGCCCAACATTCCCCGTCTCCCCGTCGCTGGTCTTCATACCCGTCAAAATAATGAATTTTGACAACCGAGTCCTATACTTCTCCAGCTCAGCCAAAACCTCCTCTTTGCCTACTTCTCCCCTTGCGTAACGCGAGAAAACGCTGTCCTTCACAGACGGTAGCTTGCTGTAGATATGGTGTGGGAGATAATTCTGTTCATACAGCTCTTCCGCAACCTTGAGAGACTCTGTGACAGAAGCTTTCTCAACAACCTCTCTAAGCCTGTCGACGGCTTCAAAATGATTCTGCAGATAGCGTTTGATTCCGCAGGCGAGAGTGTAGGAGGTGGCCCAGGTATCCGCCCCGGCCATGCGTCTATCACTTAGAATTATTCTTTCATCAAACCCTTCGAAGGATATTCTTGGCACATATTTGCTTTCTTCACGTGGCTCCATGAGGTCTGCCATTATGGGGACGAGCTTGGGCTCGGGGCCCATGGTCATAGCCACGATTTTTCCCCCAACAGTTTTCTTAACATAGTAAGCGGCCTCGACTGCTTTTACGTCATGTGGGTTGAGGACAAGCTCCATCTCCTCACGACGTAGAACACCCGAAACAGTCACAACCTGCGTGGTTTTGGCGGGAACTCCTTTGACGAGACAGATTATCAACATGTCAGTCTTCCTCGTTAATTTCTGGAGTTTACTATTTAACTTGTTTTTTCTCTCCACAGGATAGCAGTGAATCTGTCGAAGTGAACCTCGGATTCGCCGAATTGATTTTTCTTTATCAGTGGAAAGACCAAGGTTAGCGGTTCTCCTTCTTTTAGCTCGTTGACTTTCTCCGATATTGGGCCCCATGCGGCTCCGCTGTAGATTTTGTCTCTAACCTTGAGCCAGAAGCGTATTAGCTGTCGTGCGCCAAACCGTGTCTCAACCATGGATAGCTGTGTTTTCCTCAGGAGCTCCGCCTGTAGACAAACGTCGACAAGTCTTCCGTCAAAAGATTCAAGCTCGCCTCCAAACAAAGGCAACTCTCCAAACTCACTCGACTCGTCTACAGGCTCATAGTTTTCACAGTAGATGTGTGGCACGCTGCTCAAGTCGAGAACAAACACGTTTCTGCAAAAAACATCATGAGAAACGTTCTCCAGCTGGGGCGCTCTGTAAAGTTTTTTCCCGTCCCATAGGACGGTGACTCCGTCGAAGCAACGTGCCACAGGACGTGCCCTAGCATTCCCCGCTTTTTCCAGCACTCGTTCAACAAGTGAATTGTCTTCGCCAACATACTCTATGCATGTGTCGTAAGATGTGAAAAACTCCTTTCCGCGGCGCTGGAGGTTGGCGGCTACAAATTTCTTCCCGCGGGCGCCTATGAAAAAAGAAGCATGCTCTCTATATGCATGAAGCAGGTAAATTCTTTCTCCATCGGTGACAATCACATCGTTCAAAATGATTCCGTCTCCGCTTTCCCGTGGGCCTGTGTCATAAACAACAACACCCCAGGTGTCAGAGCTCTCATCTTCGGCGGCCTCATTCAAAGGCTTTACAAGATTTTCAAGAGAAGGGGTGTCTGCTGCATCTTTCTTTATGACTGTGGTGGGAGACATACGGATTGTTATCTTGTTGTTTTTCCTGACTACGGTGCAGCCGTGGGCGGCCAGAACATCTCCTACCCGTATCTCCCGCAGAACATCTGCGACGTCTCCCAAAACTTCTACCGAACCTGTGCCGTCTGATAGCTTTAGCACGATGTATGCTCGTCCATCCTGCGAGACACCAGTCCTTTTTCCGACAACTCTTCCAACGATGTTGATGTTTTGAAGACCTGGAGTGATGTTTTTCAGCTGGAGATATTCGCCGAAGTCCTTCTCTGATATGAGCTCCTGAGCGATTCTCATCTCTTCGAGTAATATCAACAGGGCTCCACGCCTCGTTAGAAAAGGCGAGCTCCGAAGCTTCTCATCAACCATTTTGTCTAGAGCCGACTTGTCCAGCGAAGGGTTCCTCTCAAGGATTGCTCTCTCGAGGTCTTCTTCGCGCATCCCAGAATAAGTGCCCATGATTAAATAAAAACCAGCTTTGCATAAGGTCTTCTGAAAATTCTTAAATACTGTATTCATGCTGATTTTTTGAGGTGCGTGGAGTGGCTGGAGGTGGACGTCTTCCAGAGAGGTGGTGGCCTTCCAGCTGGGCGCAGCGTTTAAGCCCAGCCTATTAGGCGAAAACAAGCTCGAGACATCCATATTTTATGCGAAGGTTTTGACACGGCTTGGATACAGGTACCTCGTAGTCGACTCGGAGAGAGCTGCTGATGACTTGTCGTTGAAGGATTTCGAGCAACTTATCTCGGTCTGTAAACTTCTCGGTTTCCCGGAGCCGGTTATCACTGTTCCTGTTAGGCGCAGCGATTGTTGGGAAAGGCTTGACACTGTAATCGATGTGTTGGGCCAAGAGGGGTTCGGTGGTGTTTGCCTTGTCGCAGGAAACTCCGCATACCTTACAGCGGAGGAAAAATCGCGGAGGGCAGGCAGGTTGTTGCTCGAGGCCGCGGAAGCATTTCGTAGAAAATGCCGGTTTAACCTGTTGATGGTCGGGACCGAGCGTGTCGAGAAAACGGCGGCGAAAATAGCGGCGAATTACCGGGCCGTCCCAGTGATGCTCATGACACCCCGCCTACTCGAGGAGACAAGGCTTTATACTCTTAATGGTTTACGAAAAGCTGTTTATGTTCCCTACTTTTTCGGCGAAGAGCTGCCGAGAGAGGTGGCGGAGAAGGTTAATGCCTATGTCTCGAGACGTGTCGGAAACAAAAACATAGATGAAGCGTGGCGGCAGTTCGTATACACAGGGCCACCCGGCGAATTCGCCCAACTACTGCGGAATTTGTCTGAGAACAACATAGACATCTTCATAGGCTATCCGCTGGACAAACGTGTCAAACAACTGACTGCTCTCTCTAGGGCCGCGACAAGCTTATCAACGGCTTAGTCCTGACAACCGCTTTGCGGCGACGACCTCTAACATCAACATATACCTCGTAACCATCAACCTGAAGCGAGGGCGGAAGATACGCAAGGCAAACCCCCCTGTTAATCATCGGCGATAGACAACCGCTTGTCACAACACCAGCCTCAACATCCCCCACATACACCTTGTAGCCCGGCCGCGGCACACCCTGGTCCACCATCTCGATTAACGAGAGTTTTTTGACTGGGCCTGTGGCTTGTTTTTTCTCCAACGCCTCTTTTCCGATGAAAAACGGTTTATCCATTTTGACAGCCCAGAAAAGCCCCGCTTCGAGTGGGTCGTTTTTCTCGTCAAAATCTTGACCATAAAGCGGGAAGCCTGCCTCTATTCTGCAGACGTCGCGGCAAGCCAGCCCGCATGGCCTAACTCCTTTTTCCGTAAAGAATGACCAAACTTTCTCATAGAGCTGCTCTTCTCCGCATAGAGTCATCAACTCGTATCCGTCTCCTCCCGTGTAGCCGCTTCGTGTCACCAGTAGCCTGCAGTCGTCCACGGTCCTGAACCCGCCTTCAAACCACTTAAAACCAGAAACAGCACCAACCAGGCTCGAAACATAAGAGGACGAATGTGGGCCCTGCACAGCGAAGAATGCGCTGCTCTCCGTGATGTCTTCAACCAACACCTCGCCATCCATTTTTTCCCTCAACCACCCGAGCACACGGACCCTCGTCAAGGCGTTTGAAACCATGAGATAACTATCATCCGTCACCTTGTAGACCGTCACATCGTCTATGATGCCTCCATCCATGTTAAGAATCAACCCATACTTCATCCGCCCGGGCTTCAGCTTCTCGACATCTATTGTCAGAACCTCTTGCAGAAACTTAGTAGCATGTGGCCCGGAAATCTTAGTTCGAGTCATGTGGCTTATGTCAAATATGCCAGCGTCTTTTCTAACGGCTTCGTGTTCCTCGCGGAGGGAGGAGAAGGTGATTACAGTCCGCCAGCCAGCGAACTCACCCAGCTCCTTCGCAGTCTTCTCATGAAAATCAAGTAGAGGTATCTTGTTCATTCTTCCTCCTCTGCATACGTATGCTGAGGGTTAAGTGTATTGGGTGGGAGGCCTTGGCCTCGTTTATGCGGCCAACCGATGTGTTGTGGGGCGCCGACTTGACAAGATGGGGAGATTCATAACATTCCTGCACCACCTTGGACAAGACTTCGTAGAAATTGTCCAGCGTTTCTTTGCTCTCTGTCTCTGTCGGCTCAACCATGAAAGCCTCCTCAACAATCAGTGGGAAATATATCGTGGGAGCATGGACACCATAGTCGAGGAGACGTTTAGCGACCTCAAGCGCGCCTAGCCCTGTCTCTTTTCTCAGCTTGGCGAGGCTAACCACGAACTCGTGTTTCCTTGGACGTGATGGGTCGTAGGGAAGTGTGACGCCCCGCAGCTGCCTCACCTTGCTCAGCAAATAATTTGAGGCTGTGACTGCGTAGAGGGCTGACCGCCTCAAACCTTCACCACCCATCGCAAGAATGTAAGCGTATGCACGTAGGAGAACCGCGAAGTTCCCGGTGAAAAGCTTGACAGGACCTATGCTCGATGAACCCCCGTTGTCCAACACATATCGGCCGTCGGCGTTTTTCACAACTCTCGGCGGAGGCAAGTATTTAGCTAGCTTGGCGACGACTCCGACTGGGCCTGCTCCGGGGCCTCCTCCTCCATGGGGTGTGGAGAAGGTTTTGTGAAGGTTGAGATGGACTATGTCGAAGCCCATGTCTCCCGGCCTCGCGACGCCTACTATGGCGTTGAGGTTTGCACCGTCATAATATAGCAGGGAGTCGTTTTGATGCATGATTCGGACAATATCCTCGATGTCTTTCTCGAACAATCCTACGGTGTTGGGGTTTGTCAGCATGATGCCGGCTATGTCGCCGTCCACCATTTTCTCGAGCATCTCGAGGTCGACGCATCCATCTTCGCGTGTTCTCACAACCGATACCTCGAAGCCCGCCATGGCTGCGCTCGCCGGGTTTGTTCCATGGGCTGAGTCTGGGACGATGATTTTCGGCCTCGGCTTACCCTCTTTCTCACTATGGTATGCTCTGATGATTAGGCATCCAACCAGCTCCCCGTGTGCGCCTGCCGCTGGAACCATAGAGAAAGCATCCATGCCGGTCAACGTCTTCAGAGCCTGCTCAAGGTTGTATAAAATCTCGAGACACCCCTGCACGGTTTCCGCTGGCTGGAGTGGATGAATGTCGGCCACCTGCTCGGCCAATTGGTTGTTGACTACGGGGTTGTACTTCATGGTGCAGCTGCCGAGTGGATAGAAGCCTGTGGATATGCTGTAATTCATCTGGCTTAGGCGGGTAAAGTGCCTCACCACAGTCAGCTCGGAGAGCTCTGGCAGGTTCAGGTTGTCTCTGAGAAGTTTTTTCGGAATTTTGCCGAGGTTTCTCTCACCCGCTTCTCTAACCATTTGTGGATTGATTGGCGCCGTGAACCCTGTGACGCCGGGCCTCGACAACTCGTAGACGAGTTTCTCATCCCAGCAAGCCTGTCGATACATTAAGCCACCTCCTTCAGTGTCTCCACATATTCCTGGATGTCCTCGACGCTATGCACCTCGGTTACACATGTCAGCACTCCGTCGCCCAGCTGTGGAAAATCCTCTCCTATTCTGATGCCGCCAACTATGCCGACGTTGAGAAGCTTTGACAACAGTTTTTCAGATGAATGCCCTTCTTTTCTGTAGGTGAACTCCATGTAGTGTGGAGCTTTGAGCAGTGGCGCCTTTACCCCGTCCACTTTCTGAAGAGCTTCGATGAAGTAGCATGTTTTTTCGAAGATGTGGCGGGCGAGTGATTGTAAACCATGTTTGCCAAGAAGCGCTAAATATGCTGCGGCCGTTATGGCGCAGAGGGCCTGGTTGGTGCATATGTTTGAGGTGGCTTTTTCCCGTTTGATGTCTTGTTCGCGGGCCCTTAGCACCATCGTGAAGGCTCGTCTCTTGTCTTCGAGTGTCTCAGCCATCCCCACCATCCGGCCCGGCATACTGTGGATAAGCTTGCGGTCTTCTCTGCATCCCAGTATTCCGAGCAGGGGGCCGCCGAAATTCATCGGAAGCCCCAGCGGCTGACCCTCGCCGACGACGATGTCAGCTCCCAAAGCACCCGGAGGACATAAAAGCCCGAGAGAAGTTGGCTCAGCACCAACTATGAACAGTGCGTTTCTATCATGCGCAATCTCGCCCACGGCTTCAACATTTTCTACAACGGCGCCCAGATAGCATGGGTTCTCGACATAGACAGCCGAAGTCTCACGGTCAACCAAGGTTTTCAAACTCTCCTCATCCACATTACCCCTGTCGTCGAATGATGCTTTCACAAGCCTGAGGCCTAGGGGCTTGACGTATGTCTCGGCCACACGTATTCTACCGGGGCCGCAGTGACCCGCGTAGACGATTTTGTTTCGGCCGTTGTATCTATACGCCATTCTAAAGGCCTCTCCGACGGCTGTGGCCCAGTCATACATGGAGGAGTTGACGGCGTCTATTTCGTAGAGGTCTGCGACGAGGCTCTGGAACTCGAACAAGGCTGTTAAAACTCCTTGAGATATCTCGGGCTGGTAAGGGGTGTAGCTTGTGACAAACTCGCTTCTCGAAACAATCTCTTTAACAGCAGCAGGAACATGATGCGGCCACACACCTCCCCCCAAGAAAAGGCGGAGGCCCTGCCTATTCTTCGCCAAAATGTCTTTAACACGTTTGATTAGCTCCGGTTCAGTCAGGGGCCCTTCAATACTTGGCGGAGAGCTGAGAATATACTTGGAAGGGATGTCTGAGTAAAGCTCCATAATGTCTTTGACACCTATCGCCTGAAGCATCTGACGCAGGTCTTCGTCCGTGTGATGCCCGATGTAGGGAAAAACCTTGTCCATACTCCGTCCACATAATTATTGAGTGATACTTATACCGATACCGTTTAAAACAAGCCAGATTAAGAGACTTCGTGAACATCCGTTACCCCCTGATTGTGCTCAACTTCAAGACCTTTAGGGAATCCATCGGAAAAAAAGCACTCGAGCTGGCTAAAATAGCTGAGAGGGCCGCTGAGGAGACGGGTGTGTCCGTGGCGGTTTGCCCATCCCTAGTTGACCTTGCGACGGTGGCGGCGAATGTCTCGGTGCATGTTTTTGCACAGCACTGCGACCCCTACATGCCCGGAGCATATACAGGCTCCGTTGTGGCGGAGGCGTTGAAGGAATCGGGAGCGGCTGGCTCCCTTCTCAACCATTCTGAGAAAAAGCTTAAGCTGAGCGATTTGTCCGAGGCAGTGAATCGTCTTAGAGCTAACGGTCTTGTATCTATTGTTTGCGCCGACGACCACTATGCTGCCACGGCCGCGGCTGCCCTGGGCCCCGACATGTTGGCTGTGGAGCCTCCTGAGTTGATTGGCACCGGTATATCAGTTTCGAGGGCGAAGCCCGAGGTGGTTACCGAGACGGTTTCACGAGTCAAGGCCATAGCGCCGAGTGTCAGGGTTCTTTGTGGAGCGGGTGTTTCGACGGCCGAGGATGTTTCAAAGGCGCTTGAGCTGGGGACGGATGGTGTTCTATTGGCCAGCGCCTTTGTTAAGGCGAGCGACCCCTTTGCTCTTCTCCTCAAGATGTGTGAAGCAGCTCTTCGCTAAACAATCATGAGCGTCAATCTTCTGCCTTCTCCGTCGAGGACATGGATATCCCTCTCGTCACGGTAGGGAGCTGTCACAATAACCATCAGCTCACCCATCATGTTGTTAAGGTCTTCGACAGAGGGGTGAGGAGCGCCTGAGGGATGGGAGTGAGCTACCCCGAGAAAGGAATGGTCGATAGGTAGTTGGTAGGGGTTGAAGGATGAGAAGCTTTCTCCATATATTGACTGAGGTGGGAAAGAGATTTCCTCAACAAAGTAGCTGGTCTTCTCTCGGCGGCCGTGGAGGAGAACTATCATCTCATTTGGGTGGATGTTGCGGGATATTTCGAGAAGAAGCGCCGCAACCTCTCTACGCATTTTTACAACTTCCCGCGCCAAGTGTCTATTTCCTGGGCCTATGCTGCCCCTCCAAGATGTAAGCAACAGCCTCCCCTATGTAGGTGGCGTGGTCCGCTATTCTCTCAAGATATCTTAGAATAAGCATGGTCGCCATGTCGCATTTCTTGGACCCTGGCTTGTTTAGGCTCCGTTGTAGATGGTTCTTGTAGGCTTTGTCGACTACCGAGTCCAGCTTCTCAAGCTCGGCGGCGAGCTCCAAATTTTTCTCCACGAAGCTTTTCACGCTCTTCTCTATCATGGCCTTCACCACTTCAGCTGTCTCGAGGACCTCGTTTTTCTCACATTCACGTAGCTCGCCGAACGTTGTTATCACCTGTGATATGTCGTAGGCGTATCTGCCGAAGCGTGAGAACCCGTAGGCCACCTCCATACATGAACGGAGAAAACGGAGGTCAGTTGCCACGGGTTGGTAACGCGCTATCAGCTCTACTGCGAGGTCGGCCACCTCGTCCTGCAGCCAGCGAAGCTTCTCCGAGAGCTGGAAAACCTCGTCCTCGTTGGGTGTGCCTTTGATGAACCCTTCTACAGCGGCTTCGACAGCGGTTCGGCTGAGTGTAGCCATGTCGTTGAGCATGTTGACAAGCCGTTCCAACCCTATGTCCATCAGACGCGGCAAACCATCCTCAACCTATTCTTCCCGAGATATAGTCTTCCGTCCTCTTATCCCTCGGGTTGGTGAAAATCTCCTTTGTCGGCCCAAACTCGATGAGCCTGCCTATCATGTTCTCGTCAGGCATCATCACGGCTGTGTAGTCGGAGACGCGCGCGGCCTGCTGCATGTTGTGGGTGACTATGATTATTGTGTAGTCCTGTGAAATGTTTCGGAGAAGTTGTTCAATCTTTGCGGTTGATATTGGGTCGAGAGAAACGGTTGGCTCGTCGAGCAGAATGACATCTGGGTCGACTGCAAGAGCCCTTGCAATACAGAGGCGCTGCTGCTGGCCTCCTGAGAGAGAGAAGGCCTGTGCATCAAGCCTGTCTTTCACCTCGTCCCAGAGAGCCGCCTTCTCGAGAGCGTCCTTGACCTTCTCATACATCTGTTGTTTAGTGAGCTTAACTCCGTTAACGCGAAGCCCGAAAGCCACGTTATCGAAAATCGACATGGGGAATGGGTTGGGCCTCTGGAAAACCATTCCGATGGCTGTTCTCACAGCCACGGGGTCGACGTCCTTTGAATAGATGTCCAATCCCCTATAGTAGACCTTGCCCTGCACCTTAGCGTCCGGTATCAGGTCGTTCATTCGGTTTATGCATCGGAGGAGGGTTGATTTTCCGCAGCCCGATGGTCCTATGATAGCGGTTATCCGTGAACGCTCAAACTTGAGGTTGATATCCTTTATCGCATACTTGCGACCATAGACAACCGTTAGGCCGACTGTTTCGACAACAACCTTGTCACTATCAGATAAATCCATGGACTCTCTCTCCACCAATATTTTTTTTCAGCATCGTCATTTATAGCATCACTCTCCTCTGGTAGCGATACCTAATAGCTATTGCAGCCGCGTTAAACATCATCAGCAAAGCCAGCAAAACAATTATCGCCGCGGAGGATAGTTCTTGGAACGCGGGCTGAGGTCTACTTACCCAGTTGAATATCTGGAGAGGCATCACCGTAAACCTGTCGAAAACCGATGTGGGGTCAGTGCGGATGAACAGCAGACCGCTTATGACAAGTATCGGAGCCGCTTCGCCAATAGCCCGGGAAATGGCCAGTATCGCTCCGGTCATCATCATAGGCAGGGACCTTGGGAGAATTATGTGACGCGTAACCTGTAGCTTGGTTGCTCCTAGAGCATAGGCTCCGTGTTTCAACGCCTCCGGCACAGACTTGATTGCCTCTGCTGCCGATACTGTAACGAGGGGCAGGGTCATTATGCCGAGGGTGAACGCGCCAGCTATTATTGATCGTCCGAGACCAAGTCCATAGGTGAGGATGCTTAGTCCGACGAGGCCGAAGATGATGGAGGGAACGCCTGCGAGATTGGCCATGTTGAACTCGAGAAACCTTCTGAGCCTTCGGTGAGATGACCACTCGGTCAAGTAAAGGGCTGATGCTATTCCAAGAGGGATGCTGACCAGAGCGGAGAGGCTGACAGTCCAGAAGCTGCCTAGAAATGCTGAGCGCATCCCCGCTACCTCCGGGTTCGCGGACGGGTACTCGAAAATTAGGTTCCATGAAAGCCTATGCCAACCAGTTGTTATGACGGTGAAGAGAAGAGCAGTAACAGCGGCCACGCCTACGAAGACGCCCAGAGAAAGCAGAAAAGGTGCGATGCGGTCGAGAACCTGCTTGGCTCTATCTCTTCTCCTGAATTTATCCCGTTGACTCAGTAACGTATCTGCCACCTCCTCACAACAGCCAAGGCCACAAGGTTGAAGACCATAGTGATGATGAAGAGGAGAATGCCCACCGCGAATATGGATTGATACTCTATTGTTCCATGAGGGGCGTCTCCTGTGGCAACCTGTGCGATGAAGCTTGTCATGGTCTGCATGGCTTCCCGTGGGTCGAAGCTGTAAAAAGGCCTAAACCCGCCAGCTATCGCCGCTATCATCGTCTCACCCATCGCACGAGTGAAAGCAAGTATGATGGCTGCGAGAATTCCCGACAGAGCTGCTGGCACAATCACCCGGAAAACCACGTCGATTTTTCTAGCACCAAGGCTGTAGGCGGCCAGTCGAAAATCTTCCGGAACAGAGTATAACGCGTCCTCGCTCAACGAGGCTACTATAGGAATTATGAGAACACCTATCATCAAGCCAACGGCCAAGGCGCTGAAAACACCTGTTCCCGGAACAAACCTCATCAACAGGTTTGGTGATATGAAATACAGCGCGAAATAGCCATACACCACAGTGGGTATGCCGGCCAGCACTTCGATGATGTTTTTTATCACACCCCTTATACCGGGTCGTGCGTATTCACTGAGGTAAATCGCAGTCGCGAGACCCGCGGGAATAGCCACGACTAACGCTATCGCGGAAGTGAGCGCGGTGGCCGTGAGAAGAGGAAGAACGCCAAACTTCTTATCACTGAATAGAACCGTCCACTCTGTGCCAGTCAAAAACTCGACCAGCGAAACCTGGCCAAAAAAGATGGATGACTCCAGTATCAGGGAGCCAAGTATCACCACAATTGCTATGAAAGAGACAGACGCCGCGGCCAGCAAAAGCGAGTTTACAAGATTGGTGGCGCGCTGTCTTCTTCTAAGGTTTGCCAAAAAATTTTTGTTGAAAAAAATGTTTCGGGACATTCCTACCCATCTAATGTGGTCCAGCGTTCTTGTTTTTTAAGTTTGTAAGCTCATACAGCCCATCTGTTATACCTGCTCGTAGTAGTGCTGCGGCCTTCTTGTAGTAGTGGTCGAGGAACGGGGTGTAAGCCACTTTGTGAGCAAGCATGGCCCCGTTTTCAACGTAGTAGATCACGAATTCCCTCAGATGTGGTTTGGTGTCCCATGATTTCTTGTTGACGTAGATGAACAGAGGTCTTGCCAGTGGATATGTAAAGGTTCTGGCGGTTTCGTCGCTTGGCTCGACACATTCTCCGCCTGCAAGGTCGTCCTTCACCTTCAGTACCTTAATTCTGTCTTTGTTCTCAGCGAAGTATGAGAAGCCGAAGTATCCAAGCGAGAGTCGGTCAGACTCTACACCAGCTACAAGTACGTTGTCATCCTCTGATGCAACATAGTCTGTTCGGCTGGCCTTTGATTTTCCAACTACTCTTTCGGTAAAGTAGTCAAACGTTCCGCTGTCAGGCCCCGGACCGTAGAGTTTGATGGGCTGATTTGGCCACTCGGGTCTGATGTCGCTCCAGAGCTTGACGGTGCTGTCGGGCCTCCATATCGCCCTAAGCTCGGATATCGTTATACAGTCCACCCAGTTGTTGGAAGGATGAACAACTACCACCAGCGCGTCTATTGCTACCGGAACCTCAATCCATTCGACACCGTTCTTGGCCGCAGTCTCCGCCTCGGCTCTAAGTATTGGTCTCGAAGCGTCGTTGATGTCTGTTTCACCTATTACGAATCGTTTGAATCCGCCTCCCGTCCCCGATATGCCGACGCTAATAGTCACGCCCTTGTGAATGTTCATGAACTGTTCCGCCGCCGCCTCAGTGAGAGGATAAACGGTGCTCGAGCCGTCGACCTCGATGTCTCCCGCCAGCTGAACAGATGTTTGAGTACCCGTTGTTACCGTGACCGTCCGGGTGACTGTCTGCACCCCGCCACCTGTTCCGCCGACTGTCACCGTCACCGTCGAAACACCTCCTCCCAGTAAAGAGGGGCCAGTCAATAGACCTAGCACAAGCCCTACCACCAACGCTGAAACGACTCCTACAACCAAGGTTGTTGACACAGCTTTTTTCTGACTCATCATGGCGGTTGGGGGGTGGATTCTCTGCGATATATAGATTGAGTGGCTGGAATATTTTCCTAAAACAAATCTATATACCAGCAACAACAGGACAAAACCATGCAGCCCGCGTACACGAGACGGGTCCAGAAAACAGGCCGCTCCACCTTCATAATATCTCTTCCAAAGGAATGGGTGGAGAAAGCAGGTCTCAAAAAGCTTGACACGGTGAAGATTGTTACTTTGCCGTCTGGGCTGCTGGTCACGACTGATGGGGGTGAAGAGGGACGTGAATCGGTTATTCGCCTAGGTGGGAGCGAGACGCCTGACGAGGTTGTGCGACTCTTCTTCTCAAAATATCTCGACGGCAGCGAAAGGATACGCGTTGAGCTCACTGCTTACTCTCCACAGACAATATCCGTCCTGAAGGACAGGATAAGGCGGTGGCTCGTGGGCGTGGAGATAATCGGAGAGACCGCCACGGAGCTTACGGCCCAAGTTCTACCCGTCAGCGATAAACTACCTTTAAAGATGTCTTTGGAAAGGATGGGGGAAATCACGACGCATATGCTGGAGGAGGCTTTTGCAGCGTTTTACAGAAACGACAAAGCACTCGCAGAAGATGTGGTGAGACGAGACGACGAGGTAGACAGGTTTTACCACTTCATAGTGCGCCAGCTCAACATAGCCGTGAGAGATTACGCTACACTTAGGAACCTTAACCTCTCTGACCCGAGTGAGTGCATAAACTATGTGCTTGTGGCGAAAAGCATCGAGAGAGCGGCAGACCACGCAGTCACAATCAGCAACAGAACCCTCACTACAACCAACATCTCCAAACCAGACCAGCGCATAGCCAAGATCAACGCAAAGGTCGTGGAACTCTTCAAAACTTCCTTGACCTCCTTCATTTATCCCAGCACCGACCTCGCGAACAGGACCCTCAACCAGATAGCTGATTTAGCGTCTGAGATGAACGCCTACCTCAGCTCACAGAAAAAGAATCTGGATTTGGAGCAGAGGCTGACGGAGCTTGTCGTGATAAACAGTTTGCGGCGGGTTGCTGAGTATGCTGCAGACATCTCGGAGGCGGCCATCAACCTCGCGACGAAAGATTCACTCAGCAAGTAGTTCGTTTATCCTCTGCGCCAGCTTCACGTCAAAGGTGCTTATGCCGCCGAGGTCGTGTGTGACGAGCCAAATCTCCAGCTGGTTGTAGACGTTAAACCATTCGGGGTGATGCTGCATCTTCTCAGCCTCTATGGCCACTTTAACCATGAAGCCGATGCATTCGACAAAATCCCTGAACTCGAGTTTGCGGTACAGCTTTCCATCTTTCAACCCCCATCCTTCAATAGTTTTGAGGGCTTTCGCCAGCTCTTCTTCCTTGAGCAAACGGTATTCATCCACAGCCATGGAAGTGTTTTGATGTGACGGGATTTATGCTGATGCCTCATACACGTGTCTATTGTATCAGCCCCATTCGCAGGACATGGTCTGCGAGGACAAAGGCTACAACCGCCTCGACGACGGGAACCGCTCTCGGAACGACGGTTGGGTCATGCCTCCCCGGCACCACTATCTCGGTCTCCTTTTTCTCGACGATGTCTACGGTCTTCTGAGGCCGCGCTATCGAGGAGGCGGGTTTAAACGCCACTCTTGTTACAAGCTGTTCTCCAGTGGATAGGCCGCCGAGTATTCCACCCGAGTTGTTGGATGCGGTCCTGATTTTTCCATCTACGAGGATGAAGGGGTCGTTGTTCTCGCTTCCCCGCAGCCGTGCAGCCTCAAACCCTCGCCCAAACTCCACACCCTTCACCGCAGGTATGGAGAACAGGGCTTTGGCAAGGTCGGAGTCAAGATTGTCGAAAACAGGCTCTCCGAGGCCGATTGGTAGGTTGAGGGCTATGCATTCGACGATGCCGCCGACACTGTCACCCTGTTTCCTCGCCTCGAGCACCACTTGCTTCATCCTCTCCGCGGCCTCAAAATCCGGACACCGCACCTCGTTCGCATACCTATTTCGCCTGATTTCGTCAACAGATAGCTGACGGGCCTTTACACCGCCGATTTCCAGCGAGTAGGCAAGAACCTCGACACCGAGCTTGCTCAGCAATTTTTTCGCGACAGCGCCAGCCATCACGTAGCCTGCTGTGATTCGTCCCGAAAACCTTCCACCGCCTCTATAGTCGTTGAATCCTCGGTACTTGATGTATGCCGGATAGTCTGCGTGTCCCGGTCGGGGTGTGTTGCGAAGCATCTCATAGGGCCGTGAGTCTACATCCTTGTTCCAAACAAGCATAAGTATGGGTGCTCCTGTTGTCTTTCCCTGGAAGACACCTGACAGGATTTCCACACGGTCTTCCTCTGCACGGGTTGTCGTGACAAGCGACTGCCCCGGCCTTCTGCGGTCAAGCTCAACCTGTACATCAGCCTCAGTTAGCTCTATGCCCGGTGGGCAGCCGTCAACCAGAACCCCTACGCATCTTCCATGACTCTCCCCGAAACTAGCTACGACAAACCGCTCGCCGATGATGTTTCCCGGCATCAGCCAAGTCTCCTCATGCGTCTCTCTTTAGCCTTTATCAAAGCTGTTGAGAAAACCGCTAAAACGGCAGCCAGGATAAGTAGGGTTTGAAGCGATACACCAGCCCGGACAAAAGCATGCCCCGTCTCCGGCTCTAAGGCAACCTTTTGGCTCCAGAAAACGTAGTCAAGCACGGCAGTCTTCGCGTCATGGCTGACAGGGTGGAGGACAAGCCGGCCAGCTCGGTCAACCACTCCAGAGACCTCGGCCACGCCCATGCTGTTCACGAGCGTGACCCTTGCACCAGCAAGCGGCAACCCCAGCAAATCTGACACATCGACCTCCACACGGTAAACACGCACAGGAATGTTGAAGCGCCCCGGGCCAGTTACGCGGAGTTCCGCTGATGTCTTGACATCGGCGGAGTTAAAGCTGATTTTCTCCACCATGTATTCTCCAGTCGGAAGCCAAAGCTTATCCAAAGGTTTTAGAACATATTCATGCTGGTTCGCTTCATCGCGCAGGACCATTTCCGCTGGGACGAGAAAACCTTCAGCGTCGACGAAAACAAATTCAACCAACGCCTCTTCGCGGTAAACCTGTTTCAAGAATTTCGGGCCATCAACAACCACCGTTATCTCGGGCTCCTTACTCTCGATGTCGCCACCCCATCCAAGGAAAAGAAATCTTCTACCGGGTTCTGTTTCCACAAGCTTTTCAGCGGCTAGCTGGACAGTCTCCCCCAAAAAGTGCCAGCTTTCCGCTTCTTCGTTAAGACCTTTCACCAGCAGCCTTGCTTCTTCGACCCATACCGCCTCAACTGTTAACGGTCCCTCAACTGTTATGCTTGTCTGGTTCCCAATCTTTTCCCATCCCATGAAACGGCTGCGGACACCTTCTCCATGCATTCTGAGCCGCGGACCGGGGTCGAGCAAAATGATGTCACCTCTCTTAACCCAGCCAGTTGAAACATTCACAGGAAAAAGGGAAACCACTTGGACAAAGTAGTAGACATCGTATTGAGCCAGCAGGTTCAAGGGCTTGTCGACTGTGATGGATAAAAGGGGGCTGGAATTGTCCACTGGCCTCCAGCCCTGGAAGAGTGCTTTTGTGCCGTTGTTCCACGTAATCTCAGGCGGGGCCTGCAGGTTCAAAACCGTTCCATCAGCAACCCAGCCGTCAAACAAACTGGTATCGCCGTGGGTGGCCCTCGCCACAACCCTGTACTCCTTCACCCAATCCACCGTAACCGTCACAGGACCATGGACCATGAAACGTATCACATCGTCATCAACCTCGCCACCACTGGGTAGAGACATGTTGAAGAGACGCAGACGCACATCATCCCCCAGGTACACCATCTTACTCACCACAACAATCTCAGCTCTCTCGCCCTCGTTATACCAGCCCTCACCCTCGAAAACATCAACGGAGGAATCTACCTGAACAAGATACTGGCGGAGGTAAAGGGCCTCTATGTCGACCGGACCGTCGACCACGATTTTCCTAGCAGGCTGGTCTACCCCGTCGCTCCATCCACTGAAGACCATTCGTGTAGCGTTCTCAAAGTTGATGAACTCCCTCGCCGTAACCGGCAGCTCCTCACCAAAACGATACCAGCCCGACACCAGCTCTTCAAACAATTGAACCCTTACAAAGTAGAAGACACTGTAAACCGCAACAATCTCCGTATCGTCTTCAACACGAACCTGGAGAGTCGGCGAACGGCTCGCGCTCATGTCGTTGACAACCCAGCGGTCAAAAACCAGCTTGGTCCTGTTGCCGAAAATTTTCTCCACCTCTGCGACCTGTCTAAAAACTGTTCCACGAGGCAGGGCGTAGGTGTTGAGAAGAAGTCGCCCAAGCTCCGACTGGAGGTAGACTCGTACCTGACGTATCTCTGTAAGTGGTGGAAGCTGTTTGTATTCTATGGATGAGGGGAGCGAGTTTATTGAACGAGTGGGGGGAGGTCTGTAGAGATTGTCTTCGGCCCATGAATAGGCGACCGCAAGCGCGTAAACGTTTAGCGTTGATGGATAGGTTGCTGTGTTTACCCTCTCATACATGAGGTCAACTGGGTTGCTTGAATGGCCTATGCCGAGAGCGTGTCCATACTCGTGCGCCACCACCTTGTAGGCGAGTTCGGCGTCAGAGCCTACGCATGCCCTCGAAATCTGTATGGTGGCGCTGACTATTTCATAGAGGAAGCCCCCATACCTAATCGTAGTTACTCCGCAGATGTTCCCTCCCAGCGTCGAGACATAGCGTATAGTTATGTCTGCGTCTTCATCGCGTGTGACAAAGGTCATAGATAGTGAGAGAAGATAGTTGTAGCCATATTCTTGGACAAATGCCCTGATGCTTCCATACCAAACCTCCACACCTCTTCTCGCGGCCTCATCCAAAGCGGCGGATCCGGAGGAGTAGAGATAGACGCTGAGTGTTTTCTTTCCCCAGGCACCCAAAACCTCGATAGAGCCGCTGGATGTCTGGGCGATGGAAACCTCCTCGGATACACTCTGCAAAGGGATGGTGATTTCGGTGAATTTGTCTGGCTTGGTTGATGTGGCGGCCGGAAGCGTCAAGGCGATTATCAGTAACAGTGTTAGCGTTGTCCGCACTGTGTGAATAGCTCGGGGATGGGGAATATAGGTTTTATGGCGGCTCAGCCAAATGCCTTCTCTTCACCAATCGGCATAACTCTGAGACATCACCGCCGCGTCACATAAATAGTGAACACTATATCTAAACTTTTTCAGAGATGCAGCAGCATACTTTCCAGGAGGGGGACCGCGTTCTAATTGTCACGGAGAAAAAGAAAAGATACATGGTGCAGCTTAGAAGCGGGAAAAAGTTTCACACAAGCGAAGGATTCATAGACCTCTCAAACCTCATTGGACAGCCGAGCGGATGCGTTCTCCATTCCAACACAGGAGCTGTCATGCATGTGTTTAAGCCGACGTTCCTCGACCTGCTTATGTTTCTCCCGCGCACGACTCAGATAGTTTATCCAAAGGACCTTGGCTACATAGCGGCTGTGTCTGGCGTGGGGCCGGGTTATCGGGTGGTTGAGGCGGGCACGGGCACCGGTGTTTTGGCAGCTTTTCTCACATACCTCGTCAGGCCAACGGGGAGAGTGTACAGCTATGATGTCAGGCTTGAGAACATCGAGACAGCAACTGTTAGGATGAGGCAGCTGGGGCTGCTTGACTACATCGAGCTGAAGCAGGGGGATGTGTGTGAAAAAATTGTGGAGAAGGAGTTGGACGCGGCGGTCATAGACATTCCAGAGCCGTGGAGAGCTGTTCAATCATGTTATGATGCTTTGAAGCCGAGCGGTGTATGGGTCTCGCTAAGTCCAACCGTTGAGCAGGTCGTTCAGACCTACGAGGCTCTCGAGGCAGGCGGGTTTTCAGACCTTTCATGTGTCGAGCTGCTTCTCAGAAACATGAGAGTAAAACGTGGTATGACGAGGCCCGAATTTCTCATGAGAGGACACACGACATACCTCGTCACGGCTCGGAAAATACTGCGCTAAACATTTGAAAGAGACTTGATCGCCTGCACTATCTCCTCAGCCGCGGCCTCCGCATGCTCATATGGCCTCTTCTGCTCATATCGTAGTGAGACAACCTTGAGATAGCATGCCGCCGTGTTAGCCGCGGCGGCCACGAAAAACTTGCCCATCTGCTGGTCGGCCTCAATCGCCTCAACACTCTCTGTCTCACGTTTTCTGTCAACACCCTCAGCAACATCCTTAAGCCTTCTACTCAGAATGTCCTCAGGCCTGCAATCGAGAAAAACAATCAAATGGGGGTTCATTATTCGAACCGCTTCAGAAGGAAGCCCCGGATAATAGCCAAAAGGGGTTTTGATTACCGAGTGTGTGTCGACGACGACATTATCCATAGCTGCTATCCTTTCTGCCGCACTCTTCTGAAGTCTCTGGTAGTCTCTGAGTCCGAGTTTCTTCCTCATATCGTCTCTGTGCGATATGCCGTAGAGCTTTGAGGCCTCTTCGAACATGAGGTCGCCATAGTTGATGACCACGAGGCTGGGCATCTTCTCAACAACTTTCTTGACGGTGGTGGTTTTTCCAGACCCCGGAAGAGCTGTTACTATAACCTTCACACCCGACCAAAGACTCGCGGGCTAAAATATCTAACCTCCCCGTAGCTCCAGCTGTCTCTCAAGCTTCTGCTTAAGCGACAGGTACTCGCTCTGCTTCAGCTCGCCGATTTTGTACCGCAGCTCCAGCTTGTTGAGCTCTTTCTTAATCTTCTGATGCTGCTCCATCAAGACCTCGAGAGCCTTCAAAGCGGATTGAACATCCTGCTCAAACATGTTTATGAATTCCTCCTGCATTCCTAGATCACGTCCGTTTGTTTTTACCTTCTGTAGACGTTCCTCCAACTGTGTCTTGAAGGTTGGCAGGTCGGCCAAACGGATGTTGAACGGGTTTCTCAGATACATCAACTTGGGCCTAAGACGACCCATCTCTCTCTCAATCTCCAGCTTCTGCGTAATGTATTGTCTGTCTGGAATTTCTCCGACCTCGTGCTTGACCTTAAGCTTCTCAAGCGACGAGTTAAGGGTGTTGATACGTTCCTCAACCTTCGCTATCTCAGCCTGTCTCCTCTCGTCAAGGGTCTTAAGCCTAGAGCGATACTCGTGGAAAAGCTCGCCGAAAACCTCGGGGTCGGCCTCGCGGTCGAGAAACAGGTCGATGAGACGGAAATACCACAGATAAACCGTGGACATCTGGTCCACAAGCCTCTTCTCCTCAACAGCGACATCCTCTCCAGCGGGCGGCTGAACTGCCTGCTGCTCAGCGGACTCCGCAGGTGACTCCGGCAATTGCTCGACAACCTCCTCTGCCTCCTCCACCTCCGGCTTCGGCGGTTCAACTGGCTGCTCCAAAGTATAGCCGCAGTATATGCAAAACTTTCCTTTGATAGTTAGCCTATGACAATTAGGACACTCGATTCTTGTGGTCGCCAAACCATTTACGCCTCAGTTTCCTTTTTAAAAAGAGTTACTGATGGCTTTTAAACCCATATTTGGCCATAAATACCCAGGAATGCTATATGGTATCCCGTGGAAATTCGCGGAAGACCTGTTAAAGTCCGTGGGACTGTAAGGGTTTTATGTAGGTAGAAATATGAAATGGCGATGTCCGAGAAAGAAGCCGATATTCCATCGGCGCCGATTCACCGCATAATGAAGAAGGCCGGAGCCGCGAGGGTGAGCGAGGACGCCGCCGATGAACTCCGCAAAATATTGGAAAACGTCGGAGCCATGATAGCGAAGGAGGCTTTTGAGCTCGCCCAGTACGCGGGACGGCGGACCGTGAAGAAAGAGGATGTTGAGAGAGCTGCAAAAACCGTTCTCCGCAACCTTCCGACAGGTTAGACTTAAATTATTCCGCACATCCGAGACCGTTAGAGGTTGATGAAGCATGTCTCTAGCACCAGGTCAGCCAGTAATAATTCTGAAGGAAGGTACGACGCGGACACAGGGTAGGTCTGCTCAGCGCAACAACATAGCCGCCGCCAAGATAATCGCCGAGATTGTGCGGACGACTCTCGGGCCCAAGGGAATGGACAAGCTTTTGGTGGACAACATCGGCGACGTCATCGTAACAAACGACGGCGCAACAATTCTCGAGAAAATCGATGTCGAACATCCCGCTGCCAAGATGATTATAGAGGTGGCCAAGTCGCAGGACCACGTGGTAGGCGACGGAACCACAACCGCAGTCATCCTAGCTGGGGAGCTGTTGAGAAAAGCCGAGGAGCTGATTGAGCAGAAGATTCACGCAAGCACCATAATCTCTGGCTACAAAAAAGCCCTAGACAAAGCCCTTGAGGTCATAAACGAGAACGCCATCAAAATAGACCTCAAAGACAGAGCCACACTCAGAAAAGTGATAACCACATCTCTTGGAAGCAAGTCTCTCGGCTTCGCCTTGGACAAGCTCGTCGACATCGCTGTCGACTCTGTCCTAAGCGTGGTGAAGGAAGTTAACGGCAAACAGAGGGCCGATAAAGACGATATCCAGATTGTTAAGAAGATTGGCAGAAGCCTCGGGGAGACTGAGCTTATTCGCGGTGTTGTGGTGGATAAGGAGGTTGTTCACGCCGCCATGCCAAAGCGTGTGGAGAACGCTCGGATAGCTCTCATCGACAGCCCCTTCGAGATCGAGAAGACGGAGTTCAGCGCCGAAATCCGCATAAGGGACCCGCTGAAGATAAAGGAGTTCCTCGACGAGGAGACCAACATCCTCAAGGGCATGGTTGACAAGGTGAAGGCCGTCGGCGCCAACGTTGTCTTCTGCCAGAAGGGAATCGATGACGCGGCTCAGTTCTTCCTCGCGAAAGAAGGCATTCTAGCTGTTAGGCGTGTCAAGAAGAGCGATATGGAGAAGCTCGCCAAAGCAACAGGTGGAAGGGTTGTAACTAACTTTGAGGACCTTTCGCCAAAAGACCTCGGAAGAGCTGGACTCGTCGAGGAGAGGAAGATAGGCGAGGACCGGATGGTTTTTGTCGAGAAATGCGAGAACCCCAAGGCCGTGGCGGTGTTGTTGAGGGCTGGGCTGGAGAGGCAGCTTGACGAGGCTGAAAGGGCTCTGAACGACGCCATCATGAACATGATTGACCTGGTCGACGACCCACGTATAGTTCCGGGCGGAGGAGCTATCGAGGAGGAGATAGCGAGACAGCTGAGACAGACGGCGGGCAAGCTTTCAGGCAAGGAGCAGCTGGCCTACCTCGCATTCGCCGAAGCCGTCGAAGCAATACCGAGAACCCTCGCCGAAAACGCTGGACTCGAGCCTGTGGAGATAATGGCCCAGATACGTCACGCCCATGAAAACGGACAGAGAGCCGTGGGCGTCAACATCTTCGGCGGCGGGGTCATCGATATGTTGGCCAACGGTGTTATAGAGCCGGCTAAGGTTAAGCTCCACGCTCTCCGCTCGAGCTTCGAAGCAGCCTCGATGATACTGAGAATAGACGACGTCGTCGCCGCCTCCAAGAAGAAGGAGGAAAAGAAGAAGGAAGGCGAATCAGAGACACCTGAATTCTAAACCTATTTTTGTTAAACCTCCCAAGGTTTTTTAGAATCATTTTGCAAAATTTTTTCACTATGAATACGCGCATGGTTATAGGTGCTTTGATAGGCGTAGGTGTGCTGGTGCAGATTGCGATAGGGGAGTCTGGGTTTGCCGCTGGTTCTCTGCAGCTGGTTCACGCAGCCATCGGTATTTTGGGGATATTTGTTGTCGGAGCTTATCTAGCCACGGGAAGAGTTAGCCGCGTGGTGACAGCTTTGACGGCTGTGGTGCTTCTGGTTACGCTTACTCAGGTGGCGATGGGGATGGGGCTTATGCGATGGGTTGACCTCGGGATTGGTCAAGGGGCGCTTGAAGAAAGCCACCGCGGCACAGCCTACATCCTCCTTGTCCTCGGGCTGGTTGTAAGCCTCGTCGCAGCCATCCAGAGACGAAAAGCGGAGAAAAAACCCTAACATCAGCTGCTTCCTTAAATTCCGCCACACCTCTCTATTTGCATGGTTTTCCCATTCTCCTCTGTTTTTGACTTCGCCGTAGAGGTGAAGGAAGAGTACGAGATTTTCCGCAAATCTGTCAGGGCATTTGCCGAGAAGGAGATTGAGCCTCTGGTTAAGGAGATTGAGCGCACCAACACTATTCCAAAGGCTCTTTTGAAGAAGGCTGCGGAGCAGGGGTACCTCGGCCTCGGCATTCCCGAAACCTATGATGGACAGGGAACGGACATGATGTACTCCACCTTGTTCGTCGAGGAGGTTTCCCGCATATGCCCCGCGTTCACGGTCGCCACGTTGGTGGGAGTTCTCTTCACCTACCCCGTGATGGTCTACGGCACCGAGGAACAGAAACGCAAATATCTTCCACCGATAGCACGTGGAGAAAAGTTCGCGGCACACGCCACAACAGAGCCTGGGGCGGGCACAGACGTGGCGGGAATCGAGACCACGGCCAAACGGAAAAACGGGGGCTGGGAAATCAACGGAAGAAAATACTTCATCTCAGGAGCCGATAAAGCAGATTATTTCATCGTCCTCGCGAGAACTTCTCCTCCACCCAGCAGGAAAGAGAGGCATAAGGGCCTCAGCTTCTTCATCGTGGAACGAGGCACACCCGGCTTCCGGGTAGGTGAAAAAATCGAGGTGATAGGAATCAGGGGCAGCCATCCATGCGAAGTCATACTCGACAACGTCTACGTGCCGGAGGAGAACATGGTGGGGGAAGAGGGGCAGGGATTCAAAATCGCGATGGACACCTACGACCACGGTAGAATAGGTGTGGCGGCTCAAGCTGTCGGAGTTGCCCAAGCCTGTCTCGAAAAAACACTACAATATTCGCTTCAGCGTAGAGTGTTCGAGAGGCCGCTGATATATTTCCAAGCGGTTCAGTTTCATGTCAGCGAGATGCTCACCATGCTCGAGGGCGCGAGGCTGATGCTCTACTGGGCAACAACCTTAGCCAACAAGAATAGGCCCGAGGCTGTAATGGCTGCGTCGATGGCCAAACTATATGCCACAGAAGTGGCAGAAAAAGCCGCGCTTAAGGCTATAACTGTCCACGGCGGCGTCGGAGTGGCGACAGACGGATTGGTTGAAAGGTTTCTCAGGGATTCGCAGGTCTTCAAAATCTACGAAGGCGCCAACGACATCCAGAAACTTGTAATACTCCGACAGATGATGAAGACTGCTTTCGGCATGGATGTCGACTAAATTCGTATGAGATAGGCTTTTAAAAAGCCGGGTCAGATTAATTTCTCGGTTGAGATGCGGGGTTATCTACGCTTAGCCGCCGCCACAGTCCTGTCCTTCGTCATCGCATTCCTACTAATTTATCTGGAAAACATTTACCTCAATCCACTTCAGCCAGCTATACTTTCCATGTTGTTGACTGCTTCGGCTGCCGGTTTGGTGGCGAGGGCCTCCGCCAAATCTGCACTTGCGGCGGCGGTTGGTGGCGTGGCCGCGTTCGCTTTATCCCGGTTTCTCAACTTCTCTCTTTGGAGTCCTTCACAGCTTGAGACTGACTTGGTTGTGTCCAGGCTGCTCCTAATAGGCGGCGCAACGTTTCTGGCCGGGTTGATGGGATATGTTGCGGGTAATGTTTTCGTTTCGAAGCCTGTTGAAGCAGAGAAACCCATTCAGCAATCGTCGGCGACCCAAAAAATTGAACCATCTCCAGCAACTTCCCCGCCGCAGGAAAACGTGCAGCAGGTTATGAAAATCTGTAAGTTTTGCTCCAGCGTGATTCCGGGAGAGTCGCGGTTCTGCCCCATGTGCGGAGCCAAGCTCGTCGAGACTGGTGAAGAATCGGGTGAAAGCGTCCAAGGAAGGGCTTGAGGTCCTCAACAGCTTAGCGAAAGTTTTGCGAGACGCTGTGCTGGAGAGGTTTAGCGACCTCACTCTTCCGCAGATACAGGCCATTCCACATGTATTGAACGGTGAGAACATTCTATTGATGGCTCCGACCGGAACAGGCAAAACAGAGGCCGCACTCATCCCCCTAATCAACAACCTGCTGCTGTCATCTTCTTTTGAAGGTGTGAAAATCCTCTACATAACGCCGCTAAGGGCCCTTAACCGTGACCTTCTCGACAGAATAGAGTGGTGGGCGAGCCGCTTCGACATGACGGTGGGCGTGAGACACGGCGACACAGGCCAGCGGGAAAGACGAGCCCAGGCCCTCTCGCCGCCGACCATCCTGATAACCACTCCTGAGACGCTTCAGATACTTTTGACAGCTCGGATATTGAGGCAGTATCTGAAACGTGTTGAGGCCGTTGTGGTCGATGAGGTGCATGAACTCGCAGGTGACAAGAGAGGCAGCCAGCTTTCCCTCGCGTTGGAACGGCTTGTGGAGATAACTGGGAGAGATTTTCAGAGGATAGGTTTGTCGGCCACTGTGGGGACGCCTGAGAAAATTGCACAGTTTCTCGTGGGCCATGGAAGAAGCTGCGCGGTGGTGAGGGTGCCATTATCCAAGTCGCTTCAGCTCTCGGTGGAGTATCCCGACCCCGACGAAAATGATTACGAATTGGCTGAGAAGCTCTCTGTTCATCCCGAGGTGGCCGCGAGGCTCAGTCTAATCAGAAGACTCGTTGAACAGCACGAGTCCACCCTTGTCTTTACCAACACAAGGCCGCTCTCAGAGATTTTGACCAACAGGTTCAGGGCATGGGACGAAGCGGCACCAATAGGCATACATCATGGAAGCCTCGCCAAATCCACCCGCATAGGCGCTGAACAGGCCCTGAAGGCAGGAGGCCTCTCGGGAGTCATATGCACCTCATCCCTCGAGATGGGCATCGACGTGGGCCGCATAGAACTATGCATCCAATACAACTCCCCCCGTGAGGTGACAAGGCTTGTCCAGCGTGTGGGCAGAAGCGGCCACACCGTCTCAGGCACAGCAAAAGGTGTTATCATCGTCACAGACTCGGACGACGCGTTGGAAAGCCTCGCAATCATCAGAAGAGCCTACAGCGACTTGATAGAAGATGTCACAGTGTTTGAGAACAGCTATGACGTCGCGGCGCATCAGCTCGCGGGATTGCTCATCGAGCGGAAACGTGTCAAACTAGAGGATGCTCTCAAGATTTTCCAACGCTCCTACTGCTACAGAAACTTCACCATGGAGCAGCTTTTGAAAACAGCTCAGCATCTAGAGAAGCTTGGAGCAGCCGTTCTCACTTCGGACAACATCCTTGAGACACCTCCCAGAACCAACATCCTCTACGAATACTATTTCAACAACCTCACCATGATACCAGAGGAGAAACAGTATCTTGTAGTCAACGAGTCGACAGGCGAAGCCGTCGGCATACTTGATGAAGAGTTTGTCGCCGAATACGGTGAACCCGGAACACGCTTCATATTGATGGGAAAGGCGTGGGAAATCATACAGACTGGTGGTGAACGCATTTACGTGGCACAGCTCGACAGCCTCGAGGGAGCTGTTCCCTCATGGGTCGGGGAAGAAATACCTGTTCCCTACGAGGTGGCACAGGAAGTCGGAGCAATAAGGAGAACATATGCCGAGGCCCTGTCTAACGGTGAAGAGGAAAAGGCTCTCGAGATGCTTGCCCAACAATACCGCACATCCACAACGCTGTTGAAGAAGTCGCTGAGAGAAGTTAAGATGCATCATGAACAGGGTTTGCCAGTCCCATCGGACAGGCTTGTGATGCTCGAGGAGACACCTGAATACGTCGTGCTACATGTCTGCGGAGGCCTTAAGGTCAACAGAACCTTGGCCCGCACAATCGCTTACCAAGTCTCCTCCGAGCTGGGAACAGCCGTCACCGTCCAGCAGGATGCATATAGAATCGTCTACAAGTCACGTGAAATAACCGCTGACGCCGTGCTCAACGCTGTGAAAAATCTTGCAGATGAACGGAGCTGGTGGGAGAGCTTCAGGAAAGCGGTTGAGTCGTCTAGCCTGTTCAGGAGAAGACTTGTCCACGTCGCCCGTAAGATGGGGATGATAGCGAAGGACGCGAGCCTGCTGGACATCGACACAGCCAAGCTTGCGGATGTTTTGAAGGACACAGTCACATATGAGGAGGCTTTACAGCACTGTTTTCTAGCTGATTTTGAACCCGAGAAAGCCCACAATCTTCTAAAAAGCATCTACTCAGGAGAACTAGAGCTAACAGTCGTAAGGCTTCTCGAACCCTCGCCGCTAACGAGTTTAACGGTCAAGAGATACGCAAGCGACATCGATGTGATTGCGTCGGAGCGTTTGCAGAGGCTGGTTGTCAACGCCGTCCGCGGACGACTTAACAACGAGCCTGTGACGCTCGTTTGCACCGTTTGCTGGAACTGGTTCGGTAGGAGTTTGGTGCGGGAGCTGGAGCAGTGGCCCAGCTGTGGGTCATGTGGCTCAAGACGTCTCGGTGTATTGAGAGAG
The DNA here is from genome assembly GCA_000270325.1 of Candidatus Caldarchaeum subterraneum. Lineage (GTDB taxonomy): Archaea > Thermoproteota > Nitrososphaeria_A > Caldarchaeales > Caldarchaeaceae > Caldarchaeum > Caldarchaeum subterraneum_A. The sequence continues at coordinate 1,371,473 of BA000048.1, read as the reverse complement.
GAGCCGGAGGCTGTGATGAATCTTGTCTCTAGGAAGGGGAAGCCTGTTAACAGTGTTGAGAGACAAATGCGGCGAAGGGCCTTGGCAACCTCCAAGCTGGTTGAGAAGTATGGGAAAGCTGCTGTCTTCACCCTGGCCAGCAAATATCTAGACATCGAGGAGGCCGCGGCTATCCTTGAGAAGGAGAGCTCTGTCGGTGTTAGGCTTGTGGAGCTGATTGTCGATGCTGAGAAACAACGCATCCAGAGTATGTTTAGGTGACTTCCCGTGTCTGTAGGTCTGTCAAGGCCTTGAGCAGCTGCTTCTGATCAACCTCTGCAACAGCTCTCCAACCCACGGAGAGAACACCGTCACCCGAGTCAACGAGATAGCCTCGTCGCATAAACTTCTCCAGGGCCGATTCAACCCTCCACTTCGGCATCTTAGCCTCCAGAAGCTCCATCACATCTTTCCGCGGAGCCTTTCCACCCCTTGAGAAAAGCAGCGCCAAGGCCGCAGCCAAGACAGCCAACTCATCAACACGCCACCCCGCGGCAACAACCTCCGAAAGAGTCAAAGGCTCCGCCAACGTGATGAAATACCTCGCTCTATCATAATCCTCCTCACCCGGCTGCTCGACAACAGTTTCGAACAAAATCTTTACACGCAGCCCCATCGGCTCAAGCCTGTGGTTGAGGGCCTCGATGACTTTGAGATAGTTTTTGCCCAGTCTTCGCCGCAGCTCGTAGCCACGTACCCCGGGTAGTCTATGGCTTGTGAAGAGCAGCATGGCCATGGCTGTTTGTAGACGTTTTCTCGCCGTGGACTGTTCTGGCTTCTGTTCAGACAACGAGTTCACCACCTTTGACCGTTACAACAAGCGAGGCGACGCTGCTTCGTTTCACCTTCTCGGTATAAGGTATGATGCGTACCTCGCCCGTCAACGGGTTCTTTTTCAAATCAGCGTATCCTTCGCTTACCACAAAAGCTGTAAGAAAAGCTCTCTCAACAACCTTAGAAGGGCCCTCGGCGTTGATGAACTTAAGATAATCCACACTCCCATCAACATCCCTAGCCTCCAGCAGCTCCCCGTGAATCCTTCTAACGTCTTCCTCGAGCCGCTCATACTGAGAAAAAGTCTTAGACAGGTTCTCTAGGGCAAGGCCCTCTGAAGGCAGCGTCTCCTCGGCTGTTTCCTCTCCACGCGTGGGTAGGCTGAGGAAATGCTCCAGACCCATGTTGAGCATGTGTATGGTGAGTTGCTCGGTGTAGAGGATGGGCCTCCAGCTGGAGACAAACGCTGCTGCTAGCGATTTCTTGTCCGACGAAGCTATCTTGAGAGCTATAACTTGGCTGTCGAGGAAAAGGGAGTTGGCCCTGTCCTTGAGCCATTTATGCTGAAGCGCCACCACAACAGCTATTCTGTAGAGCGTCTCTGCGTCGAGGACCAGAACCTCTGCGTTCCGGGATTTCTCCAAAATGCCACGCAGCTTGCTGAGCATCGCTTTCACGTCAAGGTTATACGGGTCAGTTCCCGACTTTGCGACGGCTTCACATAAGGCGATAAGCCTCTCCAGCTCCTCCCTAGCCACCTTGACGCTCGTCACCCGAAACCACCTCCGTCTGAGCGGGGACAAGCACAGCTGACTTCCCCTTAACGCTCTGCACTATTATCACGTTCATCTCCTCTGTGAAAGGCACCCGGCCGGGAGTGATAACTATGTACTGTGTATTTGGGTCGTTCTTCGCAGAGGACGTGAGTATGTGGATTATTCTCTCGCGGTTTAGAGGGTCGAGGTGTACGTCGAACTCGTCGACGGCTCTGAACGGTGATTTGATGTGTTTCTGGACGGCGAGGAGAAAAGCCATGGTCGCGACTATTCGCTCTCCACCGCTCTGTGTATGGGTGTCGAGAAGAGTTGGCTCGACCCCGCGGAACCCTACGTATATCTCGATAGAAGCCTTGTCTATGTCGTGGAGGTTTCGTAGCTCAATCTTTCCAGCGCCTCCGACCAAGGAGAGGATATGCTGATACTCTGGCTCAACAGAGTTGACGAGCTCTCTTACGAACTCGGCCCATTTCTGCTTCCTATACTCTACCTCGGCCATGGTTTTCTTCGCGTTTTCACTGAGCTGCTGGGCCTTTAGCTCGGCTTCACGGTATTTTGACTCGGCTATGAGATACATCTCCTCCGCCTGAGGGTTGGGTGTTCCGAGGGCCGCTATCTGGAGGCCCACTGCCTTTATCTCCTCCGAGACTTCGGCGGGCTTTCGTCCAGTATCCGTCCGCGGCCCCTTGGCCTCGGCTTCCCCGCGTCTACGGATAATCTCCTTGTCCAGAGCAGTGACCTCGTAGCGGAGCTGCCTCAGCTCATCCTCCCGTATCTCTCGTCTCTCGAGAAAACGGCCCAGCGACTCCGCCGCAGCCACTATTCCGTCAACCGTCTCCATCAAAACCCTCTCACTCCAGCCCTCTCTCAGCCCTTTCACCAGCGACTGGTAATATGTGGAGACCGTGTTACGCGCCTCTGTAATTTTCGCCTCAAGGCTCTCGGTTTCCCTTCTGATGCTCTCAATTTTCTCCTCAAGCCTTTCCCTCGACTTCTCGGCCTCTCTGACAAGTGACCAGAGATACTCTAGCTCAAGGAGTTTTCTCCGCTCCTCGAGACGCCGAAGAATGGTGAGTTTCTCGTATTCTTCTCTCCAGAACTCGACTGCGGAGCGTGCCTCGTCAAGGGTTTTACGCAGCACAGCCTCTTCCGCCAATAATGCTGAGAGCTTCGCCTCGGTGTCCCTGATTCTTTCCCTCAGTCCAGCGGCACCAACAGCCTCCTCTATCAACGCTAGCTTCTCCCTGCTGTCTCGGCTCACAAACTGCTCAATCATGTTCTGATGCATGATGATGAGTACGTTGTCTGGGTTTATCCCAATCCTTGAGAGAAGGTTACCGACCTCGGCCTTTGTCTTGAAACGATTGTTTACATAGTGCCAGTATTCGCCCGTTTTTTTGAGGAAACGTGTTATGGTCACGGTGTCGGAGTTTATCGAGGGTATGGGGCGGACGCCGTCCACGGGCCTGTTGTCAAAAACAACCGCAACCCTCGCCGACTCGTAACCTCTACGAATGAGGTCAGCCAGCCTCTGGCCTCTCTCGGTGTAGGTTTGACCGAGCGCGACAGAAATAGCCAGCAGTATCGAGGATTTCCCCGCCCCATTAGGCCCCACAATCACGTTAAGCCCCCTGCGAAGAGGTATCCGGCTATACTCATGAGACATGAAATTCTCCAGAATAACCTCCCTGATGTAAGGCTTCGGCCGAGCCTCCGCAGATGTTGACAACTTTCCTTCCCGCGGGGCCAGCTTCTGGCTATAATATAAATTCCCTCAAACATCACGCTTCAACCGGCTTCAAATATGCCCGAGGACATAGCCTTGTATGTTATCGGCTATTACGGTGAGTCGTTGCTGCGATAAGATATAAAGAGTTGACGCCTTGTCGGCTGGTTTGGATATGTCTCAGGAGCTGGAGAGGATAGCTGCCTCGAGGGCCCGTGAAGCTGTTCAGTATGATAGGAGCGGGCAGCGTCACAAGGCGATAAAGTCGTACCGCGAGGCGATAGACGTGTTGTGGAAACTTTACCGCCTCAGCCCCGATGGCACGGTTAAGCGCATATACGCGGAGAAGATCAAGGAGTATCAGGCTAGGATTGAGGAGCTTCAGAACGGTGTTGAAGGACCCTCTGTGCGGGTGGATACTTTTGCCGAGCAGTCGCCGCAGCCGCGGCAGCAGCTTCAGAGTGAGAAACCAAACGTGAGCTGGGACGACATCGTCAACATCGAGGAGGCGAAGAAAGCAATACGGGAGAGCATAGTTTTCCCCACGAGGAGACCCGACCTTTTCCCGCTTGGCTGGCCACGTGGAATACTGTTATTCGGCCCTCCGGGCTGCGGCAAAACACTGCTGGCGGCTGCCGTGGCTGCGGAGCTTGACGCAAGCTTCTACGTTCTTGACGCGGCCTCCATCATGTCAAAGTGGCTGGGCGAGTCTGAGCGAAACGTCTCAAAAATCTTCAACCAGTGCAGGCAGGAGGCGAGAAATGGGAAGCCCTGCATCATCTTCATCGATGAAATCGACTCGCTGACCGCGGAGAGGTTTATGGAGGTCGGTGGAGAGGCGCGTGTTAGAAACCAGTTAATCAAGGAGATGGACGGCATCCTCGACAAAGGGCGGCGGGATTTTCTCTACGTATTAGCGGCCACAAACAAGCCATGGCACCTAGACGAACCATTCATCAGAAGGTTTCAGAAACGGATTTTCGTGCCCTTGCCCGACATAGATGCGAGAATAATGCTCTTCGAGAAATACACCAAAGGCCTGCGTCTCGAAGCCGGTGTCGAGCTCTCCCAACTGGCTAAAATAACCGACGGCTACTCCGCCGCAGACATCCACGACATCTGCATGGAGGCTCAGTTGAAAGTGGTCAGCGAATTTTTTGCATCAAACACAGGTGAGAAAGGAGAGCCGAGGCCGATAACCATGGATGACTTCATGGAGATAATAAAGAAGAGAAAGCAATCAGTGGTGCTTGAGAACCTGAAAAAGCTGCTTGACTGGAACTCTAAACACGGCACCTAAGTGGTTTCAGCGAACTCCAGCTGTATCAGGCCTTTTTCATGTAGGTTCTTCAATATGTTTGAGACTGTTTCAGGGTCGAGGCTAAGAGCGTTGGCGCACGTCTCCAGGTCAAGCTCCTCGATATTTGCTCCCAAGACATACTCGTAGACAGCTTTTTCAACATCAGTTAGCCTCGGCGCCTCGGGGAACGTCTCCCGCACCTTCTCGGCCGCGATTTTCCTCGCCTCCTCTAGAATGAAGGAGGCCTCCTCCGAAAACTCGGGCATCTTCTCCGATGAGGGCTCAACGTAGACGCCCGCGGTTGCCATGAAATCGTCAATCATCACCATCAGGCTTCGGAGATGCTCCGATGCCTCCGGTGTCACGTAGCTTATCTCCTCGGCCACGTTTTCGAGCAGTGTTGCCAGTGGTTTGAGCAGTGTGAGGGCTTCCCCGAGTTCAAGAATGCTTTCAAGCCTTATCTTGACCTGCAGCAGCACGAGTTGGCTGTGAAGCACGATGCCCGCGAGTTTCTTAATCTCCGCGATCTCCGATGCATAGAGCTTGGCTTTTGCGTCGTCTTTGGCTTGAAGTGCTTCTACTGTTCTGTTAAAGTATTCACGGCTTCTCGCGAGCATGTCTCTGTACTTGTTGTTGAGCCTCTCGATATGCGCGTTTAGGGATGTTACCGCTTTCTCAACCCTCGCCCTAAATTCTTCAGTGATCTCGAACGGCTGTGGCTCAGGCTGCTCTTCGACAACCCAGTCGTCTTTTCTGCGCAGAAACCCGAACATCCAGCACCTACCCCAACTGAGATGTTAATAATCTTCAACCTCCTCGGCTTGACTGGTATTCTTGAGCTAATACCGTGTTACTACACCGCTATTCTCTCAGCTGCATCGTGAGAGGAAAATATCCTCCCTCTCATACTCAGCGACCCAAACCTGTTTAGAGCTCGGTTTAAGCCTGATGCCTACAAAGACATATCCCTCGGGGGAGTTCTCGAGGGCCGCTGCAAAAGCTTCTTCAACCGAGTTCGCAGAATGTTCTTTGAAAATTCTCTTCTCACCTTTTTCACGCTCTACCCTATAGCAGTTGAGGCAGAGGGTCCTGCCTCTCAAAACAGTCACGGTCATCCGCCTCACCTTCGCACCACATCCGTCGCAAACCACCGGCTGCAGCCCACATCTTCTGCAAACATAGCCGAACCCCGTAACGTAGTGATGGCTATCAGGTTTCTCGGCCACGGCTCCACACACCCTACAAACTATGTTCTCAGCCCGTTTCCCTAGGTGTCCAAGCATCAAGAAGCTCTGGGCTGTTTATCCAATAAAAGGTTTGGCCGCGATAGAGCTAATAGAGAGGTGGCTACGGGTTTTTGTACAGGGTTTGAGTGGGCATTTAAGCATTTTAAGCAGGAGGTTTCGCGGCGAGCCTGAGTGGCTATCGAGGCTGAGGGCCCGTAGCCTTGAGATGTATTTCTCGCTTCCGCCTGAAGTTTCGGAGCTCTATGTGAGGCATTACGAGGCACCATCTCTCCCCGAAGAAAGCTTGATAGAGATGACCGACCCCGGTGACCAGCGGCAGATACCGGCAGACTTTAGACACCTCGCAGAGGACACAGAGCATCCCACAGCGATTTTCGTCGGAAGCAAACTGGTCCACATCAGCATACCGAGGAACCTTGAAGCCCAACAAATCGAGCTGCTACCGCTCGCAGAAGCCCTGAAAAAACATGAACCATTTATCCGGGAGCTGTATCAACGTGTAACGAATTCATCCTACGCCGATAAATACACTTACCTTGTTCACGCTCTCACAAACGCTGGAGTGTTTCTGAGAATACCGAAAAACCTCCAGCTCAGCCGCCCAATACGCGTTGTCTATGTTCTCGATAAGCCGAGAGAAGCTGTTTTTAGCAAGGTTGTTGCCGTGACGGAGCCGGGAGCGGTTGCATCTATTATAGAGGAGGTTCATGGTCTGCCGGGAGCAGATGAATCGGTCTTCGGGCATCACACCCACCTCTATTCCCTTGATGATAGCAGCTTGAAGCACAGCACTCTACAGAATCTTTCACATGGCCAGACATATGTCTCTAACAGGGTTGCGGATGTTGGACGCGGGTCATCTGCGATGGTTGTCGGCGCGGTCATCGGTGGACAGGTTTCGAAAGTGAGGGTGGACAGCTCGATGCATGGCGACGGCTCATCCGTCAACGACCTCGAGATTGTTTTCGGCGATGCGGAGCAAAGAATTGACGTGACAGCCAACCTTCACCACATAGGCTTCGGCACACAGGGAAGGGTCTTAGCCAAAGGAGTTGTGAAGGATAAGGCCAAATCAATCTTCAAAGGCGTGATAACCATAGAGAAACAGGCCAAAAACACCAGCGCCTATCTCGCCGAGCATGCTATGATTATGAGCCCCGAGGCAAGGGCTTACGCCATCCCATCGCTCGAGATTATGACTGACGAGGTTAAGGCGACCCACTCAGCCAGCGTCAGCCAGATAGACCCTGAGCAGCTCTATTATCTGATGGCACGTGGGATACCGGAGCAGGAGGCTCGGAAGATGCTTGCACTCGGCTTCTTCGAGCCCGTCGTCTCCATGATAGACCTCAACGAGGTACGCTGGGGTCTCCGAACTCTTCTGGAAAGCAAGTGGGGCGGAGCCTTCACAGAGTTGTTTGAAGAGCCCGAGGTAACGGTCACAAGCCTGTTCGGCACCCACTACAAATACCGCTATGGAAAATAAGCTCCGAAAAATCCTTAGAAACAGCGATGATGTCGAGCCTGGGCCAGGCACAGCGGCTGTGGCCATCGTATTGAGAGACGGGCCAGAGGTGCTTCTGGTAAAGAGAGTTGAGAGAGACGACGACCCGTGGTCAGGCCAGGTAGCTTTTCCCGGAGGACGCTGGAGACCCGAGGACGCGGACTTCGCCGCGACAGCTCTTCGAGAGCTTCATGAGGAAGCCTCCCTGCCTGCGGAGGCCGTAGGTTTTATAGGCTTTCTCGAAGCAGTCTCACCCCGCAACATGCCAACCCTGAAGGTTAAGCCAGTGGTTTTCCGACTGTTACACGAAACATCTCCACATCCGGGCGCAGAGGTTTCGAAAGTCTTCTGGCTTCCCTTGAATAATCTTCAGATGTTTTACGCCAAAGTTTACTCACGGCATCTCAACCGCGAAGTTGTCACGGAGGCCTACTCTTATGGAGGGGAGTTGATATGGGGGATGACAGCTCGTTTAATCTCCGTTTTACAGTCGGCTTTTATTTAGAGAGGCGAAACTTTCCGCGGCCTCTATAAGGTTGTCGATGTCTTCTTGGCTGTGGGCGGCTGAGATGAAGAGGTGAGGGTTGTAGGGTGGGACGAAAAGTATTCCTCTTCGGTAAAGATGTTTGCTGAACTCGATGGTGAGCTTGAGGTCTTTTGTTCTGTTGGCTGTGTGGATGTCTCTCGGCTCCTCTCTAGTGAAATGTATGCAGACAAGCGAGCCAATCCCGGTTATGTATGCTCCGAGAGGTTCAAGAGCATCCCGTAAACCTCTGCGGGCTCTTTCACCCAGCTTTTCCAGCCTCTCATAGACTTCACCCTTCTCCAGCTCCTTCAACAACACGTAGCCAGCCCTCATAGTCAACGGGTTTCCGCTATATGTTCCGCCGTGGAAAACACGCTCATAGAAATTCACCCTTTTACGCTGGTCGAGAACCTCCATGACATCCTCTCTTCCACCGAAAGCGCCCGCGGGGAAAGGCCCTCCACCAATAACCTTGCCGAGAACAGTAATGTCGGGCAACACGCCGAACCTTTGCTGAGCCCCTCCGGGCGCGAGCCTAAACCCTGTGATGACCTCGTCAAAAATAAGCAAGATGCCCTCTCTGTCGCAAATCTCCCTAACTCCTTTTAGATATTCTATGTCGGCGGGTATGAAGCCGCCGGCTCCGAGAACAGGCTCGACCACTATAGCGGCAAGTTCTTTTCCCTTTATTCTTTTTTCGACGCCTTCGAGGTCGTTGTAGGGGAGGAGGATTGTGTTGGCGGTTGTTTCGGGCGGTATGCCGAGGCTTGATGGCTTGTCTATCGGATATGTTACACCTATTTGGAGGCCGTCGTATCCGCCGTGCCAGCCTCCCTCAATCTTGCCCACGAGTTTGCGTCCAGTGTATCCACGAGCCGTGCGGACGGCATACATGTTGGCCTCTGTGCCGCTATTCGTTGGCCTAACCATCTTAACCGAGGGAACCATGCTGCAAACCTGTTTAGCCCACTTAACCTCCCAGATGTGCGGATATCCAAAATGAGCGCCCTTAGCCAGCTGGTCCATAGCCGCCTCAATCACAGGCCTGTAGCCGTGGCCCATCAACAAGGCTCCATGACCCATCCAACAATCCAAAAACCTTCGGCCGCTGATGTCATAGACATAAGCGCCTTCAGCCCTCTCAACATAGACAGGAACAGGGTCAACATAGCGGACACCATATGAAACGCCTCCCGGCAGATACCGGAGAGCCTCCTCGAAAACCGCAGGGTCCACGACCCCTCACAAACACGCGTCAATAAAAACATCGCATACTATCCAGAAAAATTCAGCGTCATATCTAGGCCATATCCACCCGCCTCATCACCGAAAAAAGTTAAACATCCCGCAGACAAACCTAATCACAAAATGCGGAGGACAGTATTCGGCATCCTCTTGATAGCCGCCGACTTGGCGTTTCTATTCTCCCTAGTCTATTTTGCCATCGTTTAGTAGATATATCTTGATATAGGGGCTGGAGGGGGTGGGGTTGGACATGACCACAGCCACTTTGGCGGAGCCTGAAGCCGTCTACCAAAAGGTTCTCGACCTTTTGGAGAAACATCATAGCATGATGAGGAGGTCTCTTCCCCTTATTGCGAGCGAAAACGTCGTCAGCCCAGCCGTCAGAGAAGCTCTCGTCAGCGACTTTATGCATAGATACGCTGAGGGGTGGCCCGGTGAGAGACTGTACGCAGGCTGCCGTTACATCGATGAGGTGGAGCTTTTGGCCATAGAGTTGGGGAAAGCCGTTTACCGGGCTGAATTTGTCGACGTAAGACCTATCTCAGGTGTGGTGGCTAACCTCGTAGCCTACTCAGCTTTCGCGAGACCCGGAGACATGATGGTGGCGCTAACAATACCCCACGGTGGACACATCAGCCACGGAAAAGAAAAATGGGGAGGAACAGCAGGAGTGGTTAGGGGACTTGACGTTGAAAGATACGAGTTTGACGAAGAAAATTTTGAGATAGACGTGGACGCTACAGCGAGGAGACTGCGGAAAATAGAGGCCGAGACCGGTAAGAAGCCGAGGCTCTTCATGCTGGGGGCCAGCGTCTTCCTATTTCCTCATCCTGTCAAAGAAATTAGAAGCCTCGCCGACCAATATGGTGCATATGTTGTTTATGATGCTGCTCATGTAGCGGGGTTGATAGCTGGGGGCATGTTCCAGGACCCGCTTAGAGAAGGAGCGGATTGCATGACGATGAGCACCCACAAAACCTTGGCGGGACCGCAGCATGGCATGGTTGTTTCATGGAACAAATACGGCGAGCGGCTCAAGCAGATAGCTTTCCCAGGGCTTCTATCCAACCATCATCTCCACGCCGTCGCAGGCCTTGCCATAGCTCTTGCAGAGGCCCTCGCCTTCTACAGGGAATACGCCTCACAGATCATTAGGAACGCCAAAATCCTCGCCGAATCACTCTACGAGCTCGGCATAGATGCTCTATACCCCAACAAAGGCTTCACAGAATCACACACAATTGTCGCAGACGTCTCAAAATACATGGATGGAAGAACAGCTGAAGAGAGACTTGAACAGGCAGGGATAATTGTGAACCGCAACCTCATACCCAAGGACTACAGGCTTAAAACAGACTACAGACGACCCAGCGGAATAAGGCTTGGAAGCCAGGAGGTCACGAGGCTGGGGATGAAGGAGTCTGAGATGAAGCAAATAGCAGAGTTCATAGCCGACGTCATCGTAAGAGGCAAAGAACCATCCAAAGTGGCCAAGGATGTGGCTGAGTTCCGTAGCAATTATCGGAAAGTGCATTACTGTTTTGAGAACGCCACAGGAGCGTATGACTACGTCAGAATAAGGTGAGAGGGGGATGTCGGGGGATTATGTGCTTGTGGTGGAGAATTTGAAGAAGGTTTACCGTAACAACGGTATCGAGACCGTCGCCCTGAACGGTGTAGACTTCAAGGTAAGGCGTGGGGAAATGGTTGCCATAGTTGGGCCAAGTGGAAGCGGCAAGTCAACCCTTCTCAACATGTTGGGAGCGCTTGACAGACCTACCGAGGGCAGAGTAATAATAGATGGTGTTGACATAAGCCACGCCGACGACGACAAAAGAGCCCTCATCAGAAACAAGTTGATCGGCTTCGTGTTCCAATCCTACAACCTCATCAACAGGCTCACAGCCATTAAAAACGTCGAGATGCCTCTCGCGATACAAAACGTGCCGGAGCAGGAGCGGCGGAAACTGGCCCTCGAGATGCTGAAGGAAGTGGGCCTCGAATCCAAGGCCTACAAGAAGCCCACCCAGCTAAGCGGTGGGGAGCAGCAAAGGGTGGCCATCGCACGGGCTCTCGTTACCAAGCCCAGCATCATCCTCGCGGACGAGCCGACTGGAAACCTTGACTCAAAGTCGGGGGCCATCGTGGTTCAGCTTCTCAAAAATTTGGCGCAGAAAGGCCACACCGTCATCGTCGTCACACACAACATGGAAGTCGCCCGCGAAGCCGACAGAATAATCTACATCAGGGACGGAAAAATAGAGAAAGAGGAGATAAACACGGTCACGGTGCAGCAGGCATGAAAACCATCACAACGGTAATTCTTCTCGCCGTATTTCTTGTATTCCCAGCATCGCTTCTATCAGCAGGCTCCTCCACCATTCAGCTCATCGACATCTTTTGGGGAAACTCCGCAAACCCTGAAAAAGCTATACCGGGAGACCAGAAAATAGACCTCACCATAACGGTTGCAAACGTGGGAAAATCGCCAATCTGCGCCCTAGTCGGCGAGCTATATCCAAGGCCAGGCGAGTCGCTGCCTATAACGAGCTGGGACAGCCGGCCTGTCTTGTCTGCCAGCGTGGCCTCTCCAATACAGCCCGGAGTCTTGGCGTCTCTCACATACAAGGTGAACGTAAGACCCGATGTCTCACCCGGTGTTTACACTGCTGAGCTGAGGCTAAGCTACCGCGACTGCACTTCGTCAAGCGACCTTCTCCCCCAGTCAACGCAAACCATCCCACTGAACCTTGTATCTACGAGCCGCCGAGGCCCAAGTTCATCGACTATAGATGGATTGTGGACGGTGTCGAAACCACGGTAGGTCCCGGGACTGGGCAGGCTTTTCTGGAGCTGGTTTTCGAGGCCCCTGTGGAATCGTCTGTGGCAAACGTGGAGGGCTGGCTAACCCTGCCCGATGAATTCGGCGGCGGAGTGGTTTACGCCAACTATCTTCAACAGATACCTGCCTCGGGTGTTTTCAGGCTTATGTTTCCCATTATTGTCCCAGACACGGTAGAAGTTGGAGAGAAAAACTTCGGTCTAACCCTAAGCCACCGAAACAAGTTCGGCACACTCATCAAAACTGATTACTCAATTCAGGTGGATGTCGGCGGCAGGGCTGATGTTTCAGCGGTTATTTACACACCGTCCTTCACCGCCAACAGCGTCTCAATCCTAAACTACCTCATAACCAACAACGGAACAGCACCCGCATACAACGTCGAGCTAAACATCCGAAGCGAAATCCCAACCATCAGGGTTCTCCAGCCCGTCTACACGATTGGAACAATTGAGCCAGGCCGAACAACCCAAGTCCCTGTGCCGATATTCATAGACAAGACAACTCAGCCATCATTATACGGCTTGTCTTCAACAATATCCTATCGAGACCTCCAGGGCAACATACGTTCAAAGCAGTTCAGCATGCCTTTCGTGGTTGAGGAGAACGCGAAACCAGGGTTCACAGCACGGACATCACAACCATTCATAACCGCGGCACACACCACACCTGTATCCATAATCTTCACAAACAAAAACCCCTTCCCCGCACGAGACGTAAAAATAGCCATACGCTCGTCTTCACAACAGGTTGTCATCATAGAAGGCGACACAGACCTCTTCATACCAGTCATCCAACCAGGCCAAACCATATCCACGCAACTCAGACTACTCGCCATACCGCAGGCCGGAGACACAGTCATCCCCATCAAAACATCCCTCGAATACAAGGACGACATCGGCCTATCTGTCACCGAAACCCTTGACATAAACTTGGCAGTCACCGCAGACATCTCCATAAGGCTCCGAAGCCTCGCACTCTCTCCTCAGAGAGTTCAGCCCGGAGAAACAGTTGACATCGCTGGCGACGTTGTCAACGAGGGTACAGGCATAGCCCGCGCCGTCTACGTCGAAATAGATGGTCAGCCACCTTTCAAAGTCTTAGGAGAGCCTTCAACCTTCATAGGACAGATCAACCCGTCTCAGGTAGCCGCCTTCACCCTCAACTTCATCGTAGACTCGCAGGCGAAGCCCGGAACATACGAAGTAAACGTGAAGGTTGTGTATAAAAACGGCTTCGGCGACGAGTTCCAAGCATCCAGAACACTTGTCTACCAGGTTGTTGAGAGACAGCAGACAAGCATCATACTGCCTCAGCCTGAGTCGTCGTCCCCGGTGAATCCGCTGATTGTTTTGCTGGTGGTTGCGGCTGCTCTGGCGGCGGTAATCCTTATTGTGCGGAGGCGTGGACGCCGTGAAGCCGGGTGACTACATCAAGTATGCGTGGTCTGCGCTTAAGGATAGAAGGCTGCGAACAACTCTGACCGTTCTCGGCATAGTTGTCGGCCCCGCGTTGATCACGGCGCTCAACGCCACCACAGCGGGCTTGACACAATCCATCGTCTCGAATCTTGAAGTTTTTGGAACAGACCTTGTACTCGTCCAGAGAGTGGGCGACTTCAACTTCGACGACAACGTGGTAAACTACATCAGCTCTCTCCAAGGAGTAAAAGAGACCTATCCATATTATCTCATAGCGTCGGGGGAGATTAAGACCCGTGGAAAAACTTTCCCGATGGACCCGACGAAGTCATACACGGTTCTCGCCGTAGAGCTGAGAGACCTGCCCAAACTCTTCCCAAACATCAAAGTCGACTCGGGGGCTATTGTAGACAATCCATCGGCAGCGGTCGTGGGCTACAACGCCTGGAACCCACGTGACCCCGACCTACCACCCATAGACGTAGGCTCCATCTTCACGGTGACCCCGCTTTCGGGAACAGGCACAACACGCTCTTTCACAGTGACGGCGCGTCTCGGCAAATACGGGCAATCACTGTTCCTAAACCCTGACAACCAGATATTTGTGTCACCGGAGGCGGGGAGGCTGATTACAAACCGGAGAAGCTACAGCGGAGTATTCGTCAAGTTGACGGACCCCGGGTATAGCGACCAAGTCGTCCTCGCCATAGAGCAGAAATATGGAGGAGACGTACGCGTCTTCTCTATCACCGCGATAGCCGCGACCGTTCAGCAGATAATCGGAACCCTGAACGTCTTTTTCTCCACGGTTGCTTCGATGAGCCTCCTCGTCGCATTCCTCGGAATAATGACGACGATGTTTACCTCGGTGACGGAAAGGGTTAGGGAAATCGGGTTGATTAAGGCTCTGGGCTTCCGCACCCGAGACGTGCTTCTAAGCTTCCTCTCTGAGGCAGTAATAATAGGCATACTGGGAGGCGTTTTCGGAACAGCTGTCGGCGTGGTGGCAGCCTTCGCACTCTCGGGCATATTCTCAGGCCCGCCCGCTGATACACGTCCCGGAAGCTTTGTCACAGGGCCTGCAGGAGAAGGGCCTCGGATAACTCCGTTGATATCTCCTGAGCTGATTTTGATGGGGGTGGCTGTCGCCGTCGGTGTCTCTGTTCTCGCCGGAATGCTGCCAGCTTATCGTGCTTCGAGGTTTGAGCCTGTTGAGGCTCTCCGAAGAGAGTAGCTTGCTGTGTTTTTATTGAGGCAGATTCTGGATTAGGCTGTGCTGAACATCAAGGCGGTGAGGACGAACCCGGGTTTCTACAGGGCTGGGATGGAGAAGCGGCGCCGGCCCCCGGAAATCGTTGATGAGATTCTAGGGTTGGATGAGGAGAAGAGGTCTATTATGAAGACGCTTCAGGAGCTGCGGCATAGAAGAAACCTTGCGGCTGAGAAGATAGCTGCTGCAAAGAAACGTGGAGAAAAAACAGACCACATCCTTTTAGAGATGCAGGAGGTCAACCAGAAAATCGAGGAGCTCGAGTCCCGGCTCACAGAAGTCGACAACAGGCTTGAGACGCTGCTTAAAACCGCTCCCAACCCTCCGCATGAGTCTGTGCCGGACGGAGAGACAGAGGAGGACAACGTGGTGGTTAGGAGCTGGGGCGAGCCTAGAAGAGGTGAATGGATGAGGGACCATGTGGATGTTCTGGCTGCGCTGGGTCTCGCCGACCTCGAGACAGCGGCCAAGGTGGCGGGCGCGAGGTTCTATTACCTGTTCGACGACCTTGTTCTCCTAAATTGGGCCCTTGTCCAGTATGGACTCGACTTCTTGAAGGGGAAAGGGTTTAGGCTGGTTCAGCCCCCTTACATGCTCACGAGAAAAATTATGGAGGGTGTTGTGAGCTTTCAGGATTTTGAGGACATGCTCTACAAGGTTGAGGGTGAAGACCTTTACCTCATAGGGACGGCTGAGCATCCTCTCGCAGGCCTGCATGCCGGTGAAATTCTTGACGGCAGAAAACTTCCTCTACGCTATGCTGGGATTAGCCCATGCTTCAGGAAAGAGGCGGGCGCCCATGGCAAGGACACCAAAGGCATCTTCAGGGTTCACCAGTTTGAGAAGGTTGAGCAGTTCAGCTTCACGAAGCCGAGCCAGTCATGGGCCGAGCACGAGTTTCTCATATCCAACGCAGAGGAGCTATACAGGAGCCTTGGCCTACCTTACAGGGTTGTGAACATCTGTGTCGGTGAGCTGGGGCCTGTCGCCGCGAAGAAATACGACCTCGAGGTATGGATGCCTGCCCAGAACAAATACCGTGAAGTGGTTTCATGCAGCAACTGCACAGACTACCAAGCCGTGGGCCTCGGCATTAGATACAGAGAGGCTCCACACATCGAGGAAACAGACTACGTCCACACCCTGAACAGCACCTTGATAGCCACAGAGAGAACAATAGTTGCAATCCTCGAAAACTACCAAACACGTGACGGCGCTGTCGAAATACCCGAGCCTCTTCAGCACTATCTACATGGGCAGAAAATAATCAGGCCAGCCGCTCGATAGAGCTGTGAACATAGTCGGCGAGGTTTTTCGGGTTTTCGAGCAGCGGTAGCTCGGCTGAGCGTAGCAAATAGCTAGCGGATGCCATAGAGAGAAGCGGGTCCGCCCCCGATGAAACGAACCATGCCACCAGAGCCGCAGCGTAAGGGAAGTGACTCTGCTTAATCGGCTTGCCCAGCCAGTTGGCGAGAGACTTGACACCGTTGGAGAGCATGTCCACCTCGCCCACAACATACACAGGTGCCGCCAGTTTTCTACACAGCTCCTCAACGTCCTTTAGATAATCACGATGCTTTTCCCTGAAATCTTGGAGCATAGGCTTATCGCTCCAGAGGACGTAAATCGGGTTTGTGAGGAAGCCGGTGGGCGCGGTGAGTATTATGGGCTGGCTTCGTGGAAGAAATGGCTTGATGCTAGTCGGGCTTACATCCGGGGAGAGGAGTACTGCGCGAGAGGATGCGACAGCGTATCTTAGCTCAGGGTTATCCACCAACATGTTTAGGTTGCAGAACGTTGTCGAGCCCTTCAACCCCGTGAGAAAATCCCGCACATAGTCAACAGGGCCCTTCTCCCCAAAGACATACGCAAGCCGAGCCGATGAAAGCTTGCCCAAACCAATCTTCTTCAGCAAAAGCCTAAGCTGCCCAGGGCCGGCGAGAAAAGATGCTTCAGGCGGCATCCCAATCGGCTCCACAACCGTTTTCTCGACAAACTTCTGATGCACAGGCTTTTTCATGTGAAGAGCCACGATTATGTCTGGTTCAAAGTATGTTTCTCCTTCGCCTGTGTCGGTGTCAAGGCCAGTAGGCAGGTCGACGGCGAGCCGTGTGCAGTTCACGGCGTTGGAGAGCTTTATCGCCGTCTTGTAGAGGTCGGGAAGACCTGGTTTCGCACCCGTCCCAAGCACAGCGTCAACAACGGCGTCAACCTCCTCAAACACGTTAGCAAGCTCGAGAAGCTTCTCAACAGTGTCTACAGTAAACAGCCTTATAGAAGCCCTCATGTTCTGGACAGCTTCAAAATTCACCCGCGCCTCAACAGTTCTTATCTTCTCCGGCTCCGCGAGAAGAAACACGGTTACGTCGGCGCCAATACAGGCGAGGTGACGTGCCGCAGCTAACCCGTCCCCCCCGTTATTACCTGGCCCACATAAAACGAGCACCTTTTTTCCAGCGGCTTGACCAAGATGAGAGACAAGTTGACGAGCCACAGCCGCACCCGCGTTCTCCATCAGCATAAGCCTCGAAACACCCATGTAGCCAGAGTTCTCATCCCAAACCATCATATCCTCCGATGAAACAACGTCGGAAACCAATCCAACCCCATCCCCGCCCCCTGTTTATATAAACGTTAAACAACAGCCAATACCCACGTATCGCCGCAACCTTACCCAGCAAATCCACGGATACCTATTCAAACACATATATACATCCAAGATAGGTTGTATGATTTGTGAAAAGAAGCTTAGTCAAAGCTGTGTCGAGAACGGTGACGATTGTCGTAGTTGCGGTGGTTGTCATAGCAGCGGTCGTGGGTATCAGCGTCTTCACCAGGGTTCTGCCTCTTTCGCAACCGACATCCAGCGTCTCTGAGATAAGAGTGGGGCTGGTTGAGCCTCTCAGCGGCAACTACGCCGTCTTCGGCAACGAGGCCCGCATGGCTGCGGAGTTGGTGATTGAAGAAATTAATAGCAAAGGCGGTATAGCCAGCTTGGGCGGCGCCAAGCTCAAGCTATTTGTCGAGGACAGCAAAAGCACCGCCGACGGTGCGAGGCTCGCGGCTGAGAAGCTCGTCAACGTAGACAAGGTTCACGTGATTATCGGGGCGTTCATCAGCTCCCATACACTCACGATGCTCGACGTCACAGAGCCGAAGAAAGTGGTGGTTATGGCGGACGCTCTCGTCGACTACCTCACCGCACGCGGCTTCAAATACATCGTCAGGCTGCCACCCAAGGCATCCGCCCACGGAGCAACAGCCGTAGACTTCGCCATCGGAGTCTTCCAGCAAAACGGTATGAAAATTCAGCGGCCAGTCATAGTGCATTTTGACGGGTTGTTCGGGGAGGTTACAGCAGACGGTGTGTACACAAGACTCCGAGACCTCGGCATAAGACCTGTTGACCGTATAAAGTATCCCACCGACATAACAGACATGTCCCCCATAATTGAGAGGATTAGGCAGGCGAACCCCGATGTTGTCTTCGTGGTTCCATACTATGCAGATTCGGTGTTGTTCGCGAAAGCTGTTGCATCGCTTGGCCTGAAGGTTCCGCTTATAGTTGGCGCTGGTGGAACAGGCTTCGCCGACCCCGACTCTATTAAGGCCTCGGGAGAAGCCGCAGAATACATGATAAACACCTACAGCTACGACCCGTTCCTCCCCACCAACTACAACAAGCAGCTGGTTCAGGCCTTCCAGAACCGCTACGGTAAACTACCCACAGAAGCCGCGGGCATCATATTCTACACCCTTTGGACTCTCAAGGAGGCGCTTGAGGTCAGCGGCAAAAACTATCCAAATGACCCTCTGTCAGGCGATAACCTGATGAAGGCCTTTATGTCTCTGGACCTGACAAGCGGCCCCGCGGCGGAAACCTATCCATCGGGTCATATCAGGCTGGCACCCAACGGCGATAACCTATACGCACAGGCAGTCGCTTTACAGGTTCAGGGAGGCAAGCCGGTTCTCGTCTACCCCTTCGACAAAGCCCAGGCCAAACCAGTGTTTCCAAGACCTTAAACCCAACCTTTTTTATTTTTCATAGGTGATTTGCCTTGTTGGGTGCAGATTTCGGTGTCCAGCTTCTTCAAACTATTTTGTTCGGTGTTATGTTGGGCGGTGTATATGCTCTGGCCGCCATGGGGCTGGCTCTTCTCTTCGGAGTAGCGAACCTCGTCAACTTTGCTCACGGCGAGTACATCATGCTCGCCATGTACATGGCCTTTGTTTTCAGTGTCACAATTTTCCAGGACCCCGTCCTTACACCCTTGTTCAACATACCCCTGTTCTTCGCAATCGGTGTAATAACTTATCTAGGCATATTCAAGAGGCTTATCAAGGCTCCACCCCTCTCCCAGATAGCGGCAACAGTCGGAATACTGGTTCTGCTCAGAAACCTTGCTCTGGCTATCTGGGCAGCCGAGCCAAAGGCGCCGCCCTACACCGTCTTCGCGACATCCTTTAACATAGGGCCCGTTATTGTGCCTCTGGATAAGCTGCTCGCCATGTTGGTGAGCCTGGTCACCCTTCTTGTACTAAACCTGTTTCTGGAGAGGACGAGACTCGGGGTCGCTATGAGGGCGTCAGCCGACGATGTTGAGGCGGTCTCGCTGATGGGTGTGGACACTAATCGCCTCTTCCTACTCACAGCGGGGATAAGCTTGGCTCTCGTGGGTCTCTCAGGCTCCCTTATCATGACCTACCAAGCAGTCACACCCACCTCCGGCCTACTCTTCGGCCTCCTCACATGGGCCATAGTAGCGTTGGCAGGCCTCGGAACCGTGAAAGGAATCCTCATCGCCTCAATCATCTTCGGCTTAGCCGACTCTCTGGCGTCGGGACTCTGGGACCCAAGAGGAAGAGAAATAGTTCTCTACGGCCTCTTCATCCTGATTCTCTGGATTAGGCCGAAGGGATTGTTCGGGAGGAGGTAAGCCGTGAAAACATTTTCTGCGCTGGGGGCGGTAATCGCTTTAGCCGCTGTACCGTTTCTCGTCGGACTCAACGAATATTACCTCTTTCTCGTAACCCTGATTCTTTTGTACACGACTATTGTGGTGGCTTGGCAGCTTATCGGAGGCTATGGTGGACAGCTTGACCTCGGCGCAGGAGCCTATCATGGACTCGGGGCTGTGATAACAGGTTTTCTGATGGTGAACTATGGGGTATCGGGATGGGTTGGGCTTCTCGTGAGCGGAGCAGCGGCGGCGGGTGTAGCTTTTCTCATAGGGTACCCGAGCTTCAGGCTTGGGCTTAAGGAGGTGTGGTACGCCCTCTCCTCTCTCGCCCTCGTCCTCATACTGCAGAAAATTTTCCTCCTCTGGACAGATGTAGCTGGCCCTCTCGAGCGATACATTCCTTATGCCGAGTTTGACCCCCTCTTCATGAGAGCAGGCACGAAAATCTTCTACTACTACATCACGGCAGCGCTCCTCGCAGCCACCTTCCTAATAGTCTCGCGGATACGGCGGAGCAAAACGGGCCTCTACCTCATAAGCATCAGGGAGAACGAAGAGGCTGCGGAGATGCTGGGCGTCGACGTCAGACGCTACAAGCTACAAGCACTGATGATATACAGCTTCATAGCCGCGGTGACGGGTGGAATCTACGCAAGCATGGTCGGCTTCTATCATCCAACACTTTTCGACAGCTGGATAAGCATCCAGACAGCGACCCTTGCAATAGTCGGAGGACTAGGCCACCTTCTCGGGCCACCGATAGTCTCAATAATCCTGCTCACAGTCCAGGAATATCTGAGAATCACCCTCGGCGCCGTGATAATCGGCCTCCACCAAGTAATCTTCGGCATCATCCTCGTCATCATAATCATGTTCAAGCCAGATGGTCTTGGTCCTCTGATCGACTCTCTGGCTAAGCGTTTCACAGTCTCTTCGGGACGGTGAATTCCATGGACGCCTTGGTTCTCGAGGGAATATCCAAGAACTTTGGAGCACTCGCGGCTTTAACCAACGTCAACATGCGTGTCCAAGTGGGCGAGGTTGTGGGCTTGATAGGCCCGAACGGCGCGGGCAAAACAACGCTCTTCAACATCGTCACAGGCTTCATAAAACCCGACAGGGGCAGGGTGAAGCTCTTCGGAGAAGACGTAACAGGTCTACAGCCTCACCAGATAGCGGCACGAGGCGTAGCACGCACCTTCCAGATAGTCAAACCATTCCTCGGCATGACCGTCTACGAAACCGTTCTCGTCGGGGCATACCTTAGAGAAAGAAACGAAGATAGTGCGAGGCAGCGGGCTGAGGAAGCCATGAAGCTCACAGGCGTCTATCATCTTAGGGATAGATATGCACGTGAGCTGAACACTCCTCAGCTGAAGCTTGTGGAGCTGGCGCGGAGTCTCGCGACGCAGCCGAAGCTTCTAATGCTTGATGAGATTGTCGCGGGGTTGACGCCGGCGGAGGTTGACTCCATGACCGCGCTCGTGAAGAGGATTAGGGATGAGATGGGTGTCACGGTTCTGCTTGTGGAGCATGTTATGAGGTTTGTGATGAATATTTCGGATAGGGTGGTTGTGCTGAACTATGGCGAAGTCATCGCTGAGGGCTCGCCCAGCGAAGTGAGCAGCAACCTCAAGGTCATCGAAGCCTATCTTGGTGGAAAAACCGGGTCATGAAGAGGTGAGGATGATGACGCTTCTCGAAACAAAAGCTCTGAACGCCGGCTACGGCCCTCTCCAGATTCTCTGGAACATAGACTTCAAGGTGGAGGAAAAGTCTGTCACAGCCTTGATAGGGGCCAACGGCGCCGGCAAAACGACTTTGATAAAGGTTTTGACAGGGTTGCTCAAGCCCTACAGCGGCCATGTCTTTTTCAAGGGAGTGGATGTTACAGGGTATCCTGCTCACAGGATGAGGCAGATGGGATTGTCGTTGGTGCCTGAGGGGCGGAGGCTTTTCCCGAATCTGACGGTGATGGACAACCTGTTGATGGGGGCCTACATGCTTCGGCGGCAGGACGAGTTTGAGGAGAGGCTTGAGATTGTTTTAGAGCTTTTCCCGGTGTTGAAGGAGAGGAGAAACCAGCCCGCTCGGCTGCTGAGCGGTGGAGAGGCTCAGATGCTCGCCATAGCACGGGCCCTCATAACACCCTCGGACCTCCTCATAGTTGATGAGCCGAGCAGCGGCCTCGCCCCTAAGCTCGTCGACCTAATCTTCAAAAAACTCGAAGAACTCCGTGAAACAGGGTTAACCATCCTCGTCGTGGACCAGTTCGTCGAAAGAGCCCTGTCTATAAGCGACACCGCCTATGTCATGGAAAACGGCAAAATAGCCATACAGGGCCCAAGCACAGAAGTCGCCAACAACGAACATCTCAAAAAAACATATCTTGGACTATAGCTGCTCTGTGGGCCCGGTGGGATTCGAACCCACGGCCACCAGGTTATGAGCCTGGCGCTCTAACCTGGCTGAGCTACGGGCCCTGTCCGCCTTTTTTGGATGTTTTCGGGATTATATAACTCATTTTTCGAGGAAGTGGTTGAGGGTTGGGTATCGGTTGTCTATTTGCATGGTTTTTCGCAGGGTTTCCTCGAGCTGTCGGAGCCGTTCCTCGTGTGAAAGGAGGAGTGACATGGTGAGGTTGTCGAAGGCTCTGCGGAGGGGGTTCATGGTTCCCGCGTGGACGTAGCGGAATGCTTGGTTGACCAGGTTGTCGAAGGCTTCACGTTCTTCTCTGCGGAGAGCTTCTCTGAAGCCTGACCATCCACGCACCTCCTCCTCGAGGAGCTGGCGATAGGTTGCGGCGTTCCTCCCCATACCACGTAAACTGTTCCAGCGGCTGTTGATAAGTTGAGAGAGCTGTCCGAAAATGCGTCAGCCCCTGTTTACGACGAAGACGCTGTATCTGCAGCGCCCCTCCGAGGAAGCGGCCACGCGCACAGCCGAGAAACCGTCTACTCTTGCTTCACCGTGTCCACCCGGCTCAACCGTTAAAGTTTCATACGTGAACCAGCTCCAGCCCCATGTCTCCCCCGTGTCCACTATGGGTGAATGTGTGGCGAGCAGCTTCAGCTTCAGCCTGCCGTCTCCATGGTTGATGACATGCAGCACAGTTTCCCGCCACTCACATGTCTCGATAGGCGGGTCGAGAAACTCTTCAACACCCGCTGTTTCGTGGTTCCAGGCCAGCAGCCATGTTAGTGTTCCGCCGCGGGGTGGTTCGAGAAGCTCATATACCGTGGAATAGTTGTCACCGTCCCAGTCAATCAGTCCCAGAAACCCGTTTGGTGTGAGGAAGACGTGCGTGGTCTCAAACAGGCCTTGAGCCGTTGGCCTGTAGATGGGTCTGCCGTCTATAAGGGAGAGTGGCTTGGAGACACCCCATCTCGGTCTGCAATCTCTGTCAACAGCTACGAACCCTCCTCCTGCTTCTTGGTTGAAGACCGTCAGGTTCCCATCCAGCTCAGCCAACCCCATCCTCACAGCCGCATGAGGCTTCAGCGTCCACGTACAGTTCCTCGAAGGATTCAAAGGTGGACAGCTCCACACAACTTCTCCATCCTCCTCACGCAGCTCATACACTCCGCGGATATCCTGATTGACCGCAGCGAGCAGGTCTCCGCCAAAGCTGTTGCTGTGCACGGTGCTGGGTGTTTCACCAGCTACGCGGGATAGCTTAGCCAACCCTTTCCCCAGCTCTCTGCTCCATACAATTTTTCCAGAGCCGTCTATCCGCCTCAGCATACCGTTGCCATAATCCGTTGTGAGCACGTGTTCATGGTCTTTTGTCGGCATGATGTCGTGGGCCCATTTCGCGTCGCTGAAGCCGGTGCTCCATTTCACTGATTTGGTTTTTCGGTCGACGACGATGTAGCGGTTGTCGAGGTCTGCGCAGACTATGTCTCCCGGTTTGGCGTTGAAGGATGGGAGAGGCTCGGTGATGAGGCGGGCGATGTGGGGGTTTGATGTAAGCTGGGAGCCTGTTACCCTATGCTCCCATATGATTTGTTTTTTCTCGGGGTGGTAGATGAATGCTGAGCGGCGTGTGTGTGGGTCGGCCATGACGACAACTCTGTCACCCGTGAGAGGGTCGTCGACGTATTCGGCGAAATGCGGAGTGTATCCTCTTTTCTGGAAAAGTATCTGCGCCCTACAGCCGGCTACCGCAAACACGTGGATAACACAGGCCACCCCCTCATAACCGTTTACGGATTTATGGAGGCATAGGGCCTCGTAATTGGTTGTCTCTGCAGAAGCGGCAGCTATACAAAGAGCTTATCTCGACAGCGGTTAGTGAAGGGTTTCAACTGACGGAGAGAGCACTACGCCGCCTCGAGGAATACAGCAACCCCTTTCAAGCACTCACCTCAGCCATCGAGAGGCTGAAGAAAAACAGGCCCGAGGCCGTGGTCATAGACGTCGAAGACCTTCAGCAGCCGGTGGAAAAACCAGCCGAATCATCTCCACCGCCTGCCTCGGAGAAGCCCATACATGTTCCGCGTCTCGAGACAATCTCCGTCATCGACAACGACTACAGAATAGAGGGCGACATAGCTGAGTTCAGAAGCTACTTTCTCAGCAGATATCATCTCATTAAACGCATCCTCTCAAAACGTCGCCTCGAGTTCACACCGGTTTCAGAGGTTCCCGCCATCCGCGACGGCGGAGAGACGGTTGTGGCTGTGATGATTCTTTCAAAGAAGGAGGGGCCCGGCAACATCAAGATAACTTGTGACGACCCCTCAGGACAGCTGGAGGTCGTCGCCTCGAAAAGAAACCAGCAACTCTACAAACAAGCCCTTGAGCTTTTGACCGACACCGTTGTGGCGATGAGAATAAAACGTCTAGGCGGAATAAACATTCTCACCGAAATAATCCATCCCGACATCGATGAACAACAGTTCAGGAGAACACCGCAGACCGAGGAAGCCTACATATGTCTTATCTCAGATATACACGTAGGGAGCAAGCATTTTAGGAGAGACTATTTCGAGAGTTTCCTCGATTGGCTTAACCGTGGTAGAGATGGTGTTGTCAAACGCTTAACACATCTAGTCATAGGCGGCGACCTAGTCGAAGGTGTCGGCATTTATCCAGGTCAAGAGAAAGACTTGATGTACAGAAATGTTGAGGAACAGCTACGGGAGGCGGGCAAACTCCTCGCAGAAATACCTCCGAACATCGAGATAGTCTTCATACCTGGCAATCATGAGCCTGTCAGAAAAGCTCTTCCACAGCCCCCTCTCCAGGACCGTTATAGAAAATTGCTGGACGAGTATAGGAGGATGATTCATTTATCCAACCCCGCGGAGCTTGTTTTCGACGGCAGACGGGTAACCGTCTACCACGGCCAGGGACTCGACGACATCATACAATCTCTTCCAACCACATCATACAGCACTCTTCCCGAAAACGCAGCCGAAGTGGTGACCGCCTTACTCAGGTACAGGCATCTCGCACCCATCTACGGAGGCAGCGTACAGCTCCTTCCATCGAAGGAGGATAGGCTGGTGATTGTTGAGCAGCCTAATCTCCTCCAGACAGGACACATACATGTTTTGGTCAACACATCATACAGGGGAGTAAAGCTTGTGAACGCCGCTGCGTGGCAGGACCAGACCGATTTTCAGAGGTCGCTTGGGCTTGAGCCTGACGTTGGATATGCAGCGGTTCTAAACCTCGCATCCATGAATGTGGAGATGAAGCCTTTCGCATCTTAAACAGGCTTCGCCAACGCCTTCCAAAACAATAGACCTTTCGTGAAGCCGGTAACTTTGTAACCAGTTTCTTCGAGGATGGATAAAACATGGCTTGGGCTTGTCCCATGCCCCAGGAGACGTGAGCCTATGGGGTCAAGAATGTAGACCAACCCGTCGTCCACAAGCTTGCTACGCAGCGTTTCGAGAGATTTTCTGATGTCGCCGATATGATGAAGGCTGAAGAGATATGCGGCACGGTCGATGACATGGTTTGGCACACCCTCTAAATCCTCGCCCGCCGTCTTCAGAACCTTTACGTTACCCAAGCCCAGGGCCGCGGCCCTACTCTTAACAATCTCCAGATACTCCTCAGAAACATCCACAGCATACACCATCCCCTTTTCACCGACGACCGAGGCCGCGGGAAAGGTGAGAAACCCTTTACCGCATCCCACGTCGAGAAAACGATGCATAGGCCTTAACCCTACTTCGGCTAGGATTTTGAAAGGGTTTTGGAGAAGCCGCCTCAGAGGCGACCCTATCACAGCCGACTCGCAGCCACCCACATCAAAACACCACAGTGCGCAGATATATGGATGAATGTGTTGTAGTCAACTTTTTTAGGCGAAAAAAGGTTAACGGAGCTGTGTCCCCGCTGGTTAAAGTCTGTAGAGAAGATGAGCTTGGCGAAGGAGATATGCGTGTTGTTGAAGCGGGAGGTGAGCAGGTTCTTGTTCTCCGCCACAAGGGAAAACTCTTCGCCGTCTCAAACATATGCACTCATGAATATGCTGAGCTTGTTAACGGGCTTGTTGTCGACGGAACTATAACATGTCCAGTGCATCTCTCACGGTTCCGGCTGGAGACGGGTGAGGTGCTTAACCCCCCTGCGACAAAAAACCTCAAAACCTACAAGATTCACGTCCTCGAAGGAGAGATATTCGTCGAGACCTGACTAAGCTTCTCCAGCTCACCGCTCTCGATAAACCTTATTGCCTCCATGGCAGCCATGCATCCGAACCCGGCAGCCGTAATCGCTTGACGATATTTCTTATCATGCACATCACCCGCGGCAAAAACTCCTTTTACACTTGTCATCATCCCGTTGAAGAGCTTGATGTATCCCTCTTCATCCATCTCAAGCTGTCCCGCGAAAATCTCTGTGTTGGGCTTGTGTCCAATCGCAACGAACACGGACTCGGTTCTGATTATCTGTTCCTCTCCTGTTTTGAGGTTTTTGACACGTACCGCCTCAACCTTATTGTCGCCGATTATTTCGGTGACCACGCTGTTCCAGACAAACTCTATTCGGGGATTGTTTCTCGCCCTTTCGGCTAGAACCTTCGAAGCTCTGAGAGTATCCCTTCGATGCACTACTACTACTTTTTCC